>NZ_JAMPKC010000020.1:0-82091 GCF_039961975.1 Trichocoleus sp. DQ-A3 | reverse complement strand
CTGTGCGGCTTCACTTTTCTTCATGCCGTCTAACTCGATCGCTTGGATCACCTTCTGACGCAGGTCATAACTATAGGGGTTTGCCATGAGCAGCTTGAATAACTTCAGGACAACAGGTGATCTCTACTCTACGTCCTAACTATCTTGGCGGTTGCTATATTAGTGGCTGCTTAGAAGTGCCGAGGGCGATCGCTTAGATGTCTGTTGACTTCCTGAGATTGATTCCAACGGCTCCACAGCTTGTACCCAATACCGCAGCGCAACAAATGACCTTGCAATTGCTCAAGTCTTTTGTCCCGCAAGCAGATCGGGTGTATCTCAGAGTCACAGATGACGTGGAATTTGTTGACCCAGGCAGCAACTTGGAACAAATCTTATGTCCTGTCTGTTTATCCCACCTGGAAACTCTCTGGTGGCAACAAGCTATGGACACCGTATACGGCACAAGATTCAACGATCTGATGGTTATCGTGCCTTGTTGCGGTATTGTCTGTTCGTTAAATGACTTGCGGTATGAGTGTCCCGCTGGTTTCGCTCGTTTTATCTTAGAAGCACGCCACCCTAACACTGACCTTGACAAGAGCCAGCTTCACTTGCTAGAGCAAACACTGGGATGTCCATTGCGAAAAATATGGGCGCACTATTAAGTTGATAAAGGTGCAGCACTGATGCCAGAATTCCAGCACTTCTAAGTATTTTCAGATGATTCTAGAGTCTGCGGGTCGGTAAATTTTTCAGCCCCTTTTTACAAGGCTACTTTTAGAGTTTTGTGCCATCCTCGACTTGTGTCGTTCCAGGTAGTTTTCTGATGAATCAGCTTTCAGGAACCTTATTGAGTCTTCTGTTGATGGCATCTTCAGCGCCTCGACCTGCCCAGCTGTTGCAGGTGTTTCCCCCCGAAGAGTCAACACAGACTTATGTACAGTATGTCGCCGCTGCATTGAGCTTTAAATTAGGGGAACAGGCCGATCCTAGATCGGTGCAGTTGTTTGTTGATGGGGTAGATGTTACAAGCCAGTCTCGGATTGGCAACACCCGCGACTGGCCTATTAGCCACCTCGAAATAGGTTACACTCCCAATTTCTCTGAGTCAGGGACTCATCACGCTGAAGTTCGTTTTCGGACTCTAGATGGCAAAACGAAATCATATCGCTGGTATTTCTCTGTCAAGTCTCCTTAAGAGAAGTCAATTCTGTGGCTAATGTGGCTGAATGCTGCAATATCCAATCCTGCAAAATTGGGTTAACTAACTCAGGCGCTTCATCCTGGGGACAATGCCCGACACCTTCGATGGGAATAAACTTCTCAATTTTGGGGTAATTGGCAAACTCTCGCCCCAGTTCTATCGGTTCCCAAGGATCTTCCGTTCCCCAGAGAATGATGGTCGGGCAGGGCAAAAGGGGCAGCAGGTCTTCCGGCAGCGGCCCTTGAGAATAGCGGGTAAAGGCGACAAAAACGTCCACAGCCCCCTCATCAAAAGCGGGTGCCATGAGCATATCTACCAGTTCATCTGTTACCGCTTCTGGATGCTTGTAGGCTTGCAGGAGAACCTTCCGTACCACCTTCGGCTTGGCAAGTTGGCTAAAGAAGAATTTGCCAATCCACTTGACTGCCAGCAGTCGTTGAACGATGGGTGCGCCAAAACTGCGATACCAGGGCAGCTGGGCGCGTTTGCGGTCGTGCAGCAGCCGCAGAGAACAGTTAATGAGGGCAGTTCCCAAGACAATATCTGGATGATCGACTGCTGCTTGCATTGCCACAATACAGCCAATGGAATTTCCGACTAAAAAAACGGGGCTTCCTACCACCTCGCGGCAAAAATCAGCGAGTTGCTGTCCCCAAGTTTCAAAGGTGTAGGAAATCTTGCCCCCTGGCGTGGGTTTCGCGGAACCACCAAAGCCAATTAAGTCAATGGCATAGACACGGCAATTTTGAGCCAGAACTGGAATGTTTTTGCGCCAGTGTCCCCAAGATGCCCCAAATCCATGTACCAGAACAACCGCTGGCCCTTGAGTTCCCTGAGTCTGGTAGCAGATGGGAAAACCTTGCCAAGTCCAAGTTTTCGTGACGATATGGGCAGCCGTAGGTGCAGTTGGAGTGGTGGAGGAAGATGGAGTCATGGGATAGATAGCGATCGCATCTCTTTGATTTCTATCCCGTCGCACCTTGAATGCGCTCTCAACGCCACGGGTAGACTTAGCTTTCCTAATTTTACAATTCTTCAACTCTGGAAAACACTAATTCCAATAATTTTGAGCAACTGAATCGAAAATCCCGTAAAAACTCTGATGCCAAGTGTAGATAAGCCTGGTACACAGGTGAAGACTCTCACAAGAAGCGGAAAGTGACACGGAGAATTCCAATTTTCAATTTCCAATTTCAAAACCTTAGTTTTTCATCTGTGCGTAGCACTCAAAGCGGGGAGTATGTCAGTATCTAGATTGGTGACTCCCTCATGAAATTTAGTTGGTGATGACTACGGTGCAAACTCCTACTTCTGTTCTGCCATTCCTTGGTCCTGATTTAGCTTCTACCTACGATGCCGCGCGAGTGGTGATTTTGCCGATTCCTTATGAGGCGACGACAACGTATCGAAATGGCTGCGAAAATGGGCCAGATGCGATTCTAGAAGCCTCTGGGCAGGTGGAATATTATGATGAGGAGCTAGATTGGGAAACTGGCAAAGACATTGGAATTTATACAGCTAAATCGATTGCAGACACCCGCAACGGTCGTTCAGTTTCATCCGAGGAAATGCTGCAAGTTACCCGCGAAACGGTATCTCAGATGATAGCTGACGGCAAGTTTGTGATTGGTCTGGGTGGCGAACACAGCATTACAACTGGTCTTGTAGAGGCATACCAAAAAGCCTACCCCGATGAACCCTTTACGGTCGTGCAAATAGATGCTCACGGCGATTTGCGCTATGAGTACGAAGGCTCGATTCACAACCATGCTTGCGTGATGCGGCGGATTGTGGAAATGGGATTGCCAACTGTACAAATCGGCATCCGTGCCATTTGCAAAGAAGAAGCTGACTTGATCAAAGAGAAAAATTTGACGGTGTTCCGGGCGAGAGAAATTGCGACGCAACCGGATTGGATGGAAAGGGCGATCGCAAGTATCTCCACCAGACGCGTTTTCCTCACCATTGACCTCGACGGGATTGACCCCACCCTGATACCTGGTGTCGGCACCCCAGAACCCGGTGGATTAAATTGGTACTCCCTACTCTCTTTTTTGCGGCAAGTGTTTCAAAATCACGAAGTGATTGGTTGTGATGTCATGGAATTAGCACCGATTGTAGATTCCGTAGTATCAGAATTTACTGCTGCAAAATTAGTCTACAAACTAATCGGTTATCAGGCGTTCTCCCAAGGCAAATAGAGACCGTAATTGCTTTGTTCTTTACGACTGTAGCCCCCTCGTACTTTGTTGTAATTACCCAGGGATAAGTAAATGAGTGTAATGGAAAAGACCGGCACTCCTATTGGTAGTTATGCTCCAGATTTTGAATTACCGGGAATCGATAATCAAGTCCACCACCTGGCTCGGTATTTAGAAAAGTATCGAGCTGTGGGCGTTGTTTTTATGTGCAATCATTGCCCATACGTGCAGTCCTATATGGGTCGGCTAATCCAGATTCAAAGCGAGTTCCAAAGCCAGGGATTTACCCTGATTGGCATCAACGCCAATGATGCGGTTCAGTCGCCTGAAGACAGCTTCGAGAATATGCAAAATTTGGTAGCAACTCACGGTCTAAATTTTCCTTATCTGAGAGATACCACACAGGATGTCGCTCGTTGCTTTGGGGGACAGACAACGCCAGAGGTTTTCTTATTAGATAATTCTGGGATACTCCGCTACAGGGGACGGATTGATGATAATTCCCAAGATCCAGCAGCTGTGAAGGTGCATTATTTACGGGATGCGATCGCTTCTTTACTGCAAGGAAAAACGGCGATTACAACCGCCTCAACTGAGGCGGTAGGCACCCCGATAAACTGGCGTCCTTAACACGCAGTCTCAAGGCTCTCCACACTTTAGTAACTGAATTTGCGGATAATATCACAAAACTTACTCCTCTACTGTTATCTTATGGTGGAGGTATTTTGAGTGAGACAATAGTCTGGGCATGGGGATAACTTATCGGCGGGTTTTACTAAAGCTGAGCGGTGAAGCTTTAATGGGCAACCTGGGCTATGGAATCGATCCAATGGTGGTTCAGGAAATCGCGCAGGAAGTCGCAGATGTCGTGGCAAGTGGCATTCAGATGGCAATTGTCGTCGGTGGCGGCAATATCTTTCGCGGTGTCAAGGCAGCTTCGGCTGGCATGGATCGGGCGACAGCCGACTACATCGGGATGATTGCAACGGTGATGAATGCGATGACCTTGCAAGACTCCTTGGAGCAAATCGGAGTACCGACACGAGTCCAAACAGCGATCGCCATGCAGGAAGTAGCGGAGCCTTACATCCGGCGTCGCGCCATTCGCCACTTAGAAAAAGGACGGGTCGTAATTTTTGGGGCTGGATCGGGAAACCCCTTCTTCACCACTGATACGACCGCTGCCTTGCGAGCGGCGGAAATTGATGCGAATGTAATTTTTAAAGCAACCAAAGTAGACGGGATCTATGATTCAGATCCCCATCTCAACCCAGGGGCGCGTCGCTATCAGAGCCTGACCTACGGACACGTCCTCACTCACGATCTGCGGGTGATGGATAGTACCGCGATCGCCCTGTGCAAAGACAACAACATCCCCATCGTTGTGTTCGACCTCTCGGTGCGGGGCAATATCCACCGCGCCGTTACGGGAGAAGCGGTGGGAACAATTGTAGGAGGATCTTGTGAAATTAGCTGATGTTGAAAATCATATGCAAAAGACAATTGAGGCAACTCAACGGTCTTTTAATACGATTCGGACGGGACGGGCAAACGCCTCTCTCCTCGACCGGGTGTCGGTGGAATACTATGGTTCCCCAACCCCTCTAAAATCTCTGGCAAGTATTAATACACCAGATTCTAGTACGATTACCATTCAGCCGTTTGACCGCGGCAGCATGAATCTGATCGAAAAAGCGATTTCTTTATCAGATGTCGGTTTAACTCCGAGCAATGATGGCTCAGTCATTCGATTGAATATTCCACCCCTAACGACCGAGCGTCGTAAAGAACTGGCAAAAATCGCTGCCAAGTATGCTGAAGAAGGAAGAGTTTCTGTTCGCAATATCCGCCGCGACGCCGTAGACTCAATTCGCAAGCAAGAAAAAAATAGTGAAATCTCTGAGGATGAAGCGCGAGACTTGCAGGAAAAAATTCAAAAGCTAACTGACAAGTACGTTGCCAAGGTTGATGAGCTGTTAGCCGAGAAAGAAAAAGATATCACGACCGTTTAAAGTCATTAGTCACTCGTCATGGGTCGCTCGTCAAAAGCGATCGCGCTAGAGCTAAGGACTCAGGACAAAAGGCTAGAAACGGATACTAGGCAGGTTGAAGCGCTTGTCCATCTAAAGCAGGGCGAACCAGGAAAGCAACGTGCATAGGATAGCCCTGGGAGTAGATCGCATCGATGTACCGCAGGGCTGTTTCTCGATTTTTGCAGGTGCGTAAAACTTTCTCGTTGCCGTTGGCGTATTGGATGCGTAATTCCCAGAACATCGCTTTTCCCCTTATGAAAATAGTAGAAACACCAAATAGTCGGTCAGCGACTTTATAAAACTTTCATGAACCTATCCTATAAGCTTTATATAAACTTTGCACTCAGTAAAATTGATGAATTGAATAAATATCGCGATCGCGCTCTCTAGTTGTCTGGAAGAAAAAGCTGAACGACTACGTACTGGAAAACACGGTTTGTCTTCTAGAAGTCAAGAGAAAATCTAAATCAAGGCGAATAATATTTATCTTAAAAATCCTGAAAGCCTGAAATTGTATACGTTTTACCGAGATAAGCATAATTACGCAAATAGCTAGCTGGTAGGGAAAGCAATTAAGCTTAATTACCAGTGAGTGTCAAGCGTGAGGATGTAAATTCTTCGCTTAACAAGCTTAAATTGCAAGTGTGTTCAGAAGCAAAAATTAACACGATGTTTGACTGCATTATTGTCGGTGCTGGCCCAGCAGGTGGAACCGCAGCTTATCATCTAGCTAAGGGAGGACGTTCGGTTTTAGTCTTAGAAAAAGACGCAATGCCGCGTTACAAACCGTGTGGGGGTGGAGTATCACCAGCGATACAAGAGTGGTTTGATTTTGATTTTTCTCCAGCGATTTCCTTAAAACTCAAATCACTCCGCTACACCTGGAAAATGGGCGATCCGGTGGAAGTAGGGCTGGAAACAGGACAACCGATTTGGATGGTAAGGCGAGACGTTTTCGACAACTTCCTGATGCAGCAGGCGCAGCAACAAGGCGCAGAACTGCGAGACAACACTGAAGTAACGGGGATTGAGTTTAAGAGCGATCGCTGGCAAGTCAACACCGCCAATGGACCCGTTGAAGGTCGCTATCTGATTGCCGCAGACGGAGCCAAAGGGCCAATGGCTAAGTGGTTAGACTTTAAAGAGCGCAAACGGCGTCTGGCTGGAGCCTTAGAAGCAGAAATACCTGCCCAAAATACCAACCAACAAAAGATTCATTTTGAATTTGGGATGGTCAAAAATGGCTATATTTGGAACTTTCCTAAAGCAGACGGATATTCTATCGGCGTTGGCACGTTCATCGGCGGTGAACCCCAAGACTTTAAGAAAATTTTGGCTGAGTACGCCAAATCTTTCGGCGTAGAGGTCAATCAGAGCAAGCAATATGGTCATCCCCTTTCTCTATGGGATGGCAATCAAAGGCTGCATACGCAAAATGCAGTTTTAGCCGGAGAAGCCGCCTGTGTCGTCGATCCGTTTACTGCTGAGGGAATTCGTCCCTCAATGTTTAGCGGCTTGAAGGCAGCGGAAGCGATTGACAAATCACTCTCCGGGGATGGCAATGCTCTGGAAAGATATACCAGCACGATCGCCGAAGAATGGGGATCGGATATGCAGTGGGCACAACGCTTAGCAGGAGTGTTCTACAGAGTTCCCAAGATTGCTTATCGAGTCGGTGTTAAGCGCCCTGGTGCCACTGAGCGCATGGGCAAGATTCTGTGCGGAGAAAGTCGTTACTCTGAAGTGGCAGAGAGTGCTATCAAACGCCTCAGTAAGAGCATGATACCGGGAATGGGTGGGTAAAACGATTGAGCATTTAGTTAGTAAGGGTTGACTTCTTTTGGGTGGGCAAAAGCCCACCCAGATAAGATTTGGTAGGTATTCCTCACTCTACAAAATTAAATTTTTGAGAGTGCAACCCCCTTTTAAATCGTCAGTGGTGCAATTTCCTCATGTGTTATATTGGGGCTTTCATCCAGAAACTTGCTAGGTTATGTCTTCTAGGACTGCAAAGTTATCCAGGTTCGGGCTGATGATTTTAGCAGCGGGATGCTTAAGCTTCCTGACGCTAGGTTGTCAAAAATCAGAGGCTGACGCTAAAAAGTATGTTGACTCAGGAAATACTCTAGCTCAACAAGGCAAATTAAACGAAGCGATCGCTGACTACAACAAAGCCGTTGAGATTAATCCCAAGGACGCAGAAAGTTACAATAAGTTAGGAACTATTCTGGTCAACCAAAAGAAATTTCCTGAAGCCAGTGATGCTTTTCAAAAGGCAATTGCAAATAGTCCGAAAAATATAGAGCTATATCATAAATTAGGATTTGTTCAGGTTCAAGAAAAGAAACTGGAAGAAGCATCTGCTACTTTTAAAAAGGCAATTGAAATTGACCCGAAAAATGCCAAATCCTATAATGACTTAGGGTTTATTCAGGTCAATCAAGGCAAATTACCTGAAGCAGCTGCTAACTTCAAAAAGTCAATTGAAATTGACCCGAAAAATGCCAGATCTTACAATGATTTGGGAGTTGCTTTAGGTGCCCAAGGTGACAGTAAATTACCCGAAGCGACTGAGGCTTTCAAGAAGGCAATTGAAATTGACCCGAAAAGTGCAGATGCACACTATTTCTTAGGGGTTGCCTTGGTCAAACAAGGAAAGTTAAATGAGGGAGTAGCAGCTCTCAAAAAGACCACCGAAATTGCTCCGAAAGCAGCACCTGCTTACTTTGGTCTAGGGGTAGCTCTAAATCAACAAGGTAAGAAGTCTGAGTCAATCGAAGCGATGAAAAAAGCCAGAGACTTGTTTAAAGAGCAAGGTCAAACTCAGCAAGCTGACCAGATCGATCAGGGACTAAAGGCTTTAGGGAAACAGTAACCAGTTTTAACACTCCCGTTCCCTGAAAAGAGGATAGAGTTTTTACTCCCAGGAGTAGGGGCACGATTGTTGATTTAAAAAGTAGGGGCACGGCAATGCTGTGCCCCTATAATGGTTGAGCGATAAGGTTTTCTGAAAGTTCTGTAACCAGGCAACCAGCCCCAGGGAAACACTGAATACGGTTTGGTTAGGGCGAAAAATACCAAAGTTCGCATTTGTTGGATTTCGTTTCTCCACCCAACAAACAATAATTTTCACCGAACCATATTGGGGAGACAGACCCAAAGCTGGGTTGGGATGTTGGCAACAGGTACTTACCATCCTCAACTTTGATAATGCTGAATACTCGAGCGGCTGAAAGTCGCCTACTCGACTGCATCCCTTGCAGCAACAAGCATGGTAGAACTGGGACAAGCACTTTTATAGTTTCGACATGACGATTTACTTTTATAAATTTGAAGATCCCTACGGATGTTTTTCCAACTTTTCTCCTCATAACATTTATCTGCTGGGTCAAGATTGGATGACGGTGGAGCATTATTATCAAGCGCAAAAATTTGTTGGCACCGAGGATGAAGCGTTAATCCTAGCGATCGCTAGCGCGAAGACGCCAATGGAAGCCGCGACACTGGGACGCGATCGCACCCGCCGCATCCGTCCGGACTGGGAACAAGTGAAAACCCAAATTATGCGCGAAGCCGTGCTAATCAAGTTTCTAACTCACCTAGAGATTCAATCCATTCTGCTTTCTACCGGCGATTGTCCGATCGTGGAGGATTCTCCCACCGATTATTACTGGGGTTGCGGTGTAGAAAAAACTGGACAAAATCATTTGGGAAAAATCCTGATGAGTGTCCGTCAAGAAATCCGGCAACGGTTAGGAAAAAAGTAGCGTTACTCCTTTGCGAATTTATATATTTAGCTAATCTGAACTAGCGATTTTTTAGGGGAAATATTTTTAACTTTTAATAGCACGACTTACATAAACTGTCAACATTTTTAAGTTATTTTTTCTTGAAAATATTAAAGTTAACAATAATTTTAAAACTTTTATAAGATCAATAGTTTTACGAATACCCAGTATGACTTTTCAGTTACAGAATAGAAATATACAAAAACATTCATGCCTGAATTTATAAAAGTGGTGGATAGAGGGAATGAGCTTAAGTGATAATACGCAAACAATGCAGCACGAAATAGACCAAGCAAGCTTATTACACGGAATTACCAATCGGATTCGGCGATCGCTAGAATTGCCAGAAATTTTGACATCGACAGTCGCTGAAATTCGCTCATTGCTTGAAACCGACCGCGTGATGATTTATCGGTTTCATGCCGATAGCAGTGGAGAAGTGATTGCCGAGGCAATTGATAACAATCGCCTGCCATCTTTGATGGGACTAAATTTTCCGGCTGATGACATTCCTCCCCACGCCCGCGAGATGTTTCTGAAAGCTCGCCAGCGCTCAATTGTCGATGTTTCCTCAGGGTTGATTGGTCTGAGTTCCTTGGATTGCGCCCAGACAGGTACTGCTTTGAAGGCGGAAGATGTTCGCTATCGCCCAGTAGATTCCTGCCATATTGAATATCTCACGGCAATGGGAGTCACATCTTCCCTCGTGGTGCCGATTCTATATCATGATGCCCGCACGCAGGAGACCCAGCCGGAACTATGGGGTTTATTAGTCTCTCATCACGCTGAATCGCGTTCGGTTTCGGAACAAGAACTGCAAATCGTCCAGTTAGTGGCAGATCAAGTTTCAATTGCGATCGCTCAATCTACCTTACTCGAACTCGCCTGCGCCCAAGCAACGCGGGAAGCGCGGATTAACCGAGTCGCCACCCTGCTCCATGCACTACCAACGATTCAGCTTTCTGAAGCCCTTACGGAAACGGTTGCAGCCTTTAAAGGTTGTGGGGGCAGAATTTACATAGCGGCAGAAAATCCAAGTCAAGCAATCCTATTTGCCTGCGGCGATCAACCGATGCTAGGAGCCATCGGGAAAGATCGTCCGCTTGAAGAGCATCCCGTTTGGCAGGAATATTTAAAATTACAAGACACTGCCTGCAATCCCATCAAGGCAGTGACGGATCTCTATAAAGAACCTCATCTGCGAGTCATCGCGCCAGCGTTCCGCACGACTCGAATTCGGGGCATCCTGATTGTCCCCCTCCAGTATCGTCAGCAGTTTCTGGGATACTTGTGCATTTTTCGTAATGAAATTGATACGGAAACTTTGTGGGCTGGAAATTTCGACCCGGATCGGAGACAACTGCAACCTCGTAATTCCTTTGAGGCATGGAGGGAACTGAAACGAGGTCAAGCACAAGCGTGGACGCCGGGAGAAATTGAACTCGCTCAAGCCTTGGGTCATCACTTCTCAATGGCGATTGAGCAGTATCTCCTGTACACACAGGTGCAGTCTCTCAATAGCAACCTGGAGCATCAAATTCAAGAGCGAACTGTCCAGCTAGAACAGTCCTTAGAGTTTGCCAAAGTCCTCAAGCAAGTCACAGACCAAATTCGCAGCACTCTGGATTTAGAGAAGATCCTACAAAGCATTGTGCAGGAAGTCAGGAAACTGCTAAGCACAGACCGAGTGGTAATTTACCAGTTCACCAGAAGTTGGCAAGGGGAGGTGGTTGTAGAAGCAGTGACAGGCAGATGGAACTCAATTCTGGGAGAGATATACGAAGATGAATGCTTTCCTCAGGAGTACGCCTCTGCTTACCAGCAAGGAAGGATTCGAGCAATTCATAACGTAGCTGAGTCAGATTTACATCCCTGTCATATAGAGTTTTTACTGAAAATTCAGGTTCAAGCCAACTTAGTTGTCCCGATTAACATGGGGGAACAGCTATGGGGGCTACTAATTGCCCATGAGTGCCAAGCTCCTAGGGAATGGAAGACTGCTGAAATTGATTTGCTGCAACAGCTGGCAAATGAAGCCGCGATCGCAATTCAGCAAGCCGAACTCTACGAACAAAGCCGTAGTGCCGCTGCGACTGCTACCGCTCAAGCACAACAGTTAGAACAAGCTGCCGAACAACAGCAAGCATTGTTTGGAGTAATTACGAAGATTCGAGAATCCCTCGATCTAAATACAATCTTCAAAGCAACGACCACTGAAGTCCGACAACTGCTAGGGGCTGACCGAGTGGCAGTATTTCGCTTATATTCCGCCTCTGGCTCGCTGGATGATGAATTTGTCTCAGAAGACGTATTACCAGCTTTAAAGCTGATTTTAGGAACCAAAGTTTACGACCGCCACTTTTCCCAAAACTATGCTGTACTTTATCAACAGGGTCGGATTCAAGTAGTTGATGACATCTACAACGCAGGCTTAACTGATTGCCATATCGAGCTGCTGGAGCAATTTCAAGTCCAAGCTCAACTCGTGGTGCCACTGCTAAAAGGGGATATCCTTTGGGGATTGCTCTGTATCCATCAATGCTCGCAAAAGAGACATTGGGATGTCTCGGAAATTGAGTTCGTCACCCAGACTGCTGTTCAGCTGGGAGTTGCAATACAGCAAGCAGAATTACTCGCTCAAACCCAGCATCAAGCAGAACAACTCGCTTGTGCCCTCCAAGAATTACAACAAACCCAAACCCAGCTGATTCAGACAGAAAAAATGTCGAGTTTGGGACAGCTAGTCGCAGGTGTGGCTCACGAAGTCAACAATCCGGTTAATTTTATTTACGGCAATCTCATTCACGTTGGCGAGTACGTAAAAGATTTGATCGATCTGTTGCATTTATACCAAGAGCGTTATCCCCATCCCGATCGAGAGGTTGTCAAACACGCAGAAGCAATCGATTTGGAATTCATTGCTGATGATCTGCCTAAAATGCTGTCGTCAATGAAGGTGGGAGCCGACAGAATCCGTCAACTGGTGCTGTCTCTGCGGAATTTCTCTCGCCTTGACCAAGCCGAGATGAAACGGGTGGATATCCATGAGGGTTTAGACAGCACGCTGTTAATCTTGCAACATCGACTCAAAGGGAAGGGTAATACTCCTACGATTGAAGTTGTAAAGGCTTATGGCGAGCTGCCCTTAGTTGAGTGTTATGCCGGTCAGCTCAATCAAGTGTTTATGAATGTCCTTAGCAATGCGATTGACGCGCTGGAGCAGCAAAACAACTGGGATCGATCGAACCACCCGATGGAAAGGGGAGAAGCTGCTGGTTATTTGCACCACGCAAGTGACACAGATACTGCCCTAACATCATCAGACGTTAAAACTTCACCCGCGCAGATTACTATCCGCACCTTTTTGAAGGAGGAAGCAGAAAGAATAAAAGGTGAAAAAATACAGGAGCAAGAAGGAAGGATAAAGCATGAAACAGATTCACTTATTCATCCTTTCGTTCCTCATCCTGCTAACGTGGTGATTCAAATTATTGATAATGGCTCTGGTATGCCAGAGGCGGTGCAGGCGCAAATCTTCGATCCTTTTTTCACGACAAAGCCGGTTGGTAAAGGCACAGGTTTGGGACTGTCGATCAGCTATCAAATTGTGGTAGAAAAACACGGCGGCGTTTTTAAGTGTTCTTCTCAACCAGACAAGGGCACTGAGTTCTGGATTGAAATTCCCGTTCGCCCACAAAATTGAAAGAAGCAATTGATGCTGGGCCAAAAAACGAACTCTCTACACACTCGGAACCTCACCGCTAACCCCTCTCCGTTGACGGAGAGGGAATATTGAACTCCTTCCCGTTGACCGGGAGGGACAGGGGTGGGGCTAAACTCTGAGTGCTAAAGACAGCACAAATTAGAACTTCCGATCGCTCGAAAAAGTTTTACGGGCAAATTTTCTCGATAGCGATCGCTGCCATTTCAGTACCTGCTGGCTTCCGGGTACTTCGTGCAGCAGCACATACAAACAGGGAATAATAAACAGGGCGAGGATGGTGGCGATAGACATCCCAAAAAAGACGACGATGCCCAAAGGTTGCAGGAATTCCGAGCCTTCGCCGATGCCCAGCGCTAGCGGCAGTAAGCCCAAAACCGTCGTGATGGTAGTCATCATAATCGGTCGCAGACGTTGGGGAGCAGCTTTAATGATGGCAGTTTGGCGATCGCATCCTTCCCGTTCCCGAATCTGGTTTGCTAGCTCGATCATGATGATAGCGATATTCACCACAATTCCCACCAGCAGAACGGCACCGACTAGAACAGTAGCACCGATGGCGGTTTTAGTGACGTAAAGCCCGATAATTCCCCCAGCTAAAGCTAATGGCAAAGTCAGAATAATTGCCAGGGGGTCAATCAATGAGTTATACTGCACCGCCATGACTACGAACACTAAGAAGGCTGATAGCGCCCCCAAAGTTTTCAGAGAGTTTTGCAACTGCTGATTGGTTTCGGATGCGGAACTAGGAAGCACAGTCACACCTTCAGGTAACTGCAAATTCCCTAATACTTGATCTACCTCTGCAAGGGCATCGCTGAGGTTTGCTCCTTCGCTCAAACTCCCAGCAATGATAAAAACCTGTCGCTGGTTGATCCGCTGCACTTCGCCAGGAGCTTGACCTTCAGAAACAGTAGCGACATCACCCAAACGAACTAAGCTGTTGTTACTGACAAATAAAGGCAGCTGTTCTAATTGCGAAGCGCGTTGCACCGATTCTTCATTGAATTGTACGCGCACATCTACTAAGCGATTGCCTCTTTGCAACTGCGTTGGTACAGAACCCTCGATTGCTGTCTGAATCGTTTGCCCAATGTCTTGCGTCGTCAACCCCAACTCCTCTGCACGCTCCCAATCCGGTCGAATCTGCACTTCTGGTTGCCGAGGGTCAGCATCTGGTCGAAACGTTGCACTTTTTACTTGCTCATCCAAGGCTTGCACCACTTGCCGCCCTGCCTGTTGCAGCGGTCGATCTTCGTTTCCTTGGAGGATGATATCAACATCCGCTCCCCGCACTGGCGAGTTCGTTAGGATGATACCTCGCACCTGACCGGGATTGAGCCGCAGACGAATCCCCGCTAAATTCAGTTTATTTAACTCTTGGGTGACTTTTTCGACAAACTTCTCGACATCTGTACCGGATTTGAGGGTGATGGAGCTGGAACCTCGGAGGGGATTTGCACTGGTGCTACTGCCGAAAAGAGAACCTCCGGCTGTGCTAAATACATAGTCAGTTTCGGGCTGTTTTGTGAGAATTTCGTCAACCATTGCCATCACTTTCCGGTTAGTTTCCACGCTAGTTCCCGGAGGAAACTGGGCAGATAAATTTGCTTGACCAGTGCTAATACGAGGCAGAATTTCTTGAGGAATTTGCCCTGCCATCCACAAGCTACCGCCTCCCAAAACCAGAACCGAAATCGCAATTATCAATATTCGATAAGGCAGCGCCCTCGTTAAAGTGCGAGTATAGCTGCCAGTTGCCGCCTCAAAAGAACGGTTAAATTGCCGCAACAACTGAAACTCACCTACCCGACTCGACCAGCGGATAGCCAATAGCCGAGATGTGAGAACAGGTACAACGGTCAGAGCTACTAAAAGTGAAGCTGCGACTGCAAAGCAAATCGTCAGAATTAATTCATTAAATAGTAGTGAGAAAAAGCCACCAATTAGCAAGAATGGCACTACAGATACCAGGTTAGCGCCTGTAGCAGCAACCATTGCTGATTCTACTTCCTGGGAACTGACAATCGACTGATCAATTATCTCTTGTTTGTTTAACCGTTGCTTTGTCCGAGTGCCTGGAGTCATGCCAATGCTTTCCGCAATGTTCTCCATGATCACGACGCTGGTGTCAATCGCCTGACCAATCCCCAACGCCAGACCTCCCAAACTGAAAACATTCAAAGACAAGTCAAAAAACTTCATCAAGACGATAGCCGTCAGAGTACAAAGGGGAATCGTCAGGGAAATAATCAAAGTTTGTCGCAGTGACCCTAAAAAGAATAAAACTGCTACGGCTGCAAGTAATGCTCCGGAGATGGCAGAAACGATGACATCATTCAGGGAGTTGCGAATAAATTTTGACTCATCTAAGGTGGGTAGCAGTTTCATGTCTGCGGGAATTACACCCGATTGGCGGAGTTCTTCGATGCGTTTTTTAACTCCTTCCACCACCTCGATAGTATTGGCATCTGGTTGCTTTTGAATGCTGAGTTTTACCGCTGGTTGCCCATTAAGATAGACAAATACCCGCTGGTCTTCTGTACCATCAATGACTTCGGCAAAATCTCTTAGATAAACGCGAGATTGTGGTAAAAGTGCAGGGCTTTGCGCTCCTACTGGGCTGGGAGTTGAGGAAGCAACTTCAAAGGAGAGATTGCTAATTTCCTGTGCATCCTGAAAGCGTCCGACGGTACGGGTTAGCGTTTGGGAGTCTTTGCCTTGCAAGCGACCCCCAGAGATGTCCTGATTGCGATCGCCTAAAGCATTCAACACATCTACCAAACTCACCCCCAGCGCCTGTAAGCGATTCAGGTCAATTTGCACCCGCACTTGTTCTTCCACCCCACCCGCAACATCGACGGCGGCGACACCATTGACTACACTGAGTTCGCGGGATAATTCTTCATCGGCAAATACCCGCAAATCCGCATCCCCCAGGGAAGAGGATTGCAGCGCCATTTCGTAAACGGGTAGCTGGGAGGGGTCAACTTTAAACAAACGCGCATCTTCGATGGTGCTGGGGAGTCTGCTGCGACCCCGGTTAAAGGCAGCAGTGGCATCGTTGAGCGCTTGGTCAATGTTGCCTCCCGGTTCAAAGAATAAGTCTAAACTCACCTGCCCTTCGCGGGTTTGGGAGTAAACTTGCACCACTCCTTGTGTGGTACTTAGAGTTTCTTCTAGCGGCTTGGTAATTTCATCAACTCCCACTTCGGGGGAAATTCCAGGCGCTTCTACCCGCACGCCAATTCGCGGATAAGTGATAGATGGCAACAAATCGACTTGGAGTTGGGAGAGAAAGAACACTCCCATCACCAACACAGATAATGTGAGCATGAGTGTGCCGATATGGCGGCGGATGGCGATCGCGCTTAGGCTAAATCCAGACATAATAATTTTGAATTTTGAGTTCTGAATTTTGAGTGAATTCGGAATTTTGAGTGCATGAGTGAGTTTTGAATTAAGAATTCAAAGCTCAAAACTCAAAACTCTAGGGCTTTGCGGTTTCTGATAAAACACTTAAGCTGACAAGTTCGCCATCCTTGAGCGGCTTACCAGCGCGGCTGACAAATCGCTCTCCTGGCTTTAATCCCGACAGAATTTCTACTTTTCCATTTACGCGATCGCCCACTGTCACCGATCGAGCCTGCACTCTTGGCTGTTGCCCTTCACGAGTCACAACAAACACCGTCGCTTTGTTGGATTTGGCATTTTCTTGGGAGTTGGAAGCGCTCTCTCCCTCGCTCCTTGCCTGTCCCCCTTGTGCCTGCCTCCCTTGTGTCTGTCCTCCTTGTGCCTGTCTCCCTCTCTCTCCTGCTTCTTGCAGCGCTGTTTGCGGCACCACTACCCGTTGGGATGCATTTGAGGCAAAGCTGACCCGTGCTAACAGTCCGCTGCCGATCTCACCCTTGGGGTTGGCAATCGTGACTTCTACCGGCACTTGACGAGCCGCTACATTCGCCGCCGGAGAAATGCGAGCTACTTGTCCAAGAAATTCCCTGTTCTTGAAGGCATCTAATTGCACCCGCACCGATTGTCCAGCCCGGATATTTGACAATTCCAATTCTGAAACTGGCACCACTACTGTGACGCGGCTGAAATCTCCAATTTTTAAGATTTCACTACCTGGATTCGCTAAATCCCCCGGTTCTAACCCTTTAGCAACGACAACGCCGCTAATGGGGGAAGTTAATACTGAATAAGATTGGCGTTCGCGATTTTGAGCCAGTACAGATTGTTGCGCCTTGACTCTGCCTTGAGCCGCTACGACTGCTTGCTGTTCTGTACTCACCTGTGCCTGAGCAGAGAGCAAAGCTTGTTGAGCCGTTTGAGCTTCGGTTTGAGCTAATTCTGCTTGTTGCTGAGCGATCGCACCCTGTCTCGCCAAGCCAGCCAGTCGCGCCGCATCCCGCTGTGTTTGCTGCAATTCAACTTTTGCCTGTTCCACCTGTGTCCGGGCATTAGCTACCTGAGTTCGGGCGCGGGCAACTTCTGCTTGAAGCGTTGCGAGTTCTGCTTGCGCCTGATTCACGCTAGTCAACAAGGTGGTGTCATCTAATTGGGCAACAATTTGACCCTGCGCCACCCGATCTCCCACATCTGCTTTAAGAGAGAGCAGCCGTCCTTCCACTTGGGGTTGCACCGAGACTTCTCTGAGTGGGCGAGTCGTGCCGATAAATTTTACATCTTCTTGAAGCGATTCGCTGCGAGCGATCGCCACATCCACTGGTGTAGGTTTTCCTTGCCCCCCTTCTTGCCCTCTGGGAGATTGAGCCTCCGCTTCTGCTTTCGGCAGAATGCCACAACTGGTCAACCCAGGCATCCCTAAAACAGCAAATATCAATATAAATAGGGGAATTTTTTGATTTTGCCGTTGGCTTGTTGATTTTTGACTCGTTTGCTGCCGAGAGGCTTGAGCAGCAGATATATCAGGAGACATACGCTTAAGTTGCACTTGGGTGTTCCACTCAGGAGACGGTTCGGACTCGCCTTGGGCGGGGCTGTCCAGCGGTGAGATGCAAAGGCAACAGGTTAGCTCTGTGCCTGCCTGTCTATTTAGACTGCTGATAGTTTACAAACGTTCACTTTACAAATCATAAAGTGCGAAGGCAGTTCTCTTGGTCAGCCTTAAGGTCGGATTTTGGCATTTGCCTTCTGGTTTTGGGCGAGCGATCGCCCTGAGCAACATTCCAGCTGCTATGCTTTTTTTAAAACCCTTGACAAACTCTCAAATCCTTGCGTTACCAATTCTTGCGGGTTAAAAATCTATTTCTGTCAGTCGTCCTGGCGGTGGCTGGGACTGTAGTAATTAGGGCATCCGAGAACGTACCCGTACAGGCTCGTCCCGCTCCTGTATTTACACGCCATTTAGAGACAATTCAAAGCAGCGTACCGCCTGGGTTGATTATGCGCTTGCCGTCCCAAATTCTCCTCAGTGGCCCCACCGATGTAGATCCTTCTGAGTTGATTGTCCGCGTCTTCCCCTCAGAAACTCCGTTAGCTTATACTGTTAGCCTTTTTACCTGCTACAGTAATCCCCAACCGTGCTTAGTCGGAAGTTTTTCAGTTGAGAGAAAGACTTCTCTCAATGCGATACGAGAATTAGAAAAACATAAAAAAGCAGGCGACCCCATCACCTTAAGGAAAGATATTAGAGGATATTTGTTAGAAGGAAAAAAGCAAAAGCCATCCTATGAATTTTCTTCCGTAATGTGGCAGCAGGATGACTTTATTTATCGCGTTAGTTTTCCCACCATAGAACGGTCAAATATTCTCTTGATGGCTAATTCAATGGCTAACGATGTGCCGCTTTTCCGCAGGTTTTCTCGTCCACTTCCCTGATACTCATCCCAAGTTGCGTTCAGACAAAGTAGGGTCTTGAACGCAACTTATTAGTATTAATTCCAGTAATCTACAATCCGCTGAGCGTCTCTAGCAGCTTCTCCACTTCAGCATTATGGTCGAGGAAGGAGAACAAATGTTTATAGCGCAGAATTCCCTGTTTATTCAGTACGAATTGGGCTGGCAGAGGCGCACCCAAAGCTTGACCCGTACAGTAAGCTCGAAAAGTCCGACAACTGGGGTCGCTGAGCAAGGGCATCTTTAAACCCAGGTCTTTGACAACCGTTTTGCTCTGCTGTTCGTCGGTACTGGTAATCATCAAAACCTCGACGCCCAAACTAGTAAAGCGCTCGTAGTTTTCATTCAGCGCTTTGATGTGAGGAAAGCAGAACGGGCAATATTGCTTTTCGGTGAAGATACGGGTGAAGGCAAGGATAACAGGTTGCTTTCCCTTGTAATTCGATAACTTGACTTTACCCCCATTAGTAATGTCCGGCAGTTCAAATGCTGGAGTCGTTTCACCCAGGTCTAAACGGCTGGTTGCTGGAATCGGCAAGAAATTCTCAAAGAAGCGTTGATTTAACAGTCCGCTAAAGTCAGTAGATGTCAGCATCGGCATATCATTTTGGTCTTATTGCTGTAATTGTAATAGTTCTTTACTTTTTTACGAACAGGGGCGAATCGTGGGCAAGAGAGCGATCGCATCCTTCATCCCTCAAAAAGTCGCCTCTCCATTTCAGGAATGCGATTAACTAACTGACGGATTACTTCTTCTTATTAGAAGTCCCTGAATTTTGTTGTAACATCACTGGGCGCAAGACCCACGTATCAGGATTTACTCGCAGATTCACAGAAAACTGGCGATCCTGAGGGACAAGTAGCCTCTCTTACAAATCTTGGCTATGTGTTATAAGGAGGCTTTGGTAATTGCAAAGAAAATTCCTTTGTTCAGGGAGAAGGGACAGTTTTAGGAAATTTGGGCGTAGTTTTCTTTTCCTTAGAAGAATATAAGCAAACGATTGAGTTTTACGAAAAAGCTTTGGACATTTGGCGGCAAATCAGCAATCAATAGTCTGAAGCCCTTACTTTGGACAATCTGGAAAAGGCTTACCGTGCCTTGGGAGACTATGAAAAAGCGATCGCATACAATCACCAGCATCTAGATATCGTGCAAGCAGCGTTACAGGAGTTAACGCGATCGCAAGCATCAAAAACTAAACCCCAATACATCTGATAGGAAAAATCTCATCAAATGTATTGGGGTGTTTGATTAATTGACGACTGAATCAGTTCTGAAACTAACTCGACACTAGGAATTTAGACGGCAGAAAAGAAGACCTTTGACTTGACGGGGTCGGGAACCATCGTCTTGTCACCGGGTTGCCAACCAGCGGGGCAAACTTCGTCGGGGTTAGTTTGTACGTACTGGATTGCTTGCAGCGTCCGCAGAGTCTCATCGACGTTGCGACCAAAAGCCAGGTTGTTAATCGTAGCGTGCTGAATCACGCCTTCTTTATCAATGATGAACAGCCCCCGGAGTGCAATGCCTGCCTCTGGATCGAGGACATTGAAAGCAGCACTAATCTCTTTCTTAATATCGGAAACGAGGGGATAGTTTAGGTCGCCGACGCCGCCGGACTTGCGGTCTGTCTGAATCCATGCCAAGTGGGAAAATTCACTGTCTACAGAGACACCAAGGATTTCAGTGTTGAGATCCTGAAATTTTGAATAAGCGTCGCTAAAAGCTGTAATCTCTGTAGGACAAACGAATGTAAAGTCAAGAGGATAGAAGAACAAGACTACATATTTGCCACGATAGTCAGACAGTTTGATGGTCTTGAATTCCTGATCGACCACAGCGGTTGCGGTAAAGTCCGGGGCGGTTTGTCCAACCCGAAGACAGCCTTCTGTGTGGTGGGTCATGAATAGATTCTCCTTAAATGGAATAGATTTTGCATTGACTCGTGCTGAGTCAAGGGTAATCTAGTTGAGGTCTACCCTAGACGCAACGACAGCTAATTTACGAACTGTAACAACTATATCATACTCATAACGAGTTTGAGTAGGAATGAAGAATTTGGATACGCGCGAGTGGCTGCTGACCAACGGGTTAGGAAGTTTTGCCAGTGGAACGGTTTGTGATGCTCGGACTCGGACTTATCACGGTTGGTTAATTGCCGCCCTCGATCCGCCGAGTCAGCGCACTTTATTACTGTCTCACCTGGATGCCAGTTTGGATGTAGGAGGACGGGTATTTGCACTGGGGACGAATTTCTGGATAGATGGAAAAATTGACCCTTTGGGCTATGAGCTACTGCGTTCTTTCGACATTGACCCCTTTCCCCGTTGGGTTTGGGGTGAAGATAACTGGCAGCTAAGCAGGCAGCTGGTGATGCCCTATGGCTTAGTAGAAAGTAGCTCACAGAGCGTAAGTAGCGGGAAGGAGACTGAGCAAGTAGGTACTCCCCAGTTTTGTCACCGGATTTTGATTCAGTACCGCTATGAAGGCACTGAGTTGGCTACGCTGAGGTTACGCCCGGTAATTGGCGATCGCGACTTTCACCACCAGCAATCCGGCGCTTCCGGATTGTCCTTCTCGCAATTAGTCGGTCAAAAGCAAATTTGCTTGCAAGGGATGCGTCCTGACTGGACTGGGACTCCCTGGCAATTGCGCTGGAGTAAGGGTCGCTATCAACCAGACACCGTTTGGTATTGGCATTATTACTATCCAGAAGAGAAGCGGCGGGGATTGGGGGACAAGGAAGACCTCTACAGCCCTGGATACCTGACAGTACCCCTACAACCGGGAGACTCCCTCACCCTAGAAGCGAAAGTGGGATTATGTAACTCCAAACAATCACAGCTCAGTTCCCTAGACTTTGAGCAAGCAGTGCAGGTTGAGCAACAACGACTGAAAGCGCTTCGCCGTCCCTTGTTGAGGGTTCATGGCAACGAACCCTCAACCATTGACAATGACATTGACAATGACATTGTCAATGATATTTGGCAGCAGCTGTTGCGAGCAGGCGATCAATTTATTGTCTACCGCGCTTCCATTGCTGGCCCGACTGTGATTGCTGGCTACCCCTGGTTTAATGACTGGGGACGCGATACGCTAATTGCTCTACCAGGACTAGCTTTAGCGACTGGGCGCTATGAGTTGGCGAAGGGACTGCTGGAAACTTTTGGGCGCTATTGTCGGAATGGTTTGATTCCGAATGCGTTTCCAGATACTGGAGCTGAGCCATTTTACAACAGTATTGATGCTGCGCTGTGGTGGATTGAAACTTTGGGTCTTTACCTAGAAGCAACGCAGGATTGGGATTTTCTGGCTCAGCAATATCCTGTGGTGCGGCAGATTTACAAAAGCTTTATGGCTGGCACCCTGTACAATGTCCGGATTGATGCCACGGATGGGCTAGTTACCTGGGATGCGCCAGGAGTGGCGCTTACCTGGATGGATGCGGTGGTTGATGGTCAGCCGGTAACGCCTCGTCGGGGTAAACCTATAGAAATTAATGCTCTCTGGTACTCTGCTTTGTGCTGGGCTAGCCGATGGGCAGAATTGTTATTAAGGGAAGGAGGCGCGAATTCACAGAGGCGGATTAACCAGCGAGAACGCTATATTCAGCAGGCGCAACAGGTGAAGAGATCGCTGCAAAAGTTCTGGAATCCGACGCTGGGATATTTCTACGATACGATCGCACCGGATGATGTGCGAGACCCCACAATTCGTCCGAATGCAGTTTTGGCGCTCTCGCTCTATCATTGCGGGTTTCCTGCCGAGCAAGGGCGGTCTGTCCTCAAGGTAGCAGGCGATCGCTTAGTGACACCCTACGGTCTCCGCAGTCTCGACCCCGCCGATCCCCGCTATGTGGGGACGTATGCTGGGAATCCTCAATATCGCGATCGCGCCTACCACCAAGGTACGGTTTGGAGTTGGCTGATTGGCCCCTTTATCCGAGCCTGGAAGCGCCTCTACGATTCAGAACCCGTCCCTTTTGATTGGCAGCCGATGATTGAACACTTGCAGTCCTCAGCCTGCCTGGGTTCGGTTTCGGAAATTTTTGATGGCGATCCGCCTCATGCAGCTCAAGGAGCGATCGCTCAAGCTTGGTCTATTGCCGAACTCATCCGGCACTATTCCGACTAATGACCACCGAGGGATGAGTACAATCACCAGACTACTCATTCTTCAGACCTGGCTTTTTATAACTTTTAAAATGGCTCTGGCGGGATTTGAACCTGCGACCTTGGGCTTATGAGTCCCCTGCTCTAACCACTGAGCTACAGAGCCAACTTTTCTTAAACAACCTTATCATCCTAGCATACCAGCAAGATTATTGCTACCCTGGCTTAAAAAAAGAGAAAAGACAAAAGAAATATATTTTCTTTTGCCTTTTCCTTTGCTTTTGCCTCTTTCTTAGCGTCGGGGTAGCAAAGCTATCGGGTTGATAGCTCCTTTTCCAGCCGAATGCAACTCAAAGTGAAGGTGAGGCCCCGTGCTGCGTCCGGTGCTGCCCATCTCAGAAATCTGCTGACCTTGCTCAACTGCTTCCCCTTCTCGAACCAGAAGCCGGTTGTTGTGGGCATAGCGAGTTAGGGTGCCATCAGCGTGTTTAATGTCCACCAGATTTCCATAACCACCAGAATTCCAGCGTGCATACACCACGACACCAGGAGCTGCCGCCACTACAGGCGTGCCGACCGGAGCCGCGATATCAATCCCCTTGTGCATCCGTCCCCAGCGCCGACCATAACCTGAGGTTAAAACGCCCTTTGAGGGCCAGATGTAGCCATTAAATTGACCTGGGCTATCCGGCAGGTATGGATTTGGACCAGGGAGGGGCGGTAACTCTGGAGCAACTTGTTGCCCGAAGGGGGGCCGGAGTGTCGGGTTATAAGTGTCCGCTCCGGAGGGCGCTGCTGCCACCAATGGCTTCTGGGTTCTAGCCCGTGGTGCAGCAGGTGGGGGCACTTTGATTTCGATTGCCGCCTGCGATCGCTGTTGTTGCCGTTGCCGCTTTTGCATTTCTGCTTGTACGGCTTCGTTATAACGATTTGGGCTGAATTCTGGATTGATCGGAGTCGAGTATTCAGAACGTTGCAACGGTTTGTTGACGACAGGTGCAACCGGCTCGAATGCGGGAGTCACTGGCACCGAGATGTTAGCAACCGGAACGTTCTGTGAGTTAGCGGTATCCCCGTTTTGCTGGGTACGATACTGCTGCCGTAGTTTGATGATGTCTTCCCGTAGTTTCTCAATCTGGGTGCTGTACTCAGAGTTTTGCTTCAAGCCAGCAGACTGAGTTTGGTTCCTCTCGGCAATCGGTGTGGCAGCGGGTGTGGCAATGGGTAACGGATTACCCGCTACTAACATTGGTTTGACGATAGGTACGTTAGCACTACTTTGCACCCGTACCTGTGTTGCTGCGACGGGTAAGGGAACAGCCGTTGGCAAAGTAGGAACGGAGAGATTCGGTACAGCAACATTAGACTTGGATTGTCTAAGTGCAGCGTTCAAACCAGGAATTACAGTTACAGTCTGTTTTTTCGGGATTTTCAGTGCTTGATTCACTCGAATCATGTTCGGGTTATCTAACTGATTTATCCGCAGCAGTTCTCCTCTGGAAACGCCGTGAATGCGAGCGATCGCATCCACCGTATCTCCCGCCTTGACCTGGTAAACATCTGCCGTTACCCCATTAGGTTCGACGACGGCAATCGGTACGGGTGCCACTGTCTGGATTGGCAGCGCTTGGTTAGTCGCGGTCGGTACTAGGATTGGTACGCTTTCATTCACCCCTATCGGCTGCGGGGATGCTTCTAGCGATTCCCGTGCCTCTGCCGATGGGAGGTGGTTAATCACCTGATTGGGGGCGTTTTCCCCTGGCATCTGCACCGCGATATTGCGTGGTACGGACGGTACTTGGTTGATTACCTGATTGGGGGCGTTTTCCCCTGGCATCTGCACTGCGACCGGAATTTGCACTCTAGGAGCAGCTATTTCTACCTCAGCAGCTTCAGAGCTATCAATTTGGGCTGGTTCAGCGACTTCTAATTGACCAGCAGATGCTTTTGTCGTCTCCTCAGACCGCAACTCCGCCAGACTGCTCTGCAAGCGGCTCCGCTGCTCCTTTAAGCGGCTCATGGCAGCGTCTTGTCTTGCTTTTAATAGCTCATTTACGTTGCCGGGAATCGTGACTGATTGACCCACCGGCAGTCCATCCGATGTTGTCGCTCCAGATGATTGCTGCACCTGTATCGGGCGAACACCATAAGACTCAGATAGCTTTTCGACGGTATCGCCCAGCTTAACTTCGTGAACAATACCGTTCACTGAAGGAATTTTCACCACTTGCCCAGATGGAAGAGCTGAGCTGGACTTGATGTTGTTGGAAGTGGCGATCGCGGCAGGTTCTACCCCATAGTTCTTCGACGATTGCCAAATTGTCTGTGCCTGCTGCACCTTGTGTTCGATAACGCGCGGTGCTGGTTTCGATTCTGCTTTAGCGTCCAGCTCCACCTTCGGGGAAACGGCCTCAGATGTGAATTCTGGCTCTACTACCTTTGGGGAAGCAGCGACAGATTTGGATTCCGGCTTTATTGCTGCGACTGAAGCAGTTGTTTCTGGCTCCACTTTTGAGGCAGGAGCGGCAACAGCAATATCTGTTGCAGCAGGAGCGTTGGTAACAGTCGGCTCTGTGGCGACCGGATCGGCTGCCTTTGCTTCATCGCCTTGTTGCGGCAGCAATAGGCTGGAGGTGCCCATTGAGATTGCCAATCCAATCATGGCGGCAGAGGTGCGAGCCCGACGGTTAACCTCTGGAGAAATTGGCTTCAATAAACCTGACTCTCCCCCGGAAAGCTTTCCTGCGGACAGATTCGCTTTCGCATCTTTGTCTGCTGCACAGGAAGGAACTGATTTAATCTTGTGCGTGAATGGGCGTTTCAAACACGACCTCCTAACTTATGACGAGCGCTTAACTGTCCCTGAATGATTGTTTTTTACCAGTCAATGGGACAAATCACATCAAAAAGTGATTAGGATCACTGCCGGTAATCATACCTAGGCAAGATTACCCTGCTTTTTTGATTTAGACAAGTTTACATGACTGGGAAAATTTAATCATGCACGACCTACATTTGACCCACCCTGCTGAAGACTTCATCATTGCGTTAATCAGGAGCCTTTTGTCAAGAGCTGGCAAGTCAATGGTGTATTCCTTTCTAAGGCGTGCATATTGGAACATACTTGCTTGACTTGCTTTACTCCGGAAGACTGAGAAAACAACTTTTTCGTTGTTGGCATCCTGCTGTTGATCCATTACAACATGAGACTTTAAGCTGGTTTTGCCTTGAATAACAACCGTAGAATCATGGAGAAAACTCTGACAAATGGCATAGAGCATACCGACGCATATTTACTAAAAATCTTCCTAAAGATTGATTCGAGGTTGTTTTAGAGGCTCAGCACTGAAAGATTTTGGATAAAAAAATCTATCAATCAATTTCCCGTTGTTACTCTGTTGTTCATAGAAATTTCTTATCTAAGCCGCGCTCATTCGGTATTCTAGATAGCTGAAGGACGCAAAAGAAAC
Source organism: Trichocoleus sp. DQ-A3 (assembly GCF_039961975.1). NCBI lineage: Bacteria > Bacillati > Cyanobacteriota > Cyanophyceae > Leptolyngbyales > Trichocoleusaceae > Trichocoleus > Trichocoleus sp. DQ-A3. Next base: position 55,720 of record NZ_JAMPKC010000020.1, on the reverse strand, counting down.
TCTCTCAAGAAAGGGAAAAGAGTCATTCGTCACCGAGTGTTGAGCAAGAAGTCATAGGGAAAGCTCAGCCAGAAATGGTCACAAACAGTTGCCGGTTAACACGTTTGAGATTCCTAGATAAAAGGTCAAACCAAATTTCTAACCTTTAACTCAATCTGCGAACACCTGACTAAAGATTGATAACACGCAATGAGCAAAGGACTTGTTTGCCTCCTTCAGGAGGACAAAATCCCCAGTTGGCGACGCGCTTCAAACAAACCGACTGCGGCACTAACAGAAAGGTTCAGGCTCCGAACGTGCGGCTGTGACATTGGAATATAGACAGTATTGGCACAAAGGGCGAGAACTTCTGGAGGTAATCCAGTTGTTTCGCTACCAAATAATAGCCAGTCATCTGCCCGAAACTCGAACTTCAAGTAGTTATCCCTTCCCGAAACGCTGAAGCCAATCCATCGTCCCCCTCGCTGCTGATGGAATGCCTGAAAATCCTCTAAACCAATGTGGTGGTGCAGATTGACGTAGGGCCAGTAATCCAGACCGGCACGTTTCAGATAGCGATCGCTAATGTCAAAACCCAACGGCCCGACTAAATGCAATTCCGTCCCAGTGGCAGCACAGGTACGGGCAATATTGCCGGTGTTGGGCGGAATTTGCGGCTTGTAGAGAACAACAAACGGCATGAGACTTACTAATTACTCTGGCTCTAACACTAAAATCCACGCTGGAAACTCAAATTATACCCAAAGAGACATGAACCTATACATATTTGTTATATGACTCACCCAGATCAAATTGATTAAATATTCTAATTCCCGAATGATTCTTTTTAGCCAATAAATTAAGCCATAAAAAGGCAAAAAAAGAAATCAGGGGCTAGGAAGGATCGAAGATAAAGAATGAAGGCTTTAGGATAATTCTCTGCCTTCAAGCTTCATTCTCGATCCTTCAAGTGCTTCAGGCAACTAGGCTCTCGCACAATTTGTCTTCCAGTTCGCGCTCTTGGTCTGCCACCGCTTGAATGGCGTCAATCATCACGCTGGAAGTGTCAAAACCTTGGTTTTGGAGATTTAACCATCGCTGAGCCGAATTTCCTTCCCGGAGAATCTTTTTCAGGGGTGACAAGAAACAGCGAAAGCCCATCTGTTTAGACAGATCCCAAACTTCGCCGGTTATTTCTTCAATCCAATCTCGCGCCAGAATCGGTCTGCCGTCTTGCCAATGTCTCAGAGTTGCATCCAAACTTTGACGGGCGGCGGCGTCTTCGTTGGCGTCAGTCAGGGTAATTAAGTCTTGTGAAGACAATTGACTCATTTCCAGGGGATCGAGGCTAGGGTCATCAATCAACTGCAAAAGTCGGGCTTCTAGCAAGGCTGTAACCGCCAACAAGGCAACCGGATCGATGATTAGGTCGCAAATTCTCAGTTCTAGGCGATTAAGGTCGTAGGGGCGCTGGTTGCCATTTGGTCGCACGGATGACCAGAGGTGGCGGACATTTTGCATTGTCCCGGCGGCTAATTGGGCTTTCGTCCACTGGATAAAGTGGGCGTGGCTTTCAAATAAGGGAACGTGGGCTGGGGTTTTTGGAAACAGTCCCCAGCGAGTCGAGTGATAGCCAGTGGCTTTCCCATCCAAAAACGGGGAAGAAGCACTGAGAGCGAGGTATAAGGGTGCTTCTAGGCGGACAAGGCGAATCGCCCGCATCAGGGTTTCGGGATCGCTGATGCCAATGTTGATGTGAACGCTGGCGGTGACAACTTTGGTGCCGTAAGTGTTCTCAATGTAGTCGTGGTAAGGATTGCTAGGGTCAGATCGCCAGAAGCGATCGCTGCCTCCTAAAGACAGCGTACTCCCCGGAATCAGGGTGTAATTTCCCAAGCGTTTTAGATACTCTCGGAGTTGCCGTCTAGGGCGTAGCAAGGCACACAATAATCGGTCGTAACAATAAAAGGGTTCTGTGATATATTCCACGTTGCGGCTATCCGGCTCCCGCATGAACCCGTCTAGGTCTGCCACAATCCGATCGGATAAACCCACAATGTCACCATTGGGGGTGCCGGTATACATTTCAATTTCAAAGCCTTTTGATAGCAAGGGGTTTTTCCTCAGATGAGTGAGTACGAAGTACGGACACGGGATACCGCTACCGTTAAAAAGTGTATCGAGGAAGACGAAATGGCTCCTCTGCCCTTAGTCTGGCATCAAAGTTGGTACTGATGATAGACAGTAGTGGCGGCTCGGTGTAGCAAGGAGTGCCGATAAACGAGAGAGTCAAGATCGTCAGCATAACCCCCGCCAATCACACAGGCGACTGGGTAGCCGAGTGCCACACAGGTACTCAAAACTTGCATTTCCCGACGGAAGATTCCGGTGTCTGTGAGGGCGAGTTTGCCCAAGCGATCGCCAGCATGAGGATCGACGCCAGCATCGTATAAAACAAGATCCGGCTTGACTTGTGAGAGCAAATCTGGGAGATATTTTGCCAAGGTTTGCAGATAGGCGTCATCTTCCATCCCAATCGGGAGAGGAACATCTAAGTCACTTTGTTGTTTGGTTCCGGGAAAGTTAACTTCGCAGTGCATCGAGAAGGTGAAGACGCTGCTATCTTCTTGGAAAATCACGGCGGTACCGTCTCCTTGATGGACATCTAAATCCACGATCAGGATTTGGCGCGCCAGTCCCAGATGTTGAAGCACGCGGGCAGCAATGGCTAAATCGTTGAAAATACAGAAACCAGAACCATAACTGGGAAAAGCGTGATGAGTACCCCCCGCAGTATTGCAAGCTAAACCGTGACTGAGTGCCAATTTAGCGGTGAGAATCGTACCGCCCACTGCTACGCAGGTACGATTCGCTAATGCGGGACTCCAGGGCAATCCGATTCTTCGCTGGGCTTTGGCGTCGAGGGTGCCTTCACAGTATGCTCGGACATATTCTGGGGTGTGAACGAGTTCTATCCACGCTGGTGGAGGAGGTTCGGGCGGATGAATTTGCTCTGGATGCGCTACGCGATCGCTTAAGAGCATTTCGTAGAGTTTACTGAATTTGGGCATGGGGAAGCGATGCCCTTCTGGGAGAGGTACGACATAATCCGGGTGGTAAATAATTGGCAAGTCCATATTTAAAATTTTGAACTGCCAAGCGGCAAAGGAAGAGAGGATTTCCGAGGCAATTTTCCTCAGACGCTACGCGATCGCAAAATTTTCCAGGCAAACCCACTAACCAGGCAACCTAAACCAATACTGAACAAGATGACAATAACCAGATTCGCCAAGGGGATGACTGCGGATAGTTGGTTGTCGATTTGGTTAGGGTAAGGCTGGGTAAAATCTTTTACCAACGCCGAGGAAGCAGAGGCGGCGACTGAGGCGGTTCCCACTCCCAGACTGGCAGCGGCGATAATATTTTCCAGATTGCGATCGCGCTTAGCTTGTTCAATCTCGACGATGCCTCGAATCGTGTTAATCACATCTTCTAGCACTCTCAATGCAGGGCTAAAGCTGGCACGATCTTGTTGGATTTGAATTTCGTATTGCTTGACTATTTGGTTGAATCGTGCCAAAAAATGCAGCTCGGTTTCTCCATATTTGCTAGCTTCTTGAAGCAGGTAATTTAAATGTTCTTGGTATTTTTTCTGATAGGTTTCAATCGCGTGCAATTGAATTTCTAGATGATTTAAGTCTGAAGCATACTGGGACAATATTTTTATATTGACTTCTAAAATTCTCTGCAATTCTTTTAACGGTAGCTGCTTGAGCATTTCACCCGCTTGGAAAATATAGCCGAAATTCTCTTGCAATTGCTGTCTGAGTTTCTGAGCTTCACAATAAGACCAAATAATTTTATTGCGGTAGTAAAACAACTGCATCCAGACCTCAGAATATTTAGCAGCTTCAGTTTCGGCGGCTACATCGGGATAAAAGATAACCAAAACATGGTGATTCTCTTCCATGTCCCAACGCTGGGGAGATAGCCACACTTCAAAAACGGTTGCCCCTAAAAATTTTCCTTTGCTTGGCTTTTGCTGTTTCCATCTCCCAAACTTCAAAGTTTCGTAAGCTTCTTGGGCGAGACATTCTAAAGGGGTTTCACAGTTTCGAGGCAAAATCCCAGACACAATCCAGGTTTTTCCAAGATTGCCTTGTTTATCAGCAGCAAGATGTTTGAGGGTAGGAAAGCATTTAAAAGATTGCAGATAGTCTCGATCGTTAATATGGCAATTAAACAAAAGCCCATAACTATCGCTAAATCGCACGGGATAATAAAAGCCTTTGACTGGATATCCTTCAGTGCGAGCTTGAAAAGTATAATAAGCTTCAGTTTCCCCCGCCAGGCGCAATAATTCTAAATATTCTGGATCGTTATAATTTGAATCGTCAGCACCGACAAGAATTCTTTGCAATTCTAACGGGAAGTTATCCCAAAACGTGAGCTGGTTCTGGTTGATTTGCTCTGCATCGTCTCCCAAGCCGTTTCTCAGGTGGTAAACAAATAGATCCAGGTTAGGAAGAAATAACAGGTTCATCGGAAGAGTAAACATATTGCTACCATACCTGGCGATTTAAATCACAGCTATGCCAACCCTACTTTAGAAGCAAGGAAGTAGAAGTTGCGAGAACTTTTAAACAAAGCCCGCTGGCGCGGACTGAGAACCAATATAAAGTGTATGACGAAACCTGCTCAAGGTAGATTTAGAAGCGATCGCAAAATTTTGCATAGCATCTCTTACCCGCGCAGGATTCAGCCAGTTTTAGACTTGAAGATAGGGCAAACGAGCGATCGCTGTAGATACGCCGTATACAACACCTCGACATCTTCGTGTCACAGCAACTCCCAGCAAGGGAGGAAGTTTAAACTGGATGGAGAGAAGAGAAATCAGCAAGCGATGGGGAGGAAGGAGAGAAAATGCAACACAAAATCGTCTGGGAACAGGGCAGCAATAATCCTGACAATACCAAGAACTTCGCAACCATCCGCGAATGGTGGGCAAGTCTCATCGACAATAAAATCACGTGGCGACAGCGAATCATTCCCCAGACGGGCGATGCTACCGAACTCGATTGGGAACCCCAACGCTTTGACGAAGTATTTGAGATTCAAATCCCTGAGATTCGCGGTATCACTCTCTACTGGCGCAAAATCAACGAAGATCGAGAACGCAGCACTACGCCTACCAAACTCGAACTCGATACCCTTCGCCAGCAACTTTATATCTATCCCCAATCTCAAAAAGAACTGGTCATTCGGGTAGGGATACCAGAAACCATCTATCAAAAGATTGAATTTAAATCTCCCCAATTGCAATTTGCTGCTAAGGAAGGTGAAAACCACATCCTGACTCTGCGAGATACTCAGCAACAGTTGGAAGTGAAAGCCATTCTCAGTCCAGAAAATTTGAGACAGTTAATTGATCAGTTGAAGCAACAATTGTCGTAACTACGCTGTATCTTTTTTCTAGAGGTCGCGCCAGCAGATGAGATAAATCGTGTCTCTACAATTGTCTCGCTGCTATGTGTAGCCGCGATAGGGGCAACTCTGGAGGTTGCCCCTATCGTCAGTCTCATAACATATACAAATAGATTTGAGATAAAACTATCAACATGAAGCAATGGATTGTCCCGATTGCCTTTATTCTTAGCGGATTTCTCGTTGGGATAATTTTTGATAAATTTTTTCTTCCTAGACTCAAAAGAATAGCTGTTAAAACTCGGTTGCCAGGGAATGAAATCGTTTTTCATTCCCTGCGTGGCATCCCCAAAATTTGGTTTATTGTTGCTGGCTTTTACGGAGCCATTTTTACCCTTCAACTAAATCAGGTTATTCCTGACCGGATTTCTGGCATTTTTCAGAATATTCTGACTGTTATTTTCCTCTATTCTGTCACCTTAGTTTTAGCCAGACTGACGGCGAGTTTTGTTACGATATTTGGTCAAAGAACACCCGGAGTTTCAGCTTCATTACTATCTAACCTAGCCAAAATTGTCGTTCTGGTTTTGGGAATCTTGATGATCTTGCAAACGCTAGGGATTTCCATTACACCTATTTTGGCAACCTTGGGAATTGGCGGTTTGGCAGTTGCTTTGGCATTTCAGGATACCCTATCTAACTTATTTTCAGGATTATATTTGATTATTTCTGGACAAGTCAGAACTGGCGACTATGTAAAACTAGAGACGGGACAAGAAGGTTACGTTACCGATATCACTTGGCGGAATACCGTGATTAGAGAACTGCCAAATAATCTAGTCGTTGTACCCAATACAAAGCTGGCTTCTGCCATTTTTACGAATTACCATTTACCTGTGAAAGAAATAACTTTACCGATTCAAGTAGGTGTCAGTTACGATAGCGACTTGGAACACGTTGAAGAAATAACGGTTGAAGTTGCTAAAGAAGTTATGCAAGAATTAGCAGCAGAGATTTCTGATTTTGAGCCTTTTATTTTATATCAAAATTTTGGCGAATTTAGTGTCAACTTTACAGTATTTCTTAGAGTTAATGAATTTCTGAACCAACGAATTGCAAAGCATAAATTCATCAAGAAATTGCACCGACGCTATCAGCAAGAAGGAATTACTATCCCTTTCCCAAGTAGAGAAGTTTATGTAAACCAAAAGGGAAATAATATTGCTAATGACTAATATAAACGTCGAAAAAATAGAAGCCGCAGCTATTTAATTTGGATAGCTGCGGCTTTCTTAGTTCTCAGACTAACGATTACCGACGATTACCGACCCTGACGACCCGGACTGCCAGGCGCTGCGCCTGCTCCTTCGTCGTTACTGGGCTGGTTCCGATTGGAATTGCCTGGATCGCAACCTTCTGGCCCATTACCGACCCCTTGGTTGCAATTCTGACGCTGATTCGTGCGTTCGCTCCCCTCTACCTCACGGTTATCGCCAGGGACGTTTTCTGGCTTGGGAGTATCAACTTCGCGCACTGTGGGGGGTTTCGCACCTTCTCCCGCCACGTATGGCGAGGCGATGTTCTGAGCCTTCCCAGTGCTGACTAAAGCTTGGTAGAGGAAAGCACACACCTCTGCACGGGTGGCGACTTGATTGGGTTTGAGTGACTGGACATTGGGATAGTTCACCACCAGACCCCGTTCTGTCGCTGCTGCAACCAAACTGCGGACGTCGCTAGGGATGCTAGCGGCATCGCTGTAAACTTGCAGTAGCGTCTGGGTAGTGGTACTGGCAGAAGAGTAGTTCATTCCCTTTGCCAATGCCACTAAGATATCCAGACGAGAAAGCTTTTGGGTGGGGTTGAATGCATTGCTGGAAACAGCGCCTAAAAAGCCCATTTCATAGGCTTCTTGGATAGCACTGTACGCCCAGTAATCCGAGGATACATCCCGGAAGGCGATCGCATTCCGCACTTTATTCATCTCAAACGCTTTCCGCAGCATCGCCGCAAACTGGGCGCGAGTCACCGGCTGATCCGGTCGGAAGCGACCATCGGGGAAGCCTTCGATAATTTCTAACTCCGCCAGTTGGGCGATAAAATCTTTTGCCCAGTATCCCTGCGGAACATCGGGAAAACTCGTCTGGATGTTTCGAGTGACTCCCACGTTTGCATATCTTGCCAGCAGCTGGCTGACTTCGTAGGTCGCGTTCTCGGCTTCTACCCCAATCACCTGCACCAACTGACCGGGAGCTGATGTCAATAAGGCAGCCATTCCTGAACTGTAAACGCTCATCGTCTCACCCGCCAGCATTGATTCACCGCTGGTAAATGAGCTGGAATAAACGCTAGTCGCCGCCGAAGTCGAAATCTCGCTCGATTGGAACTGGCTGACGTTAATTTGCTCGACGCTGCTCAGGAATGTTACCCGTTCCTGAGAGTCGATTTGGGTGTAGTAGTTGTAGGCGGTGGTACCGCTGTCGATGTTGCCATCCATGTCGGCATCAATGCCGTACACAGTCCGCACTACGCGGGTTTCAGACGAATTTTCTGACAAAATTAGGTTAACGGCGGCGTTTTCAGACAAGCATTCAAACTCGCTGTACCCAATCAAGCGATTTTGGTCGTATAGACGCACGACCACGCGATCGCCCGGATTCACACCTTTGACAAACTTCGCTTTTTGCTTGATTTTGTATCTGAAGTCGCCAAGATACTGCTCTTGGGAATAGCTGTTGCCTTGTTTCGACTTCACGGATACGCGAGTAATTACCTCTGTGAGGCTGCCTGCGGGTTGCAGAACGGCAAGACTAAAGTTCCCTGCGGATTCGGTCATTGCCACCGTAGACCGCTGTTCTGTGCGGACGGTACTCCTTTGCTCGGTGGTTTCCGTGCGACGGGTTGTTGTCTGTTGCCCAGTGGTGGTACTTTCCGACCGGAGTCGAGCCGTCAGCGTCTGGGTCGCTGCTTCATCCCACTTCACGAGCGTTCCAGATTCGTTGGTGCGATAAACCCAAAATCCCTGTTCTTTGGCGCTACCGACCAGTACCAGCCAGCCGGGAACCAGTGCCTCGGTGCAGGCAACACCTGCTTCTGCTAACTCCAAGCAACCATTTGACCAAGTTTGCTTCGCCACCTGAAGGATGGTTAAGTCAGAACTTTGCATTCCTGTCCGTTGGGCAGCATCCTTTAAAACACCTTCAGCAACCGCTGTTGGCAGCTGGGCGGTATCGTCTTCTGCTTGGCTGAGCAGATTTCGACCCGATAAGGGCAGATTGCCCGTTGTTTGTCCAACTTGCGCGATCGCAGGGGCAACCGTTGTCATACTTAAACCGGCAGCCGCAAATACCAGGCTGCCTAAAAATACCAAGGAACTTCGCTTCATTAATCTCTTCTCACACCTAATCAAAACGGGTAGCGTGACTTTTTCAGTCGGTTAGATGTTCCCTGGTTTATCTCTTTTTAATGATAGAGACTATTACGATAGAAAAATAGTTAAGGAATCTTAATAATTATCGTGACGACTCAGCAGCTAAAAACAGGAAGCACTTTTGAAAAACTCAACTGGACTTGGCGCGGCTACCGGATTCAGTACACAGTCATGGGCACAGGTCGCCCTCTAGTGCTGATTCACGGCTTTGGGGCTTCCATTGGACACTGGCGCAAGAATATGCCAGTCCTCGCCGCTGAGGGCTACCGAGTATTTGCCCTAGATTTACTCGGATTCGGCGGTTCGGACAAGCCAGCCCTCGATTACACTCTCGAATTGTGGGAAGAACTACTCAAGGATTTCTGGGAAACTCATATTCAGGAACCGACCGTCTTTGTCGGCAACTCGATTGGGGCATTACTCAGCTTGATGGTAGTGGTGAATTCTCCAGAAATTTCCGCTGGTGGCGTGCTGATTAACTGTGCCGGGGGCTTGAATCATCGCCCCGATGAGCTGAATTTCCCCCTGCGACTGGTGATGGGAGCCTTCACGAAGCTGGTCAGTTCCAAAGTCGCTGGCCCGTTCCTATTTAACCGCATCCGCCACAAAGATCGTCTCCGTCGCACGCTCAGACAGGTCTACGTGAACCCTGAAGCTATCACGGATGAACTGGTGGATATGCTTTACGATCCTTCTTGTGACACGGGCGCTCAGCAGGTTTTTGCCTCAATTCTCACGGCACCCCCTGGCCCTAGCCCAGCTGAGTTGTTGCCAAAAATACAACACCCGCTGCTGGTACTTTGGGGAGAAGATGACCCCTGGACGCCGATTAAGGGTGCGACGATTTATAAAGAGCTAAGTGAGAATGGGCAACCCGTGAAGGTTGTCGGCATTCCCAAAACGGGTCACTGTCCCCATGATGAACGTCCGGACGTGGTGAATCCTTTGATATTGGATTGGTTGGCGCAGCTGAGCAGTCAATAAAACTTAGTCAGTAAAAGTTTCGGTTCAACTGTCGTTGCACCGACTTGTGCATTTGAGGTTCTGAATTTGAGGGAACGCGATCGCACTCGCTTCGAGATCGCGTCCCCTCGCGCCTGATTCACCTAACGTTACATCCAACCTCTTCGCTCCTTCCTTGCCTTCCTGAAAACAAAGGAAATTAGGATTACTCCATTCACTGCCGATCCCGTTCGCGGAAATCAATCTCGGAGCGGACAGACTCGTGGGGCGCGAGCGGTTTAAATGGATAAAGCACGGCTTGCTGTGATGAGGAGCATCCAACTCATCACGACTATAGTTAGGAAGATGCGGTAGGAACCATAAATGCTATATCGCAAAGAACCAGAGGGGCTGATAGCGATCGCGCAGCTTGCCCATGCGTGGGTATCGGGTCAATTGGCACAAGCGTGGGGAAATGAGTATTTTGGGAAGTTGGAACCTAGAAAAGAGGTTTGCTTAGGTGCCGAACAACATGATATTGGCTGGCTGTCCTGGGAAAAGACGCCTACCTTCAACCCAAAAACTGGTTTGCCGCACAGTTTTACGGAATTACCGAGAAAAATCCATATAGATATTTGGTCAAAAGCCGGAGAATTAGCGATCGCTCAAGGAAGATATCCAGCGCTGTTGGCTTCCCTGCACGGTACGCGCCTCTACGAGCATTACGACTCTAGTAACGACTCCGCAGAAGATATCCAGCTTGTGCAGGACTTCCTAGGGCGCGAACAGGCTTTCCAGAAGGAATTAATTGACTCCCTCCGCAACGATCCGGATTACGCACCCTACAGCACACCAGAAGCGATCGCCCGAAATCGGCAGTTAGTGGGAATCTGGGATTGTTTATCGCTGATCTTGTGCATGAAGTTAAGTAAAGAGCGTTCAGTAGAGAAGGTTCCCACCGCTGAGGGTGAAATTACGCTGAAGCTGACGCCACTAGCAGGCGATCCAACTCAGGTAGCGGTAAGTCCTTGGCCTTTTTCAGAGAATGCGGTAACGCTGGTTTGCGAAGGACGCTATCTATCGGAAACCTTCCCAGACGAGGAGACGATGCGGAACGCGATCGCGAAAGCACCTTGGGTGACGATTAAAACTCACCTGCATCCCGTGTAAGCACCGACTGGATTATGTAATTAATCGGTATTCATCAAAGCAACATATTGTGCTTACCCATAAAGAAGTCAGTAGGGGCAAATGCTTTGCCTCTGCTGACTCTATATTTTGCTTTTTTTACCCAATATTCCTACTAGACTTGCTTTCAAGAGAGATGAAGAGCGCCTGCTCTCTTATCCAAGAGTAGGTAATTTTATCGTCGTTTTTCAAGAGAATCTTCGGGGTTCATTGCGACGCTCGTTTAGGCAATAAACCCCGAAAAATCAACTCATTTCAACTGCCCTTTTCCAAAAAGCATAAGTGTCACTTCCAATTTTTTGACTATCTTCTGAATAGATATCATCTAAACATTTTAAAAAAGCTTGGGCATAATTTTCTAATCCCAGAGTTGTCAAACATTTTAAAATCCTGGTAATCCGGAGGTAATTATGATTAAGAGGCTGAATCCAAGCCCTTTTTCTATCTTGATATTGGTCAGATTTGGTTATTTGAATATTATTGATGTTTCCTTCGTTGCATTTGAATCCGTAAAACCTGAGCATTATTTTAAATGACTTTTGCAGACGTGTTTTAAGTAAGGGATCTGTCCGAAAAGCTTGAACAATTTCATCATTTAGAACCAGTGCATTAGGGTTGTAGCCACTTTTATCTTTCAGGGGGAAAAGCCACTGAACATAGTCATGAATCCGTTCAAGTTTTTCGTAATTCCATGACCAAATCTCGTCGATCATCCGTCCTTCTGAATCAGGCTGTTGACTAAGATAGAAAGCCACAAGAGCCGGGGATGCGTTAGCAACCAATTCTTTGTCAGATGATTTTGCCATAAGTGTTCCTCTGCAATTAATCAAATGTTAACAATCTGGGAAATCAGCTAGATTCACGCTCATTCTAAAGCTGGCAGGGCGATAGAAAAGTCTATGAGTACTTTTGTTGCAAACGACCCTTTAGATCCGAGGAGATAACTAGAGTATTTAGCATTCCTCGTTATGGAACTATCTCGCTTTCCTCACAAAAGCTACAGTGCCTAGTAGCGCTAACAACAGTTATTAACTGTTGCCTTCATTACAATAACCGTTGATAATTTCAACAATGCCAATGTAGCTGCTAGCGTTAGGCGATCGCATGAACTGACATCCGTGTCTGACTACTCAAACCGAGGTGCAAGCGATGAGTCAAGATACGCTCAATTTAATCCACGACAGGCAAAATCGCGGTTATACCAAGCTAGGTTGGCTGGATAGCGATCGCACCTTTTCCTTAGGGGGTTTGCTTGACCCGGAGCCAATGAGATTTTGCACTCTCAGGCTGATTCACGAAGATAGAGTCTTAACCCAGTTCTGGTTTCGGTGCCCACAGTCATCATGACATGGAAATCCTCACCTACGCCCTAGACGCCCTAGAAGGTGCTATAGAAGAGCATCAAGATAGGTTGGGGATGGGGAATCGGACAGGTACTTATCCAAGAGAAGCACAGATGATGAGTGCTGGCGCTGGCATCACCCACCGTGAATTTAATTTCTCTGAAACTAATCCCGTCTACTTTCCCCAAATTTGGATGATTTCCGATCCAGAAGAATTAGGTAAAAAACGATGACACAACCCATTCACATTTTGCTCCAGACAACCATCCCGACAACAGAAGATGACTGGAGCATTTGGCGCTTCTCCTTGTTACGCGACTATCTCGCATCCCTGACAGATGAGGCGGGGAATCCCCTGTTTGAAGTAACAGAACGCGATCGCGTGTCAGATGCAGACGGCAACGACCCGATTTTAAGTACCCTCGACCGCTCGGATTTTGACCAGCTATGGCTATTTGCATTAGATACTGGCGAAGGTCTGACGGAAAAAGATTGTGCGGGAATTAATGCATTTCGCCGACGCGGTGGAGGTATCCTCACCACCCGCGATCATCAAGATATGGGTTGCTCCATGTACGGTCTGGGTGACATCGGCGCGATCCACTTTTTCAACACCAAAAATCCAGACCCCGACGAATCTCGCTGGTGCATTGACGACCCCTACACAACCTATATTTCCTGGCCTAACTATCATTCTGGGCGCAACGGCGACTATCAAAAAATAACCCCCACCGAACCCATTCACGAACTTCTACGCAATCCCAATTCACCTTCTGGATTAGTCGAATATTTTCCAACTCATCCCCACGAGGGTGCAATCGGAGTTCCCACAGGCGCAAAGAATGCTCGTGTGATTGCAATGGGCAAAAGCTTAATTACAGGTCGTCCCTTTAATCTGGCTGTTGTTATCGAAAGTGAAAAAGACACTGACGGCAACACCCTAGGGCGTGCAGTTGCTGCATCGAGTTTTCACCATTTTGTCGATTACAACTGGGACATCGAAAAAGGTTGTCCTAGCTTTGTGGATGAGGCTCCCGGCGATGGCATGAACCAAGAGCCACGCGCCCTAGAAGATATCAAGACTTATGCGCGGAATGTTGCTTTGTGGCTTGCGCCCTAATGCGTACAGGAAACTGTACCCGTGTTGCTAATTTTGCTTCTGTACGTTCATCCACCCATGACAAGAAATTAACCAGATTCTGAGCAACTTCCCAAAGAATCTGCTGAGACTTCATTGATAAATCAGTCCTGAAATTTTTGCAGAACACTCAATAAAAGCAAAAAAGTCTAGAGTAGAAACAAAGGGAGCAGTGGAAGTATAGAAAATCCAATGAAGAAAGTCGCAATTGTCACGGGTGCCAATCGGGGACTGGGTTTTGAAACTTGCCGACAACTCGCAAAGCGAGATATCCAAGTGATTCTGACCAGTCGTGACGAAGCAAAGGGGAAAGCAGCCGTTGAGAAATTGCAAGCTGAAGGCTTAGATGTAGTTTCTCATCCGCTTGATGTCACCAGTGCAGAGAGTATTGAGCATCTTGCTCAGTTCATCCGCAATCAATTTGGGCGATTAGATATTCTAGTGAACAATGCTGGAATTGCGAGAGATCCTTTAGGAGATCCAGAGGGTAGTATCTTCAACACCAAGGTTAGTACCATTCACGAAACGATGGAGACGAATTTACACGGCCCATTACTGCTTTGCCAAGCATTAATTCCGCTGATGAAAGAGCATCAGTATGGGCGTGTTGTGAACGTATCATCGGGTGCAGGACAGTTATCCGACATGAACACTGGATTTCCCGCTTATCGAATGTCCAAAACCGCATTAAATGCCCTCACACGGATTTTTGCCAATGAGTTGGAAGGCACCAATATTTTAGTGAATTCTGTGTGTCCTGGCTGGGTAAGAACCGATATGGGTGGCCCAAATGCTACCCGGTCTGTAGAGCAAGGGGTTGAAACAATTGTGTGGCTGGCTACTCTTCCAGATGATGGCCCCACGAGTGGTTTTTTCCGCGATCGCCAACCCATTGATTGGTAAGCACAATCGCATCCCATTTCTATATCTATTTGCTTTAGGTTAGACAGACGCGAGCAAGTGCGTTCCTACAATTTTTGTAGTCCCACCTTTAAAAGGGATGAGTAGCTTATTTTTATCATCTCTCTAAAGTTAGGTTTTTTGAACTAATGGACTCAAGTACAGGAAGTTGAACAATGTCGGCAAATTGATCTGCAAATTGAGCCTTTTCTATCTCCCTTTTTCGAGCTTCCACTTTAAGGCATTTATTTTGCACAAGATTCTTTTTAAACAACCAATTAGGTTAGATTATGGCTCACTTAAATCAGCGTCACCCTGAAAATATTAGTGGCGATTTTTACGTTGATACGACTTGTATTGATTGCGATACTTGTCGTTGGATGACTCCAGAGGTGTTTTATCGCACCGATGAGCAGTCAGCAGTTTATCATCAGCCAGAAAATGAGGCTGAAAGATTAAAAGCAATGCAGGCTCTTTTGTCTTGTCCTACGGCTTCCATTGGGACTGTGGAGAAGCCAAAAGACGTTAAAGATGCTCAGCACAGTTTTCCGATTTTAGTCGCTGAAAATGTCTATCATTGCGGCTATCATGCAGAAAATTCCTATGGCGCTGCTAGCTATTTAATTGTGCGACCGGAAGGCAATGTGTTAGTTGATTCTCCCCGCTTTACGCCTCCTCTGGTGAAGCGGCTAGAGGAAATGGGAGAGATTCGCTATATGTATCTGACGCACCGAGATGATGTAGCGGATCATCAAAAGTATGCCGAGCATTTTGGGTGTCAGCGAATTCTCCACACCGACGAAATCTCTTCGGGTACTCGCAATGTGGAAATTCAGCTAACTGGCTTAGAGCCAGTACAGTTGGAGCCAGATTTGTTAATTATTCCAGTGCCCGGTCATACAAAAGGTCACACGGTTTTACTGTACAAAAATAAATTTCTGTTCACGGGAGATCATCTGGCTTGGTCGCCAAGTTTAAATCACTTGTTTGCCTTCCCCGATGTCTGTTGGTATTCCTGGCCTGAATTGCTTAAATCAATGCGAAAGCTGGCTAATTACTCGTTTGAGTGGGTGCTACCCGGTCACGGACGCCGATACCATGCTGACAATGAGACGATGCGCCAGCAGATGCAGCAGTGTATCGCCTGGATGGAAGCGCGTTAAAGTCTTTTTGATTTTCTCAACGCCTCTTGAACAAGGGGGTTAGAAGCACACCGCGTCAGAAGGATAGCGCCTCAATGCGTAACTTGTGACGCCAAAAACTGATATGGCAACGGTATTCCTAAGTGGGGTGCCGTTTTTTTTAGTTGATTTCCTGAAGTTAGCAATTTCGGCTGTCAAAGGTAACGGCTATGTATCCAGAATGACTAGAATCTCATGAGCGACTTCAGCCTGGTAGTTGTCGGACTGTTAACTGCTGGGAAAAACTCAACTTTGCCACCCTCAGCCGTAATGCCTCAGCCATCCGAGCGATCGCTAAATGCAACTGAGCCTCAACCCATTTTGCCCTCTTCTGTCACGGTTGAAGTCACGCAGCCAGAATTCTCAACTTCCAATCGCCTGACTTCTCACAGTCGCTTGGAGAACCTAACCCCCCACCCCGTTCCCTCCATTAGCCAAGTGGCACGAAGTGCAGGAACGGGGAATAGGACTCCCCCCGACTTGCAGGAGAGGGGTTGGGGGAAAGGTGTGTTGGCGGAAATGAGTTCTACGAATGCCTCGGAACCAATACCCGCAGCAACTCAGCCGAAAGATGCTGGCTTAGAAAATATCGCTGACGGCGATGAATCAGGCGATGCGATGAGTCAATTAACATCAGTCGATCAACTGACAGATGTTACTCCCGCAGATTGGAGTTACCAAGCCCTAAAAAACCTGACAGAACGGTATGGCGTCATCTCCGGCTACCCGGATGGCAGCTTTCGCGGCAACCGTTCCCTCAGCCGCTACGAATTTGCCGCCGCCCTCAATGCTGCCCTGGAAAAAATTTTCACGCAACCCCAAGGCATTCCTAAAGATGATTTAGCGACCCTGCAACGGCTTCAACAAGACTATGCCGCCGAACTAGCGGAAGTTAAAGGTCGAGTCGATAACTTAGAAAGTCGTACAGCACAGCTCGAAAATCACCAATTTTCTACCAATACTCGACTATTTGGGCAAGCAATTGTTGGCTTGCAGGGAAGCAATCAAGTAGATGTGGATTTGTTTCCTAGAGATGGAGTGCCGGAACGTTCTGGTCAGGCTCAGTTGACTCTGGCAAGTAACGTTCAACTGTCTCTGGCAACCTCGTTTACAGGACAGGATTTACTGCTGACGGGGCTTCAGGGTGGAAATCTCGCCTCTTCTGCACCCTTTGTCTTTACCAATATGGGTCGATTATCGACTGAGTTAGAAACTAACAACGACCTGGTTTTGAGCGACCTTTCCTATCGGTTTCCAGTCACGGATAACTTCGGCGTTATTGTTGGTCCGGCTGGTGTTAACCCTGCCAATACATTTCGCGGTATCAATCCTTTAGAAGGTTCGGGAGATGGTTCGATTTCCTTATTAGGTCAGCGCAACCCCATTCTGTCAATTGGCAACGGCACGGGCGGCATTGGATTTGACTGGCAAATTAACAAACGCCTGAGTTTACAAGCCGTCTACAGCGCTGAACTTCCTGACTTTACCAGTAATAGCAGCCAAGGTGGACTATTTGGCGGTAGAACCAGTGCGGGCGTGCAGTTCACTATTGCACCTACAAATAATCTAGATATCGGGTTGCACTATATCTATTCACACTCTCCCGATGGTTTGCTGGGTATCGGCACCGGCGACAATCAACTCATTTCGCCCTTGGCACCGATTATTTCGCCATCGACTTCTTTTGCCTTTAATACTCACGCCGTGGGAGGGACTTTGGCTTGGCGCGTCAACCCTAGATTGACTTTAGGGACTTGGGGAGGGTGGACTTCTTCAGACCCGGTCAATCTTTCGGGTTCTGTGGAAACTACGAATTGGATGTTATTTTCTGCGTTTCCTGACTTGTTTGGTAGAGGAAATTTGGGGGGAATTTTGTTTGGACAGCCGCCGAAAATTACTTCCAGTACCTTGCCGGATGGCTTCAATCTTCCCAACTTTTTGACCAATTTGAGTGGAACGCCGGGAGGGCGTCGCGACACGGCTTTGCACCTAGAGCTGTTTTATCGAGCCAGATTGACGGATAACATTTTCCTGACTCCAGGGGTGTTGGTGGTTTTCAACCCCGACCATAATGCGGCAAATGACACGTTAGTAGTGGGAACGATGAGAGCAACTTTCCGGTTTTAAGGAGAAAAGCTAGTAAAAGCGAAAAAGCTCTGATAAATGAAATAACCCGTTGCGGTTTCGGCAAATTTCCCCAGTATATGTGATTGAGTGAGGCACAAACTGGCGGAAGCTTTGCTTTGCCATGATGCGATCGCTCTATTTTTTGGCTAATACCAATCGGAAAGAATATTTATGCGATCGCTATCTTCAAAAACTCCGGTGAGTTTAAGCTTACTGATTAGCAGTAGTTTAACCGCTACGATCGTGGGCTTGGGAGCAAATGGTGCTTTTGCCCAAGTAACCATTAACAGTAGCGGTACAGTCACGGGTACCTTTACCCTTCCCCCCGCTAACCCAAATTTCAACCAAAGCACAACGAGAGTTGATACTAATGCCGCAGGGCAATATTTCCGCAACGGCGTCCTCGTCTACACTGCACCCAATCCTGGCTATGTAGGAACCAAAGCCGATGGCACTCATTATGTAGACTTTCGTGGTATTCCCGTTGTCTCCACGAATGGAACGATTACCTCTCCGGTTCTAACTAGCGGCAATCTTCAACCCAAAAAGCAAACCGGGCAAGAAGGAACCACCTTATTTGGCACAATTCAGGATGAATTTGTCGCCAGAGGCTTCTGGGAAGGCGTTGTCACCGATCCAAAAACTGGGCAACAGTATCAAGGTGTATTTGAAATTAGGGGTCAGGGGCCTAGATATAGCGATGCCAATGGAGGCACCAGCCCCACCGTGTTTGATTTTGGATCTGAATACAATTTCGGCAACAACTTGCCCCCTACCGTGCCGAAACCCCTCCCTTCTTTTACTATCCCTGCCGGTGGTATGCCGGTGAAATTACAGGTGAAAGTGCCTGCAAATGCCGTTTTAATTACTCCAACACCTTCCCCAACACCTGTCCCAACGCCAGCGCCTTCTCCAGCGCCAGCACCTGCCCCAGCGCCCACACCTGTCCCAGTGCCAGCACCCGCCCCAGCACCCACCGCCTCAACACCCACCCCGGTAACCGCCCCAGTAACAGCTCCAGTAACTACCCCAGCACCTGCCCTAGCACCCATTAGCAGTGGCGGTAGTCCAACCAGTGGAGGAACCCCATCCCCATCTCCATCCGGGGCAAATGTACCTCCCTCACTCTTCAGCCGCAATGACTCTACTGAGGTTAATCATGTGGTTTTGGAGTCTTCCGCGACAGCCGCAACCAGTTGTACGCCTAATCAAGGCAGCAATTCAACAAGTGTCTCGTCTTCTGCCAACGAGCAGACGGCAGGATGCTCGATTGAGCTGACGACATCTGAGCAACCCATTGGGCCTCGGAGTCGAGTGCTGTTGCGTTAATGGAGGGTTTGCCAACGTTAATTAGCTTTGCTTTGTAGAAGAGGATACACAGCCTTTGCCCCTACAAAGCTAATTGAGTAAACGCTTCTAGCCAGTACAGAATCTTCAACTGGCTAGAAGTTGAGAAGGCGTCACGCGCCACAATTGCTCTAGTCGATTTGCTGGCATCGTCAAATACAAAATATCGCCAGCACTAAGGCAAGTTTCCAAAACATCCCAACCGTGAATCGTTTGGCAGTTGGTTTCGATATACAAAGGCACAAAGTCGGCGTCCATTGCCGATTCTTGAACGCGCTTGCCACAAAACGGATGCCCTGGTGTAATCATGGTGGCTAAGGCGATCCAAAGACTATCGCCAGTTATCCCATTACCTAAAATTCGTCCTCCTAAAGCCGCTGCTGCAAAGGAAGGTGCGGCTAATTCAGTCGGACTCAACACGGCATCAAATTCAAATACCTTTTGCGCTTGGGATGCAAAGTGGGGGTCTTGATTCCGCACCACGACAGCTAACTTTGGTGCAATCCCTTTGGCGCTAAGGGCAATCTCTAAATTCGCCATATCGTCGCTGGTGACAGCTAAAAGGGCGTCTGCTTTTTCCACATTGGCAGCTTTTAGGGTGGCAGATAAACTGGCATCTCCTTGAATCACGGGCACTTTCAAAGCGCGGACGGTGTTGAGAAAGCGATTGTTGGCGTCGCGTTCGATGACAACAACCTCATGTCCGTGGGTATGGAGTTGGTTGACGATTTGAACTCCAATACCGCCGAGTCCGCACACAATGTAGTGATTTCGCCCTGGAACTCGTGCGGCGTCCCAAAATTGTTTGAACCGGGTACCTAAAACAAAATCGTTGAGGAGAGCATAGCAAATCCCGATTACACCAGCACCGAGCAGCATCATCATTGCGGTAAAGATTTTAATGCTGTCGGGTGCGTGTTCTGCGACTTTCTCGTTACCACCAGCACCCGTAATCATGCCAACCGAAAAATAAAGGGAGTCAACGACAGATATTTTTGCATCGACACAAACATAAGTGAGGGTGGCAACAAAAACGGTGATCAGGAGGACTAGGGTAACAACTGCTATCGGTTGACCGTATTGCGGAAACTGTTGGAAGTTGGTCAGGACTTTGAAAAGTTTCGGAAGTACGGGTTTGCCGGAGGTGCGGACGCTGGGTTGGGTGCCAACAATTAAGCGATCGCCTATTTGCAACTTTTGCCCATACACGACGGCAGAAATGAGATCCATCTGACCGTCCACCGGCAAGTAGTAAATCAGCATCCGAGAACGGTCATCCCACAAGTCACTTAACTTACGACCGATCCAAGGATGCATTTCATCAATATGTTCTTCGTGGATGGGCCAAGTTTGGTTAAACAGCCGCAACTGTCCAATCGCTCGACTTCCCAAGGCGGCAAAGGCAAACACGGGTGCTGCTAGGGCTGCAACGCTCATGGTGACGTGATCGGCAAGCGTCTGGTTGAGGCGATCGCCTAAGCTCGTATTAAACAACCGATTGATAATCCGAATCTGAGGATTGAGAACTCTTGCCTGGGTAAGAATCGCTAAGTTCAGCGCCTCGTCTTCCCCAGCCAGCACTAACGTTTGGGCTTCCTGAATCCCCGCTGCTTTTAGAGTAGAAGCTGCCCGTAATTCTCCAATTACGACATCATAATCTTCACCCGGAATCGATTCGGCATGAATGCCAATCACGCTGGCTCCCTGCTGTCTTAGCAAGGAAAATATTTTATACCCAGTCAAACCTAAGCCACAGACAATAATTTTGGGTTTCATCCCGCCTAATCACTGCCTAAATATTCGTGCAATTGAATATTCTTACTGAGTTCCGCTCAAAGGACTGTAGCCGTATACACCGCTAAGACATTGCTTGTCTTCAGGCGGTTGGAACGATCGCTGAATACACCATGCAGGCGATCGCGCTGTGAAATTTTTTAGATTTAGCACCACTTACGATAACTCGCCAAGAAAATCTGTCAAAAAATCGATTTCTTTGCGGGTTTTGGAGCTAATTGAGAATAGTGCAAGATGTCAAACTCAGTTCTTTTTTGCGCTGTTGCGCGTACGGATTGCTTGGTATGGCTACCTATTTTTTTCGGCTTTTCCTGGGGAACTTTAGCTCTAATGACTATTTATGGGTTAGTTTCAAGACTAGGTCTTCCCTTCGAGAGAATTAGCAACCTGGT
The DNA here is from genome assembly GCF_039961975.1 of Trichocoleus sp. DQ-A3. Lineage (NCBI taxonomy): Bacteria > Bacillati > Cyanobacteriota > Cyanophyceae > Leptolyngbyales > Trichocoleusaceae > Trichocoleus > Trichocoleus sp. DQ-A3. The sequence continues at coordinate 34,538 of NZ_JAMPKC010000020.1, read as the reverse complement.
ATATTAGGTTATCCTAGTAGTTATCTAAAAATTGGCTCGACTGCGTTGTAGTCGATACCCTCAAGTTAGTGGACATCAAAGAGTGTATCTTCCTTATTCAGATGGTGAGTCATTGAAGTTAAATCAACTCTAAAGCTTAGATATACGCTCCGAAAATATGTTTCAAATTAAGAATAAAAACATTTATTAACTCAATGAATTACCACGTGATTTATGATGGCAACTGTAATCTCTGTGTCACCCTGGTGCAACTGCTGGAAAATTTAGATAAGGGGCAGATGTTTCAATACATCCCGATGCAAGATCAAGAAGCCCTCAAACACTTTGGAATTACTGCCCAAGATTGTGAAATGGGCATGATTTTGATTAATGCCGATACGCCTGAGAGACGGTGGCAGGGAAGTGATGCGGCAGAAGAAATTGGGCGATTATTGCCAATGGGTAGCCTATTTGTGGATGCATATCGAGCTTTACCAGGGGTGAAGTGGATGGGCGATCGCACTTACGAACAAATCCGCGATAACCGTTACACCATCTTTGGCAAACGTTCTTCTACTTATCAATCTAGTTACCCAGCTAGTTTTTGTTCTACGGGATGTGTTACTGAATAAGAACTCACAAAAATATTTGGTGGGAAACTGAAAGCGATCGCCCAAACAAGGCAACACCCTAAAAGTAGAGAGGAAGCATTGGGATACTCTCGCCAAAGCTTTCCTTCCCCAGGTAGACGCTAGGCAGTAGTTTTCGTTTTTAAAATAATAGTTAGCTATCGCTGTCCTGTTGCGAAAAGTCGCCGCTTAAAAGCTGGTGGCTTGGTTTTACAATTGCTGGCTTGGGGCGGTGATTTAACAAGGGCGGGAAAAAAGCTTTATCAAGGTTTGATCGGGGGGTTATCTACTGCTGTAGCGACTAGCTGCGAAGTAGATTTAGGAGATTTGGGCAATGAACAAGAGATTTACGAATAATCGGGTTGCCGATAGAACAAAGAGCTTTTCCGAAGGATTTTGGAACAGTGGCGGCGCGATCGCATTAGCGCTGCTTGCCATGCTTCTTCCTGGTTGCGTAGCTGTCCAGAAAGAAGCGGCTGCCCCTGAACCTACCACAGCCGTTGAAAAAGTTGCTCAAAACACGGATCAACTGATTGGTCAGACAGTGACGGTCAGTGGCGAAGTTGAAGAAATTATTGGTCCCAAAGCGTTTCAGTTAGAAGACGACAAAATATTCAGTGGCGAAAAAGTGTTGGTTTTGAATGCAGTTTCTGCCACAGTTCCGATCGCTGAAGGTAAGAATGTTACGGTGACAGGGCAAGTTCGGAAATTCGTCCTGGATGATTTTGAGAAAGAGTACAACTTAACGAACGATTTAAATGTCAAGAAGAAAATGGAAGCCGAATTTGAAGGCAAGCCGGTAGTCATTGCTCAGACAACCCAAGTTATCGAGTAATTCCCTAGGGATTACCCATTCGACTTAAGCGATTTCTTCGCTGTTGAACAGTTCAAATATTTGCCGACAAAAGTGCTTCAGCTTTTCCCCTACTTCTGGCACTGGCTGGGATTCCCCGACAAACTGCCACTCCTCTACGGTCGAGAGTAGCCACTGTTTGCCTTTATGGTCAAAACCTGCTAATTCGACACCGATAGCACGGCGAATCCCAGTCACGGGGTCTTCGTAAAAGCGAATCTGTACCAAGATGCTGCGGCTTTGAAATAAGCGACTTCTGCCAGGAAAATGGAAGCCGATATCAATTGAATCCGGATCGACTAACTCTCTAGTATCCGGGTCGTTTGCCCAAGGTTTTAAATCTGCTCTTGCATCAGGAAACTCAGATTTGTAGAGATTGACAACAGCAGCAATCTTACTAGCGACTTGTATGTTTGTGGCCTGTTCAGCTGCATTCACTTCGCTTGGGTTCCCCTAAACTTACGCTTTTTCAGTTGTTTTGGCGTTTAAATATAACAGGATGTTCTGTATTTCGCAACTTGGTAGAGCATCTTTCTTTAAGTTTATTCATTGACGCGATAAGAATGGTAAATTTGGATACTATACAAGTGCTATTTTTTAAGGTATATTTAAATAATAGAAATATGTGCATTTTTTGAAATCGCGGTTAGAGTTTCATTATAAAAAATTGAAATATAGAATAAATATAAACTACTAATAATATACCAGAAAAAATTGCTAAATTATCATGAAATCCTTGAACTTCTAATATTTCAACAGCCCAATTTTAGATGCAATTTTAACCAGGATACTAAAATTAAAACTTGACTTGCTTTGCCGGAGATTCCCGCTTTTGCGGTAAGCTCAAGCAACCGGGAGATGTGCAGGCAAAGATAGTGTCAACCAATGAGCAATTAATCAAGATCGGTTCCTTGGAATGGTTTTACCGAGAAGAGAATCCGATTGGTAGAAGTGATAACCTGCCAGTTCTGCTGCTGCACGGGTTGCCGTCGCAGAGTTATAGCTGGAGCGGGGTCATGCCCGGATTAGCAGAGAAAGGGTATAGAGCGATCGCGCCTGACTGGATTGGTTTTGGCTTCTCGGCGAAACCAGAGCGGCGGGACTTTGCGTATACACCCGATACCTTCATCAACGCACTAGCAGAATTCATCCAACACCTGGAAATCGAGCGATTCTATCTGGTTGTTCAGGGATTTTTGGGTTCTGTGGGACTCCAGTACGCCCTGCGTCATCCAGACCAAATCGAGCGCTTGGTTATCCTCAATACACCTGTAGCAACGACTGCCAAGCTGCCTTGGAAGATTCAACAACTGGGTCTACCTTTTGTCGGCGATATGATGACGCAAGACCCGCTCTTGGTGGACAGAACCTTAGAAGGTGGTAGCCGTTACGTCATCCCAGATAAGGATTTAGACATTTACCGCCGTCCCTACCTCAAAAGTTCGGATGCGGGGCGAAGTCTCCTGTACACCGTGCGGAATCTCCAGCTTCAGCAGTCGATGGCAGAAATAGAATCCGGTTTTCAAAGCTGGACGCAGCCAACTTTAATTGCCTGGGGGATGAAAGACCCCTGGCTTCCCTTCACTCAAGCGCAACAGCTGGCGAGTTCCATCCAGAGGGCAGAAATCATGAAGATGGAAGAAGTCGGGCATTATCCTCAAGACCATTGGTCGGACAAAGTCAGCGATGCGATTCAAGGGTTTCTGCGTCGTCAGGCAATTGGATAATGGGTGATATCATCTCTTTTTCTCTTCTCCTCTCGCGTTTTCCCGATTTTTCTCTAAAATAACAGGGGAAATTTGATTCATGGTTTCAAAAAATAGCATGATGGCACGTTATCGGTCTATTTTGGGTTTAATTTTGGCAGTGGTAGCCACATTTATGATTAGTTGCGGTAGTGCAACTGCGGCAACGAAATCGGCTCCTACCTACACAGCGGCTCAGATTGAGCAGATTCAGCAATCGCTTCCAGGAATTCAAGAACAGCGCGATCGCCTTAACACATTGCAAACCTTCATCCAACAACGGCGATGGGTAGATGTGGGTACATTTATTCACGGGCCACTAGGAGATTTGCGACGGAATATGAACCGTGTGGCGGATAGCTTGGCTCCTAAGGACAAACAGGCAGCGCGTCAAGCAGCAAAAGATTTGTTCAGCGATCTGGTCAGAATCGATCAGGCTGCGAAAGAGGCGGATTATCAGCAAGCGGTGACAAATTTCCGCTCTGTATTGCAAGAGTTCGACGCCTTTATGAACTTGATTCCGAAGGCATAGCCAATTAAGGGGTAATTGGGAAAAAGTTATTAGTCCTGGGTCATTTGTCATGAGTTCGTTGCTACTGACTCAGAATTCAGGGCTGATCGTCATTACCGATTACCCCGTTACCGATTACCCCGTTACCGATTACCCATTTCTCATGCGCTCTTTCTGATGCGCTCTCAAATGAGTCAGGTTGTGATTATTGGATGCGGCGTTGTTGGGGCTGCGATCGCTTATGAACTCAGTCTAATTCCAGGGCTAACAATTACAGTCTTGGACAAGCAACCACCCGCACAAGCCGCCACTGGCGCTGCATTGGGCGTCTTGATGGGCGCGATCAGTCACAAAATTAAGGGCAATGCCTGGAAAATGCGGCAGGCTAGCATCCAGCGCTATGAAACCCTGATTCCAGAGCTAGAAGCGCTTTTAGACCGTCAGATCCCCTTCAACCGCCAGGGAATTCTGATGCTCTGCTTTGCTGGTGAAGATTTATCTCGTTGGGAAAAACTGGTAGAAATTCGCCACACTCAAGGCTGGCACCTGGAAATTTGGGACGCCGCCCAACTCCAGTCTCGCTGTCCTCAGTTGAGTCATGAGATAATCGGCGCGATTTATTCTCCCCAAGACAGGCAACTCGACCCGGTTGCTCTGACTTTAGCGCTGGTTGATGCTGCTCAACGCAACGGCGTTACCTTTAAATTTGGCGTCACCGTCTTAGAAGAGGAAGCAACAAATGCGGACATTCGCCACATTCAAACAACCGCAGGGCAAGTTGATGTTGATTGGTTAATTGTGGCAGCAGGGCTTGGTTCCACCCCACTCACAGCGTCTTTAAAACAACCGATTGATATCCGCCCGGTATTGGGACAAGCGTTGCACTTGCGCCTAGCGCAGCCAATGGGGCGCGCAGATTTCCAGCCGACAATTACAGGCAATGATGTTCACATTGTGCCCGTCACGGACACAGAATACTGGGTCGGTGCGACGGTGGAGTTTCCCAATAATGGGGATGAGATAGTGGCAGATGCCGCCCATCTGGATGAAGTCATGGCGCAAGCGATCGCTTTTTGCCCAAGTCTAGAAGAAGCCACAATCCTTAAAACTTGGTCGGGGTTGCGTCCCCGCCCCGAAGGACGCCCCGCCCCTGTTATCGGTCTTCTGCCCGGTTACAGCAATGTTCTTCTCGCCACAGGTCATTATCGCAACGGCGTTTTACTCGCACCCGCCACCGCCCAAGCGATTCGGGAACTGATTGAGCGATCGCTCAATCAAGATAAATAATCGTCAAACTATGTCTAGTTTTGCTTTTTTGTTTAAATGGTTAATTTACTTAAAATACTTAAAGTATTTTTAGCGATCGCACTTCTATTCCTTGCCTTTAATTTAAGAGCGCCTTTCCTCCCAAGCATAAAGTTTTATTTATTTTTAGGTTTAATCGCAATCAATTTAGCTTTGATTTTTACTGAAATCAAAGCCTTTACTCCCTCGAAGCTTAAAAAAAAATTCCTGAATAAAACAATCCTAGTGATTGCTTGCCTAAGTCTTTTTACAGCTTTAACAGTTGAAATAAGATTCAATTTACTGAAACAAAGTTTATTCCACGCCAACCCATCCCAAATAGAAAAGCTGGGTCAGCACTTTATTATTGGCTACCGAGACTTAAATGAAGTAAAGAAGCTAGTTTCTAAAAAAGCCATAGGCGGTATATTTCTCACAACCAGAAATATTAGAAATAAAAACCAAGAAGATATCAAGCAAGAAATTAATGCTTTGCAGGAGATTCGCCGCAGTCAAGGTTTATCTCCTTTATGGATAACGACCGATCAAGAAGGGGGTGTAGTATCTCGATTATCTCCCCCTCTAACCCAATTACCTCAATTATCAAAAGTAATTTCTGAGTCGGCAAATCTAGAACAAGCGAAAGATAAAGTCATCAAGTATGCCAAAATTCAGGCAAGTGAGCTATCTACAATTGGAATCAATCTAAATTTTGCCCCTGTGGTGGATTTAAACAAAGGAGTGATTAATCCAAACGATAAATTTTCTAAAATTTATAAGCGAGCTATTTCATCTGATAAAAAAGTCGTTGAAAAATTTGCTTTATTATATTGTCAGACGTTAGAAGCTAACGGGGTTAGATGTACGATTAAGCATTTTCCGGGATTGGGAAGAGTAGAGACCGACACCCATCTTGAAAGTGCAGAATTGCATACTTCCGTGAATGAATTAGCGCAGGATGATTGGGTACCCTTCCGGACATTAATGAGTAAATCTCAGGCTTTCACGATGTTGGGTCATGCTAAATTGATGGCGGTAGATGTTGAACATCCCGTCTCCTTTTCCCAGAGAGTAATTAGCATGATTAGAAATGATTGGCAACAGGATGGGGTTTTAATCACTGACGATTTTTGTATGTATGCAGTTTACAACAGTCAAGATGGTTTGAGAAATGCTACCGTCAAGGCGCTGAATGCCGGAGCCGATTTGATATTGATTGCTTACGATCACGATTTATATTATGAAGCGATGGATGCTTTAATCAAAGCTGATAATAAGCGCCAATTAGAGAATGAACTGCTAATAAAAAGTAGCAGCAGGTTAGAGCAAACCAAAAAGGCTCTCTATGGATTGCCCAAAGGGTTGCCGATAAGTGGAACAAACGGTTGAGATTAGAGGCGGCGTTAGCGAGGGGTATGCTGTATATTAATAAATGTAAACGATAGAGCAAAACTTTAGCAATTCAGCCGTCAATATGTCTAGCAAGCCTCTAGGAAAAACCCGTCCCCTTTGGCAAGTGATTCTTTTATCGATTGTCACCCTGATGCTGTATTACGGCTGGTATAAGTGGATAATCCAAGAAGAATTACGTCGCTACAAAGGTTATGGTTGGTCAGGAACTTTATGCTTAGCGCCTTTTGTTTTGGGGATAGCAGTTCCCCAATTGTTGCGTATATTCGATCCAGATGTTCCTGGCTGGTTTGGTTGGTTTTCCTTGGTGGGAATTGCCTGGATTTACATTGTGCAGTTCAGACTCTATAAAACTGTAAACGAACTCTACAGCGAAGCTGGGATGAAAGAACCACTGATTGTCTGGTGGATTTTTGTACCAGGATTCAATCTAATCGTTGGCTTAATACAAATTCACTTTTTAAGTGAGTATTGGGCAAGTAAACAAGGGATAAGTGTTAACGATCCGCTTGCTGAGAGTATTCCTTTTCTCTCTGCGAATGCTTAACGCTGTACAAAAGATAAATCTAAAGAGGAAGCTGATACAGCAATCCTATTTTAGGGGTGAGATGCTAGCGCTTCAGATCCCCGACTTCCTGGAGAAGTCGGGTAATCTCGCCGTCACGAATCATTTGGGACGGCTATAAAGGAATCGAGGGGCGATCGCCTGCTTGAAAGCGTTGCCAAGATGTTTTCAAAGCTGAAGGAGCAGGATAATTAGTGTCATAAACAACAATTACATTCGTCAGGTTCCGTCCTGCGGGAAGTAAAATTCTTCCATTATGGGCTAAAGCTTCTGAAGCACCACCATCCAAATTCATTGCTTCAATACAGCCAATCGCTTTCATAATGTTGGCTTCTTGTTGTAAAGATAGACTAGCAAGAAAAGAAATTAAAAATAACTGTTTTCGATTCGCTGGAAACCCAATCGCAGTCCGATATCCTACACCGAGAACATGAGGATCGGCAAAGCCTTCTGATTGCGGCGAGATAGAAATTTTTCCTTGTTTAATCAGTCTTGGTCCGCAAGTAATTGAAAACCAGTGTTGATCCCAATTCGGCTGTCCTTCTGTTCGGGCGGTAATCATTTCTAATTGATTACCTGCTTTAATCCCCAAGGTAGTCCCATAATTTTCCCAGCGGCTGTATTTCAGAAATCTGCCAGCAGCCACCATGTTACCCATAACCCACTTCTGGTTACTTTTATCAAAAAAGGTGCCATTGGCTACCACAGCAGCCTTCTGACGCGCTACCAACTTGGCAAAAGGTTCATCACCATTGCTCACCGTTGGCCCGTTTGCATAAGTTGCATTATTTGCTAATCCCAGAGTGATGAAAGTTTCGGGGTCAGAGAGGTCAATGGTGGTTTGATAAAAAGACACCCCAGCCAGTGTTTTTTGGGTAACTTGTACGGGTTTTCCTTTAGCAACAGCGGGATTTACGTTGGTTTTGGAAGACGGTTGAGATGGTTTAGAAGTGGTGCTGGTTTTTGGAGTTGGCGAAGGTAAAGGCTCAGGAGAAACGCTACTTATTGGGGTTGGCGTACTACTGGGTAGAGGTTTTTGAGCGACTCCGTTTTGAGACTCCCAGAAAGCGATCGCTTTCTCCCATAACTGACGAACGAGACTAGCAAAATTGGAGCGGTTTTGGGGAATTGAGAAGAATTCGGTTAAAAATTGAGCAAGTGCCAAACCTACTAAAAATAAAAAAGTGCGCCGCAGCATTTTACGGCAACCATTGGGTTGTTTTCGATCTGGCATAACTTCGCTTACTTCTCGTCTAGCGACTAAATATTGAGCGATTGGAGTAGAGCGATCGCGTGCATCAACAAGAGCGATCGCTTTACTCAGTTTTAGCAGAAGCCGCGATTTTCAAAGATTCCTGAAAAATACCTACACCTTAGCCCCATCAACGATTCAGGCTATTCGAGAGGTGATTGTAGAGTGAATAAGGTATCGGCGAAAGTCATGAAAATGCGTTTGAGTTCGGCTTCCTCAACGCGCTTAACCGCTTGTTTCACACTCACCCACTGTCGCTTTCTAAAGCTAGCTTCGGGCCAAACTTCCAACACCGTTTTCACCTGCATTAAAAATACCTCAACCCGGCAGGTGCCGCCCCCTTTTTGATACTCGTAAGTCCCCATCAAAGTCGGTAGCACCTGACCGATGATCCCCGCCTCTTCCCAGGCTTCTTTGGCTGCCGAAGTTTGCGGGGTCATAAACGGCTCAATCATTCCTTTAGGAATCACCCAGCGTTTGCCTGTTGAGGAAGTGATCAACAAAACTTCGATTTTTCCGTTTTTGATGCGATAGGGGATGACCGCCGATTGTGCATAACGCTGGGCTGATTTTAGATTCATGGAACTTATCTTTTTTGGCGATGTTTGATAGGGGATTGCTCCTTGGATTTGCTCTTCAAACCAGGCAGATAATGACTGATGATTGAGTGAGATAGCAATCGATTTGAGTCGAGCGATCGCTCTCGCGCATCCGCGCCGCTACGCGAACACCTCCCGCACCAGGAAAGCCCACCGATCCGCAACTTCCTCAATAATCTTAGTCGTTGGCTTCCCAGCCCCATGTCCCGCTTTAGTCTCAATTCTAATTAATACGGGTGCAACACCTGTATGAGCTGCTTGCAAAGCGGCAGCAAACTTGAAACTGTGGGCAGGCACCACCCGATCGTCATGATCCGCTGTTGTAATCATCGTGGCTGGATAAGAGGTCCCAGGTTTGAGGTTGTGCAGCGGCGAATAGGCATAAAGCGCGTTGAACTCCTCCGGGTTTTCCGGAGAACCATAATCCGAAGTCCAAGCCCAGCCAATCGTGAATTTATGGAAGCGCAGCATATCCATCACTCCCACCGCTGGCAACGCCGCACCGAATAAATCCGGGCGCTGAGTCATACACGCACCCACCAACAATCCCCCATTACTGCCGCCGCCGATAGCAAGTTTTTCCGGGGTTGTATAGCCGTTAGCAATTAGCCACTCCGCCGCCGCGATGAAATCATCAAAGACATTTTGCTTATTTAGCTTCGTGCCGCCCTGGTGCCACTCCTCTCCATACTCGCCGCCGCCGCGCAAATTGGGGACAGCATAGACCCCGCCCATCTCCATCCACACCAGATTGCCAACCGAGAAACTAGGCGTCAGGGAGACGTTAAAACCGCCGTAGCCATAGAGATAAGTAGGGTTGCTTCCATCTAGTTGCAGCCCTTTTTTGTAGGTGATAAACATGGGCAGATGGGTGCCATCTTTGCTGCGATAAAATATCTGCTTTGTCTTGTAATCATCAGGGTTGAAATCAACTTTCGGTTGACGAAAAATTGTACTTTCACCACTAACCATGTCGTAGCGGTAAATAGTGGCAGGTGTGGTAAAACTGGTGAAGCTATAGAAAGTTTCCGTATCGTAGCGTTTACCGCCAAAACCTCCAGCCGAACCAATTCCCGGTAACTCAACTTCCCGCACAAAGGAGCCGTTCAGCTCAAAGATTTTAATCTGAGTCCGGGCATCTTTTAGATATTCAGTCACAAACTGATTATTGAGGATTCCCACACCTTCGAGGACTTCTTCCGCCTGCGGGATGATTTCTTGCCATTCCTCCTTACTTACTGGAGAGGAGGGAAGATTGAAGGTATCAATTGCGATCGCGCGACCGCGAGGCGCGTCTAAGTCCGTGCGAAACCAGAAGATTGAGCCATCATTGTCGATAAAACTATAGCTAGCCTCAAACTCGCTAATTAGCTCAATCACGGGCGCATCTGGATTGGTTAAATCCTTATAAAACACCAAATTCTTAGGGTCGCTTCCTCGCCACACGCTGATAATTAGGTAACGCCCATCTTCGGTGACGCCACCGCTGAAACCCCATTCTTTTTGGTCAGGGCGATCGTAGACGAGGATATCCTCAGATTGTGGCTTACCCAGTCGGTGGTAGAAAAGTTTTTGATAGTAGTTAATATCTTCTAATTTGCTTGTTTCGTTCGGTTCATCGTAGCGGCTATAGAAAAAACCTTGGTTGTCTTTCGTCCAAGACGCGCCAGAGAATTTAATCCACTTGAGATGATCGGAAAGGTCTTCGCCCGTCTCAACATCGCGTACCTTCCATTCTTGCCAATCTGAACCAGAGGTGGATAAACCATACGCCATCAAATTCCCATCTTCGCTGATAGCAATACCTGACAGAGCAATGGTGCCATCCTCTGAAAGTTTATTGGGATCTAGCAAAACTTTTGGCTCGCCATCCAGGGACGTTAATGTATAGAGAACGCTTTGATTTTGCAAGCCGTCGTTTTTGAAGTAAAAATAGCGATCGCCTGCTTTAAACGGAAGACTATATTTTTCGTAGTCCCACAGTTGTGTTAGCCGTTGCTTAATTTTTTCCCGAACCGGAATTTCATTTAAATAGCTAAAAGTAACTTGATTTTGAGCCTCAACCCAAGCCTTAGTTTCATCCGAGTCCGGATCTTCTAGCCAACGGTAAGGGTCAGATACCTTTGTCCCGTGATAGTCATCAACCTGATCGACTTTTTGGCTAGTGGGATAAGTGAGGGGTTTATCTGGATACGACATAGGGTTGGACTCTTGGCAACACTGTCCAGTCTAGCGCCAGATTTGGTTGAGAAGAGGGCGATCGCTTCCTTCCCAATCCAGTTTGCAGGAGCAATTCTTCGAGAAACCCAGTTTCTGGCAAAAAACTATAGATCGAATTACATAAGTGCCAAATTGTGAGAGATAAGTATTCCAGTAGATAATCGCGATCGCGCTGCCCTCATTGAGATTTATGCGTCTCCCAAGAATTGGTCTACTTTTTCTACCTTGGTTCGCCTTCGGTATCTCAACCCCCTTGCCTGTTTATTTTCCAGTCATATTCGATATGAAGGCGATCGCGCAAACCCCCCATAACCAGAAATTAGACCAAAATACAGCCGCCAAACCGGCTGTATCAGGCAGCTTTATTGATTACATCGCACAAGAAGCTGAACTCAAAGGGCATCAGGGGAGTGTCAACAGCGCCAGTTTTAGCCCAGATGGCAAGCTAATTGTCACCGCCGGAACTGACGGTACTGCGTGGGTGTGGGATACCTCTGGCAAGGTGGTAGTAGAACTGCGGGGGCATTCGGCTAGTGTCCGGAGTGCCAATTTTAGTCCCGATGGCGATCGCATTGTCACCGCATCGTTTGACGGTACTGCCCGTGTGTGGGATTTGTCGGGCAAACAGCTAGCGGAACTTACTGGGCATCAAGGCAATGTTTATAGTGCCAGTTTTAGTCCCGATGGAGGACGTATCGTCACCGCAGGTGCTGACAAAACTGCTCGCGTGTGGGACACTTCGGGCAAGTTACTGCTGCAAATCAAAGGACATTCAGGCAGTGTCTACAGTGCGAGTTTTAGTCCAGATGGCAAACGTCTAGTCACCGCATCTGCTGACAAAACTGCCCGTGTCTGGGATTTGTCTGGCAAGCTGTTGGCGGAACTGACTGGGCATACTGACACAGTATGGAGTGCAACTTTTAGTCCCGATGGCAAGCGAATAGTTACAGCATCGGATGATAAAACGGCACGGGTGTGGGATTTGTTGGGGAAACAATTGGCAGAACTGAGAGGGCATAGTGAAGGTGTATACAGTGCAACTTTTAGTCCTGATGGGCAACGGATTGTTACAGGTTCAGTTCGCCAAACAGCAGCTTTTTGGGACTCTTCGGGTAGAATACTAGCTTTTTTGACAGGGCATCAGGGTAGTGTTAACAGTGGCAAATTTAGTCCGGATGGGAAACTTATAGTTACTGCATCTGTTGACGGTACAGCGCGTGTCTGGAACACCTCCAAAAAGTTGCTAACAGAACTACGAACGGAACAGGCCATTTTTAAGGATGGTGGCGTTAGCCCAGAGGGTAAATTGGTTGTCATTGCTTCCAGTAAGGATTGGCAAGAGGAAACCCTCTTCGTATGGGATTTGTCAAATCGGCAGCGAGTAGAACTTAAAGGAAATCAGAAAAAAAATATTTATGCTACTTTTAGCCCACAGACGCAGCAGATTATTACTGTATCAGAAGACAAAATAGCCCGTTTGTGGGATACCTCAGGCAAGTTGTTAGCAGAACTCAAAGATGTTTACAGAGCAGACTTTAGCGAAAATGGAAAGTATATTATTACCAATTCATTCGATGCAGTTCAATTGTGGAACACCGCTGGCAAGGTATTAACCGAACTCAAAGTTTCCTTGAGCTTCAACGCTAGCTTACGCCAAGCTGCTGTAAGTGTTAGTCCGGATGGTAAATTGATTGTCACTGCATCTAGAGATAAAACTGCTCGTGTCTGGGATATTTCTGGTAAACAGCTAGCAGAACTCAAAGGACATGAGGGAGACATTAATAGTGTCAGTTTTAGCCCAGATGGCAAATTGATTGTCACAGCATCTGACGATGAAACTTCCCGTGTGTGGGATACTTCAGGCAATTTGCTAGCAGAACTCAAAGGACATCAAAAAGAAGTAAACGCAGCAAGTTTTAGTCCAAATGGCAAGCTAATTCTTACGGCATCAAGTAAAGACCGTACAACCCGAATCTGGAATATCTCTGGTGAGCAGCTAGCTGAACTCCAAGGAGGCAACAGCGCTGCTTTTAGCCCCGATGGTAAGCTGATTGTTACTGAAGGTGTTGATATTTACCTCTGGGATACTTCCGGCAAGCGGCTAGCAGCACTAGGAAATGGGGATAATGCCCGCTTCAGTGCAGATGGCAAATACATCGTTACTACTTATAGGGGTGGCATAGCTCATGTGTGGTATTTATCCGATAAATCGCTTGCTCAATTTAAGGCGCTGGAACCAAAATCTCCACAACGATCATCTGAACGAAAATCTCCAGGAAGAGTTAGAAGTGCGAGTTTTAGTGGCGATGGTCAGTTAATTGTAACCGCATCGGATGATGGTATCTCTCGTATTTGGAGTTCTTCGGGTCAATTACAGGCGATTCTCAGAGGACATAAGTGTTGTGTTTTAGATGCCAATTTTAGCCCCAATGGTAAACTGATTGTCACTGCATCCGATGATGAAACGGCTCGTGTCTGGGATATTTCCGGTAAGTTCTTAGCAGAACTGAGAGGACATAACTGTTGCGTCAACACTGCGAGTTTTAGCCCGGATGGCAAACTAATTGTTACCACATCCAAAGATGAAACTGTCCGTTTATGGGATACAAAAGGTAAACAGCTATTGCTCATAACAGGACACGAGGATGAGGTTAACAGTGCTAGTTTTAGTCCTGATGGCAAGCTAATTGTTACTGCATCTGGTGATAAAACCGGCCGTGTGTGGGATTTGTCAGGCAAGCAGCTCGTGGAACTCAAAGGTCATGAAAGTTCTGTCAGAAATGCAAAATTTAGCCCAGATGGTAAACTCATTGTTACTGCATCCTGGGATGAAACAGCCCGTGTGTGGGACTTATCAGGCAAGCAGCTAGCTATCCTCAAAGGTCACGAAGAAAATGTCGATAGTGCCAGTTTCAGTCCTGATGGAAATCGAATAGTCACCACATCTTGGGACAAAACTGCCCGTATTTGGGACTTGTCAGGTAAGCAGCTAGTCGAACTTAAGGGGCATCGAGAACAGGTTGTAAATGCCAGTTTCAGTCCTGATGGCAAGCGGATAGCTACTGCATCTTGGGATGGTACGAGCCGTATTTGGGATACTTCCGGTAAGCTGCTAACCGAAATCGCTATCAATCTGAACCTAGCAATAAGCGCTATTTTTAGTCCCGATGGACAACGTATTGTTGGTACTTTTAAAGACGGGACTACTCGTATTTGGAAAGTTTCAGGCAAACTGTTAGCTGAACTTAAAGGTCATGAACATCAAGTTAACACGGTAAGTTTCAGCCCGAATGGTAAGTTTATTGTTACTGCATCTAAGGACAAAACAGCCCGACTTTGGGACAAGTCCGGAAATCCATGGGCGGTACTCAAAGGGCATCAGGATGAAGTTTGGAGTGCTAGTTTTAGCCCAAATGGGAACTTGATTGTCACTGCATCTTCAGACGAAACAGCTCGTATTTGGGATACTTCTGGTAAGTTACTAACAGTACTTCAAGGCAATAAGTGGAGTGGTATATACGGTGCAAGTTTTAGCCCTGATAGTAAGCTGATTATCACTACAGGCTTATTTAATGAAGTGCGCCTTTGGGATATTGCCGGGAGATTGCTTGCGGAGCTTGAAAATTATGTTACAAGTGCGAGTTTTAGTCCAGATGGTAAGCAAATTATAACCGCCTCTGAAGATGGGTTTGCTCGTTTGTGGAATACTTCTCTTAACCTATTAGTGGAACTCAAAGGACATCAACAAAGAGTAAACAGTGCTGGCTTTAGCCCTGACGGAAAGCTAATTGTTACTACATCGGCTGATGGTACAGCTCGTATCTGGGATACCTTTGGCAAGCAGTTAGTAGAAACAAAGCATGAGGATAGAGTCAACAGTGCCAGTTTTAGCATTGATGGAAAATTTATCCTTACAATCTCTCGGAAGACAGCTCGTGTTTGGGATATTTCTGGCAAATTAATAGCCGAACTAAAAGGACATGAGTTTGATATCAACAGCGCTAACTTTAGCTCTGATGGAAAATTGATTGCTACTGCATCTGATGACGGCACTATCCGTTTGTGGAACTTGTCAGGCAAGCTTCTAGCAACTTTGACTTTGCCTGAAACACCTTCTTCTTTGCTAGCCAAAGCAGACACACTGAGAAATCTGGAATTTCCTCCACCTAATTGTGCCTTAGCATTTGAGCCTTGGGAAAAAGCGCTTAAAGTTTACAAAGAAATTGGAGATAAAGAAAATGAAAGCTTTATGCGTGAAAAACTGGGTAATGCTTACTATTGCATAGGCGAATACACCAAGACAATTAATTACTACACTGAAGCCTTCAACCTAGCCAAACAATATAATTACTTAGAAAGACAAATAAATATTCTCTCAAATCTGGGAAACGTTTATAACTCTTTAGCTGCTTATGACAAAGCTATTCAGTTTTACAAGGATGCTTTAATACTTGTCGAAAATTACTCTAATCCTCAAATTAAAGCAGAGATTTTACGAAGTCGAGGCTATAGTTATAATCAACAGGGGAAAACTGAAAAAGCAATTAAAGATTATTTGCAAGCATTAAGTATTGACGAGGAACAAGAAAACGTCTTTGGCATCGCTAAAAATAAAGTTAACTTGGCGAATATTTATTATTATTCAAGCGATTATGCCAAAGCAATTCAATATTATACAGAAACATTACAATTCAGCAGATACGAAGGTTTGGCAGGTTTGGCAAATATTTACTTAGCCCAAGGAGATGCTACGAAAGCAATTGATTACTACAAACAAACCTTAGCTATTGCACAACAAAAAGAAGATAAGGAAGCAGAAGGCAATGCCTTGAATAATTTAGCTAATGCTTATCGCAAAAAAGGTAATCTACCGGAAGCTGAAAAATACCTCCGCGATGCTATCAAGATTTGGGAAGATTTACGAGTTAAATTAGAAGATGCTAATAAAGTTTCTATTTTTGAAAGGCAAGCTCGGACTTACCGCCTGTTGCAGGAAGTTTTAATTGCTCAGAATAAAACTAATGAAGCCTTGGAAATTGCCGAACGAGGAAGGGCGCGTGCTTTTGTGGAGTTACTGGCTTCTCGATTAGAACCTAAACCAAAAGAGCAATCTAGCATTACTACGCCCAATATCGAGCTGATTAAACAAGTTGCCAAGAAACAAAATGCAACTCTTGTTGAATATTCGGTTATTTACGATAATTTCAAAGTTCAAGGGAAAGAACAAACAAAGGAATCAGAACTCTATATTTGGGTCATCAAGCCTACAGGTGAAGTGACGTTTCGGACAGCCGATCTCAAACCACTGTGGCAGAAACAGAATCTTTCTCTACAAGACCTCGTTGCCAATACCCGTGAATCTATAGGGGTAAGGGGGCGCGGTGGCGGTATTGTAGCGGAACTGATAGAGGAAGAAAGCCCGACCAAACGATTACAGCAACTCCATCAACTGCTGATTGAACCCATTGCGGAAGAGCTACCTGTTGATCCAAATGCTCGCGTGATTTTTATCCCACAAGATGCGCTGTTCCTCGCGCCATTTCCAGCTCTCCAAGATGCTTCTGGCAAATACCTGATAGAAAAACATACCATTCTGACGGCTCCCTCAATTCAAATGCTGGATTTAACCCATCAGCGCACAAAACGGGTTTTGGGGGATACACGGACTTTTTCTAGCAAGAATGCGTTGATAGTCGGCAATCCCACGATGCCTAAGGTGGTGCTGAACCCTGGAGAACCCGCCGAGCAGTTATCGAATTTGTCGGGGGCGGAACAGGAAGCTAAAGAGATTGCTAAACTGCTCAAGACTCAGGCGATTACAGGGAAGCAAGCGACTAAAGCCGCGATCGCGCAAGCATTGCCTTCTGCCCGAATTATCCATCTGGCAACACATGGGATATTTGATGATATCCAGGGATTGAACAGTGCGATCGCTTTGGCTCCATCCGGTTCAGATGAGGGTTTGCTCACGGCTGCTGAAATCTTAAACCTGAAGCTCAATGCAGAATTAGTCGTTTTGAGTGCTTGCGACACCGGACGCGGCAAAATTACCGGGGATGGCGTGATTGGCTTATCACGTTCATTTATTAGTGCCGGTATCCCCAGTGTCATTGTCTCTTTGTGGTCGGTTCCCGATGCACCAACAGCCTCTTTAATGACCGAGTTTTACAAAAATCTCCAGCTCAACCCCGATCGCTCCCAAGCATTGCGGCAAGCGATGCTAACAACCATGAAACACCACCCCGACCCCAGAGACTGGGCGGCTTTTACTTTAATTGGTGAATCCGACTGAAACGGATAGCCATCTGCGGTTGAAAATTGAAAATTGGCTGAATGATAGGCGATCGCTGAAGTAGGGGTATCTTGGAAGGAAGCCGAGTGCTGTTGAATTTTTATGGCTTCTGTTCCCAATCCCTCTCTGGAAGCTGGTCTAGCAGCCCTGAAACAGGGAAATTATCCAGATGCGATCGCCCACCTAGAAGGCGTTTGCGAGTTTGAGTTGAGTCAAAAGACAGTCCTCCGCGCTCAGATGGGGCTGGTGGTTGCCTATGAACGCACTGGCGAAATCGAGAAAGCGCGATCGCTTTGTCAAACCCTCAGTCAAAGCAAATATCCCAAGGTGAAGGACTGGGGAGAGCGGAATTTGGCTAATTTGGTCAATCGTTATCCTCAACTTCAAAAAACGCCTTCCCCTCCACCAACGTCGGAGGCGACCGGGTTTGTCCCCTTACAAACACCTGCCACTTCACCCGCACAAGGGGCTGCGCCTGCGTCAGATGTCACCGGATTTATTCCCTTAGACCAACCGCCTCAAAAGCCTCAGCCATCCGTGTCGCCTGCTCTAGACGCGACCGGGTTTGTCCCCTTGCAAACGCCTGCCACTTCACCCGCACAGGGGGCAAAAGCCGCTCAACCTGCCTCTAAAAGCGTCAGGGCGAACAGCACTAAGCCAGTACAAAAGGTAACACCCTCCAACTCACCCTTAGTACAGGGCAAAGGGAAAGAAGCGGAAAGCAACCTAGAGGCAGAAGTAGCCGCCCCGGCAGAAGCACCGATTGCGCCAGATACAGTAGCAGAGACAGGGGTCATTTCTGAGACGCCATCTGAAACACCATCTGAGACGCCAACAGATGAGAAAATTCTAGAATCGACCAGTAGTATTGGCTGGCGTCAAGCAGGACGCGCCAAAGGATGGCGAGCAATGCCAGCAGTGAAACCAGAACGTCTGTGGTTGCTTCAAGCAGGGACTGCGATCGCGCTTTTCTGGGTAATTCGCGTTTTCGTGCAGTTCTTGATGACGACGACCAACAACTTCCTCATCAACCTGCCATTTTTGCAGCCTATTCCAGCTTTTTACGAAGACCCGACTTGGCCTATCGTAACCGTGTTGGTGCTGCTAGCGTGTCTGTCTCCCTGGCTACTAGACTTCTTCCTCAAGCAATTTGAGAAGATGCAATCGCTGTCGCTGTCAGCGCTGTCTAAATCCAGCCCAGAAGCCGCCAAGATGCTACCCCGCTATTGCGGACAGCGCCGTTTGCCCGTGCCGACTTTGCGGATCTTACCCATCAGCGCCCCAGTCGCACTCACTTATGGAAATCTGCCTCGCACTGCCCGAATTGTGGTCAGTCAAGGACTCTTAGATCAACTGGCAGACGATGAAATTGCCACAATTTATGCTAGCGAGTTGGGACACATTGTCCAAAACAAGCTAGTCGGTTTGGTGATGGCAACCGCAATGTTCCTGATTGGAGGCTTTTTCAGCCTGTTGAGGAACTCAGACTGGGCTTGGACTTGTTGGTGGATTGCCCTGGCTTGTTTACCGTTGGGATTGAATTTGGCAGTGATGTCCCTCATCATGCTAATTGCCCAGATTCCTTACACCTTGTACCGACAAGTCGCGCAGTGGGGAGACCGCTTAAAAAGCCCCCTGCTAAAGATTCCGGCTGCGGTTGTTTCGGCTTTGAGTTACGGCTTATTTTGGTTAGTTTGCTTTATCGGTTTGTGGCTGTCGCGGCTGCGAATTATCTATAGCGATCGCATAGCCGCAGATATCACTGGCAACCCAAATGCCTTCACCCGCGCTTTATTGAAAGTTACCCGTGGCATTGCTGCTGATATCCAAAAACACCAGTCCACCGGCTGGCTTTTAGAAGGCTTTGATTTACTAACGCCAGTGGGGTATCGGCAAGCCATCAGCTTGGGCAGCTTTCCCTCCCAGACGCCTTGGGAATCCCTATTGCAATGGGGCTACCTCAACCCCCATCGCCAGTGGATGGTCATCAACAACAGCCATCCTTTAATGGGCGATCGCCTGTACTTGTTATGCCTCTACGCCCGCCACTGGAAGCTAGAGACAGAACTTGACTCCACTCAAATGTCCGAACAGCGGATTCGAGCATCTTCGCTCAAAACTAAGAAGTCAAAACTTTGGTTACAAGGTGCCCCCTTCTTTGGCATTTTGTCTGGTTTAGCCTTGGGGTGCTTGTTCTGGCTGTTGGGGTGGATTGGCAGCTGGTTGGGAATCCGGCAACTCGCTTGGATACTCGACGATTACTGGACGATCCTCGTCGGTTGTCTGCCAATAGGTTTTAGCATTGGCACCTTTTTGCGGATCAATTCTTTCTTTCCAGATATCAAAGCTTCCACTCTGCAAACAAACCCCAACCTATCCGATTTATCGACTCGAATCGATGCTTTACCTGTCGATAGTCAGCCGGTGCGTCTGCAAGGAAAACTCTTGGGGCGTCAAGGGATTAGCAACTGGCTGGGACAGGATTTAATCCTGCAAACCGATACTGGCTTGGTTAAGTTACATTATTGCTCTGGGCTGGGTTCTATTGGTAATCTTTTACCCTTGTCCGCTCGTCCCAGCGACTTCGTAAATCGGCAAGTCACCGCAACTGGATGGTTTCGGCAAGGCGCGACCCCCTGGATTGACTTAGAAACCCTACGAACCCAAGGCGGCATCACCAGTCTTAGTCGGCACCCTATCTGGTCAACGATTATTGCCTGTTTAGCTGCGGCTTGGGGAACTTACATTATTTTGTTCGGCATTTAATGCACAAGTTGGCACACGCACAAATGACTGTTTGTAAATAAATATTGCAGCTTTTGAAAAAAATGTGTTACATTCCTTAACAAGGGACGACTTAGTGTATCGAGACGCAGGTTGGCTATCTACGGGATAATTGCATAGCTTTTTCGTCTTGGCATCAGGTTTTCCTCCTCCCAACACAGCAAGCTTGACCAGTCGCCGCGAGTGGCTGGTTTTTTTTAGCATATTCACAAGCCAAAAGGCGTATACAAAAAGAGAGAATTTCAGCGATCGCGCTTCTTCAACTGAATCGTCAAAAGATTTAGATCCGTCGTGAATTCATCTATTTCCGTTCCTTTGTTTCCTCGGCGTCGCTTGCGAAGCAACGACTAATTTTATATCCCTAAAAATAAAATCGGCGATCGTTAGATTAGTAATACTTTCAAAATTTATATTGCTAAATTATTTCGCTTTTATAGACTCATTTTGGAAGTCAACTCGGCTTCTGACTATCTAACGGAAGCTAAATTATTTGAGAGTAATCCCGATAGCGCCGAATTAAGGCAGTTCGCAATTTTTAATTTCTCGCTGCAAGATTTAAACCGAACTAGAAACGAGCGATCGCAAGCGTGCATCCTCTACTTTATCCAGATGAAAATGAGCGGATAGACATCTTTAGTTCTGATGCTAAGATGTTGGGCATTCCCTAATTTAGGAGAGTTGGTTGATGAAATCCTCAAAGGTTATTCTAGGAATTTTATTAAGCCTAACCTTATTAGGAGTCGGGGCGAGACTAGGACTCCAAAAAACGCCAGATGATGTCAGTCAAAGTGAGAAGTATCGCGATCGCTATGTTGCCTTTGTTCTGCCTAAGCTAGTTCGGGAAGTTCAAATAAGGCTGAACCTGGGAAAGAATCCAGGGGAAATCAAGCACGATTTAAAAGAATTTGCTCCGAAATATGAACAACTGATTGCAGACGCCGGTCGAAAAGCAGACGAAAACCTGGCGAACGAACCAAGAGACGCAGCCTTTGCCGAGCGATTCTGGGCTGAGAAGAAACGTATTTTAAAAGCAGAGTACGGAATCGATTGGAAATCACCAGCAGACATGAATCCAGAAGTCGTTTTTGATTAATTAAGGGCTGCGAGGTTAAGACAAAGCTAAAATAGAGCCGAAGTGTTGCAATTATCTGCACTCTGTAAGCTCATGACGACTGCTGCTCCGGTTAAAACTCAGTACGAAGCTATTATCGGTCTGGAAACTCACTGTCAACTCAGTACCGAAACCAAGATTTTCTGTAATTGCTCCACCGAATTTGGTGCGACGCCCAATCAGAATGTCTGTCCAGTGTGTATGGGAATGCCTGGAGTATTGCCGGTGCTGAATCAAAAGGTGCTGGAGTACGCGGTTAAAGCCGGTTTGGCTCTCAACTGCGCGATCGCTCCTTATAGCAAATTTGACCGTAAGCAATATTTTTATCCCGATCTGCCCAAAAATTATCAAGTTTCTCAGTACGATTTGCCCATTGCCGAACATGGTTGGCTAGAGGTTGAGCTAACTGACGCAGATGGCAACCCCATCCGCAAAAAGATTGGCATCACTCGCCTGCACATGGAAGAAGATGCTGGGAAATTGGTTCATGCGGGTAGTGAAAGACTCTCTGGTTCTACCTATTCTTTAGTAGACTACAACCGCACCGGCATTCCCTTGGTAGAAATTGTCTCCGAACCGGATATCCGTTCAGGGGTTGAAGCTGCTGAATATGCCCAAGAACTGCGCCGGATTGTCCGCTATCTGGGCGTCAGTGACGGCAATATGCAAGAAGGTTCGCTACGCTGCGACGTGAATATCTCCGTGCGTCCGGTTGGTCAGAAGGAGTTTGGCACGAAGGTCGAAATCAAAAATATGAACTCCTTCAACGCCATCCAACGGGCGATTGAGTACGAAATCGACCGGCAAATTGAAGCCATCCAATCCGGCGAGCGAATTATTCAAGAAACCAGGCTTTGGGAGGAAGGTAGCCAACGCACAGTGAGTATGCGGAAGAAGGAAGGCTCTAGCGATTACCGCTACTTCCCAGAACCCGACCTAACTCCCATACAAGTCTCCGCTGAGCAATTATCTAAGTGGAAGTCGGAACTGCCGGAACTGCCAGCGCAAAAACGTCATCGTTACGAAAGTGAATTGGGTTTGTCTGCTTACGATGCCCGCGTCCTAACCGACGATAGATCGGTGTCGGAGTATTTTGAAGCGGCGGTTTCTGCCAAGGCGAATCCCAAGCAAGCGGCTAACTGGGTGATGGGTGATATTTCTGCCTATCTCAACACCGCTAAACTGAATATCGCTGAAATTGCCCTCAAACCCCAGATTCTGGCGGAACTCATCTCCTTAATTGAAGACGGGACTATCAGCGGCAAAATCGCTAAAGAGATTCTGCCAGAGTTGCTCTCTAAAGGGGGTTCTGCGAAAGAACTGGTAGAGAGCAAAGGAGTCAAGCAAATCTCTGACAAGGGAGAGCTGGAAAAAATCATCAATGAAGTTCTAGCGGCAAATCCCAAAGAGCTGGAACAGTATCGCAGCGGTAAAACTAAGCTGTTGGGTTTCTTTGTGGGGCAGGTGATGAAGCAAACAGGAGGTCAAGCTGACCCGAAACTCACGAACCAAATGATGGCTAAGAAGTTGAACAGTTAGTTAGACAAGCCAAAATATACCGCCTTGCGGAGTCGTCAAAACCTACTCCGCAAGGCTGAAGCCCAGGCAACGGGTGCTGGTAGAAAATGTAGCGGATGTGCAGGCGATCGCTCGCAGAAATACGTATCTGCTACATTTGCCGCACAACCCTTTGCCTGATTTATGTTGACAATTATCTTCGTCTTCACTTCACATAAAAGCGAGGAAACTTCACGAAAAAAACAAAATAAGGGGTGACACCCCTCATCCCCAAGTGATATATTTTGTTTAGTAGATGCACCCTGATGATCGGGAGAGTCGCCCAAGTGGCTCTCCTTTTTTTTATGCCTTTTTCTGTGTGGGGATGGGTCACAGCTTCATCGGATCGACCTACAAGCAGACACGCGAAGCGTCGCTCAAGGCGCTGTAGCGGACGTTCGACTTCTTCGACAAGACGATCGGCGCGAACAGATAGTCCTGCTCCCATCGCGGGATATCTATCGCCTAACCAACGCTTACAGCCGTGCGGCTAGCAAGCAATCTCGTTATAGAAATCGCCTGATTGAAAGAACGATTGGTTTAGAGATTGCTACACGTCTGCGAGCTTTGTACTCAGCCCCGCCAAGTTTGCCACAGAAGCAATTAATTTGATTGCCTCAACGGGTTTAGGTAGGTGTACCTGGAAACCTGCTTCGAGTGCCTGCGATCGCTCCTCACCCCTGGCATAAGCAGTCAGCGCGATCGCGGGAATGCTCGTTTCTCCTCGCTGAGATTCCAAAGCTCTAACTTTGCGGATCAAGCCATAACCGTCCTCATTCGGCATTCCAATGTCGCTCACCAGTACATCGGGTTTTAAGTGTTCTAGAGCTTGCATCGCTTCCTGAACCGATGCCACAGCCGTCACTTGAGCGTGGTATTGTTCTAGCGCCGCCCTCAAAAAATCGCGGGTATCCGTATCGTCATCCACCACCAACACCTGCAACGTTTCCAGAGAGGGAGGAGACGCGACCGCGACTTTTTTACCTGAGGAGATAGACTCCAAATCGCAAGTCTTGAGCTGATCGGATACTACTGGCAGCTTCACGATAAATGTTGACCCTTTCCCTTCTCCCTCACTTCTTGCCTCAATCGTGCCGCCTTGCAGTTCCACTAAGTTGTGGACAATTGCCAAACCGAGTCCCAATCCACCATAGCGCCTGGTGGTGGTGCTATCTGCTTGACGGAAGCGATCGAAAATATAGGGGAGAAAATCTGGGCTGATGCCCACGCCGGTGTCGCTGATGCTAATTTGAGCGCGATCGCCATCCTTGAAAAGGCGCACCTGCACCTTTCCTCCTGAAGACGTGAACTTGATCGAATTGGAGAGTAGATTCCAAACAACTTGCTGCAAGCGGTTAGGATCGCCAGGAACCAGTTCCACGGAGCGATCGAGTATACTTTCCAATTGAATTTCTTTATCCTCAGCCGCCGGACGAACCGCATCCAGCGCCGCCTCAATCACGGGTACAAGATTAACTTGACAGATATTTAACCGCAGCTTCCCGCGAATAATCCGCGAGACATCGAGAATATCCTCAATCAGTTGCGCCTGTAACTTGGCGTTGCGCTCAATCGTTTCCAGGGCACGGGCTGTTGTTTTTTCATCATACTTGCGACTGCGGAGCAGTTGAGTCCAACCCAGCATCGAGTTGAGGGGAGTGCGGAGTTCGTGAGAGAGGGTGGCGAGGAACTCATCTTTAATCCGGTTCGCCGCCTCGGCTTCCTGTCGTGCCACCTGTTCGCGGATCATCTGAGCGCGGGCTTCCTCTGCGGCTTTGCGCTCGGTGATGTCTTCTAGGGTGCCGACATGACCGATAAGTTCGCCGGTATCGGTCAGCATCGGGGAGGAGCGCAGGTAAACCCAACGCACAATCTCCTCCGGAGTTTGGCAGCGAAACTCGTTAGAGCATTCCTGACCGATGCTCATGCAAGTAGACCAATGTCTATAGACGCGATCGCGGTCTTCTGGATGTACCGACTGCAACCAGCCTTCTTCGTAGAGCGAGGCTAAAGTTCCCGTTTCTACATTAGGCGTTAAGCCACAAATCGCTTGGCAGCGCGGATTTGCGTATGTACAGCGCCCTTCAATATCGGTCATAAAAATGCCTAGGGGCGAGCAGGCACTTAACGAGCGAAAACGCTCTTCACTTTGCTTAAGTTCTAAGTTAACAGCAGTCAGTTGTGCCGCTTGTCGTTTCACCTCTGCGGTTTTCTTGAATAAGTCAACAAACACCCCCACCTTGGAGGTTAATATTTCCGGCTCCAGCGGTTTCAGCAGGTAATCTACTGCACCCAGGGAATAACCTTTGAAAACCAGAGAATCGCTACTGCTAAATGCGGTTAGGAAAATAATCGGCGTGTGGCGCGATCGCTGTCGTTGTCGAATCAGCTTTGCCGTCTCAAATCCATCTAGACCGGGCATCTGGACATCAAGCAAAATCACGGCAAAATCCCGCTCAAGCAGACATCGCAAGGCTTGTTCGCCCGATGTAGCTCTGACCAAATTTTGACCGAGGCTGCCCAGGATCGCCTCCAAAGCCAGTAAATTTTCTGGGTGATCGTCCACAAGGAGGACGTTAACTATTTCTTCGGGCTGCATTTTCTGGAAGGTCGGGACTTGTTTGAGCGGCTTTGTCGAGCCTGCCACTGTTTCGCTATTGATACCACTATCCAAAGTTACAAATTTTAGAAACCAGAATCCAGGGTTTTTAGATGAAGATTTGATGTGTCTAGATTCGGCTGTTGAGCTACTAGGGCTTTGGCGTCACATATCTGATTTTTTCACCTCACAGCCGATTGACAAAGGTTGACTAAAAGAGGGGCAATGTCTTGGAGCTGCACAATCCAGTCTACCGTTACAGATGCGATCGCGGCTTCCGGCATAATCCGGCTTTCTGCTGTTGCAGGCTCTTGTACTATAGCCCGTCCGCCGCGTGCTTTAATTTTTGCCAAGCCTTTCGCTCCATCCTGACTTGCTCCGGTTAAAATCACCCCGATAACTCTCTGTGCATAAGCATCAGCCGCCGATTCAAACAGCACATCAATCGACGGTCGGGCATTGCATACAGGAGCCTCAGTGGAGAGTGCTAATGTGGCGATGCCTCCGTACCGACCTTGGCGGTGTCCCCATGCCTGTCGGGGTTCCACCAGTAAGTGATAATCAGCGGGAGCTAGGTATACCCGTCGAGGCAGAATTTCTTCTTTATCTTCCGCTTCCGCCACCGGCAAAGTGCTGTACTGCTGGAGAAAGAAGCTCAGCGTGTTATCAGAGGCTTTGTGACGGTGTTGGACGACAACCACAGCCGCTGGGAAAGTATTTGGTAGACCTGCGAGCATTACGGTTAAAGCTTGTAACCCACCTAATGATGTGCCGACAACAACAATATCAAAAGTCATACTCACCATGAATCAGTAGATGGGCAAAACTCAATAAAACGGGTGGGTAGTGAAGGATTTCCAATTACCTACTACTCTTGACCTAAAAAATGTTCACCTCCTTTTTATTCCATTGATTTGGGAAATCTTGCATTTATGTGTAATTTGTAATTGGAAAGTTTTAATTAAGCCAATTTTCGGTAAATCTTTTCATGATTTTCTAACTCCTCATAGTGTTTTTCGTATAGAGTGGTTTTCAGGGATTCCTGACGACCTAATCCTAAAATCCCAAATCTACAAAGGCTATCGTACAAAAGATTGTGAACCCGTTCCTGAAGAAATGGATTGAAATAGATTAGGACGTTGCGACATAAGATGACATTAAATTCATTAAAAGAACCATCGATAGCTAGATTATGTTGAGAAAAAATAATGTTTTCTTTGAGTGACGCCCGAAAAATAGCGCTATCATAAGCAGCGGTATAATACTCCGAAAAAGACTTAATCCCGCCTGCTTTGAGATAATGCTGAGTATATTCCTGCATTAAATGGAGGGGAAAAATGCCACTTTTGGCTTTTCTTAATACCATCTCATTCATGTCGGTTGCATAGATGCGGCAACGGTGATAAAGCTCTTCTTCTTGCAACAAAATTGCGATTGAATAAACTTCCTCTCCAGTTGAACAACCTGCACACCAGATCCGAATAAATGGATATGTTCGCAATAAGGGAACAACTTTATTTCTAAATGTTAAATAAAAGGTCGGATCGCGGAACATGGCGGTCACGTTGACGGAGAGACCGAGCAGAAATCGCTCCATCGCGTTTGCATCGTGGAGGACTCTTTCCTGAAGCGCGGATACACTGCTTAAATGCTCCGCACGAATCGCATTCCAGATGCGGCGCTTGAGTGAAGCGGGAGCATAATTTCGGAAATCAAATCCGTAGTAACGATACACGCCCTCCAATAGCAACTGAATTTCAATATCTTCAAGTTCGCTGCTATTTTTGGGCGTGTTCATACAGTAAAAAGTAAAAAGTAGAAAGGTAAAAGAAACAGAGACAAAGAAACAGCAAGAACTTTTGCTGCTTCTTTGCCTTTTTTCTTTTGCCTTATCGATAGAGCCAGACGCGAAGCAGGGAGAGCAATTGCTCGGTATCCACAGGTTTGGTGATGTAGTCGGACGCACCCGCTTCAATACACTTTTCGCGATCGCCTTTCATGGCTTTGGCGGTGAGAGCGATCATCGGTAGTGTTGCGAATGAATCGAGTTGGCGAATGGCTTGCATGGTTTCGTAACCGTCCATTTCCGGCATCATCACGTCCATCAGGACAATATCAATGTCGGGGCGTTCTTGCAACTTCGCAATGCCATCTCTGCCATTTTCGGCATACAACACTTCCATTTGATGGAGTTCCAGCATACTGGTGAGGGCAAAGATATTCCGCACATCGTCATCAACAATCAAAACTTTCTTGCCAGTCAGAACCGGATCGGTTTGATGCAATTGTTCCAGAATTTGTTGTTTCGGGCGGGGTAAATTTGCCTGCACTCGGTGGAGGAACAAGGCGGTTTCATCCAGAAGACGTTCTGGCGATCGCACGTCTTTGATGATAATCGTCTCGGCAATGCGCTTGAGTTCGGTTTCTTGTTGTTTGGTTAATTCCCTGCCGGTATAAACAATGATCGGGAGTGTCGTCAGGCTAGGCTCCTGTTTGATTTGCTCCATCAACTCAAATCCAGTCATATCCGGCAGTCCCAAATCCAGTACCAGGCAATCATAGTGCCCGGTTCTCAGCTCTTCGAGTGCCTCTGTCCCAGTGCCTACCGCCGTCGTCTGCACGTCGCTATTGCCGATTAGTTCGACAATGCTGTGGCGTTGAGTTTCATCATCTTCTACGACCAGCAAGTTCTTCACGGGGCGCTCGACAAATCCCTTAATGTCAGATAGCGCCTGCGCTAACGCTTCGCTGCTGACAGGTTTTTGTAGATAAGCGATCGCTCCTTGTTGCAAGCTGCGCTGCTGGACTTCTTCGACGGAGATGATATGCACGGGGATGTGACGAGTGCCTGGGTCGTGCTTCAAACGGTCTAACACCGTCCAGCCATCCATCACCGGCAACCGGATATCTAGAGTAATCGCATCCGGCTGATATTCTCGCACCATTGCCAGAGCCGTATCGCTTCGCAACGCCACCAGCCCTTTGAAGCCCTGTTGTCGTGCCATATCTAACAAGATCCGGGCGAAATTGATATCGTCCTCCACAATTAGCAACACGCGATCGCCCGCTTGGATATCGTCCCGGTCATCGCTAATGTCAGCCATGTGTGCAGAACGCGGGTAGGGACTCGCGGCGACACTTGCCTCTCCGAGACTGGAGGAACGAACGCCGTCGTTTCGATTCGCCGGTGGAGTCGCCAGTGGAGTTGCTGGTGGAGTTGCTGGTAGAGTTGCCGATGGAATCGCCGGTCGAACATCAAGGGTCTGAGGGATACTGGGTGCGAGGGTACTGGGGGCGACGGGACTCCTCGCTCCTGGAAGGATACTTCGCACTTCCGGACTCATTCCTGCTGCCCCATCTTGATAAGCTTGCGGCAAATAGAGGGTAAACGTGCTTCCCTGTCCCGGACTGCTCACCAGACGAATTTCTCCGCCCAGCAGTCGGGCAATTTCTCGACTGATTGACAAGCCCAAACCCGTGCCGCCGTATTTGCGGCTGGTTGTTCCATCCGCCTGCTGAAAAGCCTCAAAAATAATTCTCTGCTTATCTGGTGCAATCCCAATCCCTGTGTCGCTGACGGCAAAAGCAATGACGGTCTGGGCGCGATTTAAACTGCCCTGCTCGGAACTCCAGCCGCCTGTGGCTAGCTCGACTCGTAATCGGACTGCACCCTGATCCGTAAATTTAAAGGCATTCGAGAGCAGATTCTTCAGGACTTGTTGTAACCGTTTCGAGTCGGTATACATTCCCTTGGGCAGTCTTTCGTCGGATTCTACGGTAAAGGCGAGTCCTTTGTCGTGTGCCACTTGCTGGAACGTTCGCTCCATCTGGCTCCGCAAATCGGTAAATAACATCTGATCGATGTCAACCGACATCGTTCCCGATTCAATTTTTGCCAGATCCAAGATGTCGTTAATCAGTCCCAACAGATCGGTGCCTGCGGAATGAATGGTGCGGGTGTATTCGACTTGCTTCGGCGTCAGGTTCCCCTCTGGATTATCAGAAAGTAGACGAGCCAAAATCAACAAGCTATTTAGCGGCGTCCGCAATTCGTGGGACATATTCGCCAAGAATTCCGACTTGTACTTCGAGGTGAGTGCCAGCTGCTCGGCTTTTTCCTCCACCGACTGTCTTGCCTGTTCGATTTCTCGATTCTTGCGCTCGACTTCGCGGTTTTGCATCGCGAGTAAGCGCGATCGCTCTTCCAGTTCTTCGTTGGTTTGCTGCAACTGTTCTTGTTGATTCTTGAGCAGTTCCTCGGATGCCTGGAGTGATTTGGCTTGTTGTTCCAGTCGCTTATTCGTTTCTGTGAGTTCTTTCTGCTGGGTTTGGAGTTCTTCTGCCAGGGCGGTAGATTGCTTGAGCAATTCTTCGGTACGCATCGAAGCCGCGATCGTATTCAGAACGATGGCAATGCTTTCGGTGAGTTGATCGAAGAAGGTGAGGTGAATCTCGCTAAATCGTCGGAAAGAAGCCAGTTCAATCACCGCAGTCACTTGTCCTTCAAAGAGGACGGGCAACACAACAACATTCAGCGGAGTCGATTCCCCTAAGCCAGAGCTGATCTTGATATAGTTGTCCGGCACCTCGCTGAGCAGAATCCGTTCTTTTTCCAGGGCGCATTGTCCCACCAAGCCTTCTCCTAAATGGAAGTGGTTGGCGAGATGCTTGCGCTCGCGGTAGGCATAGGTACTCAGGAGTTTCAAGAATGCCTGATGTTGCTCGCCACTTTCCATCAGGTAAAACACACCGTGTTGCGCGGATACCAGAGGAGCGAGTTCCGAGAGAATGAGTTTGGAGACGGTCTCCAAATCTCGCTGTCCCTGAAGCATCCGGGTAAATTTGGCGAGGTTGGTTTTCAACCAGTCTTGCTCGGTATTTTTCTGCGTTGTTTCCCGCAGGTTGGCAATCATCTGGTTGATGTTGTCTTTGAGGATGGCGACTTCGCCTTGTGCAGCGACGGAAATCGACCGGGTGAGGTCGCCTCTGGTTACAGCGATCGCGACTTCTGCGATCGCTCGTACCTGCGTGGTTAAATTCGCCGCCAGTTCGTTCACGTTGTCGGTCAGCGCTCTCCAGGTGCCGGCAGCTCCCGGCACCTTCGCCTGCCCTCCCAGCTTCCCTTCAATTCCGACCTCTCGCGCCACTGTCGTGACTTGATCGGCAAAGGTTGCCAGCGTGTCGATCATCTCGTTGATCGTATCGGCTAAGGTTTCAATTTCTCCCTTCGCCTCCAGCATCAGTTTTCGCTTCAAGTCCCCATTGGCAACTGCCGTTACCACTTTGGCGATGCCTCGCACTTGCGCGGTTAAGTTCCCCGCCATTGAGTTCACGTTGTCGGTCAAATCCTTCCAGGTTCCGGCAACGCCGCGCACCTCCGCTTGACCGCCCAATTTCCCTTCAGTTCCCACCTCTCGCGCCACCCGCGTTACTTCTGAGGCGAAGGAGGAAAGCTGATCCACCATCACGTTGATCGTGTCTTTGAGATCCAAAATCTCGCCTTTGACATCAACCGTAATTTTCTTAGAAAGGTCGCCATTTGCTACCGCCTTCGTCACTTCCGCGATGTTCCGCACCTGCGCCGTTAGATTCCCCGCCATCAAGTTGACGTTATCGGTCAAATCTTTCCAGGTTCCGGCAACCCCTCGGACATACGCTTGTACGCCGAGTTTTCCTTCCGTTCCCACCTCTCGCGCTACCCGCGTTACCTCCGAGGCGAAGGAGTTGAGCTGATCCACCATCGTGTTGATCGTGTTCTTCAGCTCTAAAATTTCCCCTTTAACATCGACGGTAATTTTCTTAGATAAGTCGCCGTTCGCCACCGCCGTCGTCACTTCCGCGATGTTTCGCACCTGCGCGGTCAAGCTTCCCGCCATGAAGTTCACCGAATCGGTGAGATCCTTCCAGGTTCCGGCAACCCCTCGCACCTCCGCTTGTACGCCGAGTTTCCCTTCCGTACCCACCTCTCGCGCTACCCGCGTCACCTCCGAGGCGAAGGAGTTGAGCTGATCCACCATTGTGTTAACGGTGTTTTTCAGCTCTAAAATTTCCCCTTTAACATCGACGGTAATTTTCTTGGATAAGTCGCCATTCGCCACCGCCGTCGTCACGGCGGCAATGTTTCGCACCTGCGCGGTCAAGCTTCCCGCCATGAAGTTCACCGAATCGGTGAGATCCTTCCAGGTTCCGGCAACCCCTCGTACATCTGCTTGCACGCCGAGTTTTCCTTCCGAACCCACCTCTCGCGCTACCCGCGTCACCTCCGAGGCGAAGGATGAAAGCTGATCCACCATGATATTGATCGTGTTTTTCAGCTCTAAAATTTCGCCTTTAACTTGGACGGTAATTTTCTTGGATAAGTCGCCATTTGCGATCGCAGTTGCCACTTCCGCAATGTTTCGCACTTGTTCGGTGAGGTTCCCCGCCATCGAGTTCACCGAATCGGTGAGATCCTTCCACGTTCCGGCGACGCCTCGCACTTCTGCTTGTACGCCTAATTTCCCTTCCGAACCCACCTCACGCGCCACCCGCGTTACTTCTGAGGCGAAGGACGAAAGCTGATCCACCATCGTGTTGATCGTCTTTTTCAGCTCTAAAATTTCGCCTTTGACATCAACCGTGATTTTCTTAGAAAGGTCGCCGTTCGCTACCGCCGTCGTCACTTCCGCGATGTTCCGCACCTGTGCGGTTAGATTCCCCGCCATCGAGTTCACCGAATCGGTGAGATCCTTCCAGGTTCCGGCAACGCCTCGCACTTCTGCTTGCACGCCCAGTTTCCCTTCCGTTCCCACCTCTCGCGCCACCCGCGTCACTTCTGAGGCAAAAGAATTGAGCTGATCCACCATCGTATTGACGGTGTTTTTTAGCTCTAAAATCTCGCCCTTAACATCGACGGTAATTTTCTTAGAAAGGTCGCCATTGGCAACCGCCGTCGTCACTTCCGCGATGTTCCGCACCTGTGCGGTCAAAGAACCCGCCATGAAGTTCACCGAATCGGTGAGATCCTTCCAAGTTCCGGCAACGCCCCGCACCTCCGCCTGACCACCCAGCTTCCCATCTGCGCCTACCTCTCGCGCCACCCGCGTTACTTCCGAAGCGAAGGAAGAAAGCTGATCCACCATGATATTGACGGTGTTTTTCAGCTCGAAAATTTCCCCTTTGACATCGACAGTAATTTTCTTCGACAAGTCGCCATTTGCTACCGCCGTCGTCACTTCCGCGATGTTCCGCACCTGCGCGGTTAGATTCCCCGCCATCAAGTTCACCGAATCGGTGAGATCCTTCCAGGTTCCGGCAACTCCACCAACTTCTGCTTGTACGCCCAGTTTCCCTTCCGTACCCACCTCTCGCGCCACCCGCGTCACTTCCGAGGCGAAGGAGTTCAACTGATCCACCATCGTGTTGACGGTGTTTTTTAGTTCTAAAATTTCCCCGCGCACATCGACGGTAATTTTCTTCGACAAGTCGCCATTTGCCACCGCCGTCGTCACTTCTGCGATGTTCCTCACCTGGGAGGTTAAACTTCCCGCCATGAAGTTCACCGAATCAGTGAGATCCTTCCAAGTTCCGGCAACTCCCTTCACTTCTGCCTGACCGCCCAACTTCCCATCTGCACCCACCTCACGCGCCACCCGTGTGACTTCCGAGGCAAACGAGTTCAGCTGATCCACCATCACGTTGATGGTGTCCTTCAAATCTAAAATTTCGCCTTTGACATCAACCGTGATTTTCTTGGAAAGGTCGCCATTTGCTACTGCCGTCGTTACTTCTGCAATGTTCCGCACCTGCGCTGTCAAGTTCCCCGCCATCAAGTTCACCGAATCGGTGAGATCCTTCCAGGTTCCGGCAACGCCGCGAACTTCTGCTTGACCGCCCAGTTTACCTTCTGTACCCACTTCGCGGGCAACCCGCGTGACTTCTGAGGCAAACGAGTTCAGCTGATCCACCATGACGTTGACGGTGTTTTTCAGTTCTAAAATCTCGCCTTTGACATCGACGGTGATTTTCTTAGAAAGGTCGCCATTTGCTACCGCAGTCGTCACTTCGGCGATGTTCCGCACCTGCGCGGTCAAATTTCCTGCCATCAAGTTGACGTTATCGGTCAAATCTTTCCAGGTGCCTGCGACGCCCTTCACTTCTGCTTGCACGCCCAGCTTGCCTTCCGTGCCTACTTCACGGGCAACCCGCGTGACTTCTGAGGCAAAGGAGGAAAGCTGATCCACCATCGTGTTGACGACCTGTGCGGTTTGGAGGAATTCCCCTTGCAAGGCTCTACCTTCAATCTCCGGTGCGATTCTCTGAGATAGGTCGCCATTGGCAACTGCCCGGATCACGCGAGCAGTTTCAGCGGTGGGTTGAACTAAATCTGTAATCAGGGTATTGACAGAATCTACACTTGCTGACCAAGAACCCCCTGCCGTTCCAATCGAAGCACGCTGGGCGATTTTTCCTTCTTTCCCAACAACCGTGCTAATCCGTTCTAGCTCATTCGCCATCCTCTGATTCATCTCAATGATGTCGTTGAGCGTATCGGCAATTTTCCCCGCCATGCCAGTCTGGTCAATCGGCATCCGGACAGAAAAGTCACCTTTTTTAACAGCTACGAGCGTTCTCAGGAGCTGTTTGGCATCGAGATTATCGGTATCGGGGGTTGCCGGTGCAGTGGGCATAGCTTTATCCTTCGAGGATGGTTACTTTTTGTCGCAGCCTGAGTAACGGGTTCAAAATTCTGTCATATCAATGATGATTCTGACGCACTGCGACCCTTTTTGAATACTTTTGGGCGACTCAAACGTGTTAACTTCTCGTTACAAGACGCAGGCTAAGCATTGCTACTTATCATTCAACAGCCGCGTTGTCGCTAACCAGTGGTGCGTAGATGCTTGTTTTCCGAGACTTGTTTGAGTTTATGAGTACAAGGTCGCCGTGTCAGTCATTAATATATCAAGAATCAGTTGGGTTGAGGGGTAGGCGCTAAGGGCAAGGGAGAGAGGATGCGATCGCATCCTCTCTCCCTTACAAGCAGAGTAGCCTAGCGCTCTTCTGTCACTCTAGGCAGCAGAAAATAGGGAATCTTGCATTTGTAGGGGGATAGGAACTGCGCCGTGAAAGTAATTCATAAGCGCAATCAAGCGTGAAAATCCCAAAG
>NZ_JAMPKC010000019.1:0-113848 GCF_039961975.1 Trichocoleus sp. DQ-A3 | reverse complement strand
GTGTTTTCTTGTTCGTATGCTTTGACTACTTTTTCTCGAAAGTCGATGGAGTAAGGTTTCATTCTACCTGTTCATGCACTGACCTCAATGTACTCTATATACCTGCAATCTGCTGTAGCTTTTCATACAGACGTTGTCTTTGAGCGCGTACTGCTGCAAGCTCCTTTGCCAGTGCCCTATCTCGTTCGCTGAGTGGTTGAGGTGCATCGGGATTGTCTTGACTCATCGGTCTTTCCTGCGGGTTCAGCTCGGACGATAATTTCTCATTATTGCCCCGCTCCGATCGCAGCTAATATTCATCGATCGGGAGAGGGTGACAACTTTACAGAGATTTGCAGTGGGGTAGCGCTATCTTCTGTAACGAAATGCAACGTATAATGAGAGCGACCAAACACGCAAGCAGCTATAAGGGTAGACCATCAGATGCGAGTTGCGATCGCTGGGGCGGGTTTAGCAGGGCTTTCCTGCGCCAAATATTTGACAGATGCCGGTCACACTCCCATCGTTCTAGAACGTCAGGACGTTCTAGGCGGTAAGGTGGCAGCATGGAAAGACGAAGACGGCGACTGGTACGAAACCGGACTGCACATCTTTTTTGGGGCTTATCCCAATATGTTGCAGCTATTTAAGGAACTCGGTATTGAAGATCGATTGCAGTGGAAAGAACACACAATGATCTTCAACCAGCCCGATGCCCCCGGTACTTATTCTCGCTTTGACTTTCCGGACATTCCGGCACCATTTAATGGCGTCACAGCGATTTTGGGCAACAACGATATGTTGACTTGGCCTGAAAAAATTCGCTTCGGGATTGGTTTAATTCCGGCGATGGTTCAGGGGCAAAAATACGTTGAAGAGATGGATAAATACTCGTGGTCGGAATGGATGAAAAAGCAAAACATCCCCCCACGGGTAGAAAAAGAAGTTTTCATTGCCATGTCCAAAGCACTGAACTTCATTAACCCAGATGAAATTTCTGCCACGATATTGCTGACCGCTCTCAATCGCTTCCTTCAGGAAAAAAATGGCTCAAAAATGGCATTTTTGGATGGTTCCCCGACCGAGCGGTTGTGTCAGCCAATGGTAGATTACATCACCGAGCGCGGTGGGGAAGTGCGGTTGAATATGCCGATCAAGGAATTTTTGCTCAATGCCGATGGCACGGTGCGGGGATTCTTGATTCGTGGGTTAAATGGTGCTGCGGATGAAATTATTACGGCGGATGCTTATGTATCTGCGATGCCGGTTGATCCCCTGAAGGTGATGTTGCCCCAATCTTGGCGTCAGATGGAGTATTTCCAAAAGCTAGACGGCTTAGAGGGTGTCCCGGTCATCAACGTGCATCTGTGGTTTGACCGAAAATTAACTCAAATTGACCATCTGCTGTTTTCGCGATCGCCCTTGCTTAGTGTCTACGCGGACATGAGCAACACCTGTCGCGAATATGCGAACCCCGACCGCTCAATGTTGGAATTGGTGCTGGCACCAGCAAAAGATTGGATTAGCAAATCGGATGGGGAAATTGTAGACGCCACCGTTGCAGAATTGGAAAAACTTTTTCCCGATCATTTTGGGGGTGAGAACCCAGCCAAGTTGCTGAAATATCACGTTGTCAAAACCCCTCGTTCAGTCTACAAGGCAACTCCAGGGCGTCAGCAATATCGTCCTTCCCAAGAAACACCGATTGCGAATTTCTATTTGACGGGTGATTACACCATGCAGCGTTACCTAGCGAGTATGGAAGGTGCCGTACTTTCTGGTAAGCTGACAGCGCAGGCAATTGTGAGCAGTCAGTCGTCAGTAGTCACCGATCAATCGTCAACGGTCACCGATCAGGCGTTAGTCGTTAGTGGGTAATGGTTAGGGGGAAAGAGTCTACTCCCGAATATCTGACTATCTATTACCTGCTACCAAAGAACAACAGACTCAGGACAATTGACAATTGACAACGGAAAACTGACAATCTCTGGTGCCTGTACTGAATGCTGCAACTGTCTAATTTCCCGCGCATGAGAACGCTGGCTTCAATAGAGGACGCTTACCAACTCTGTCGCCAGATTACGGCTAAGTACGCAAAGACGTTTTATCTGGGTACGCTGCTGATGCCAGCAGCCAAGCGCCGTGCCATCTGGGCAATTTATGCTTGGTGTCGTCGCACCGATGAACTGGTAGACGGTGCCTCAGCTGCGATTACGACTCCTGAAACTTTGGATCGATGGGAAAAACAGCTAGAATCTGTTTTTGCTGGCGAACCCCTAGACGACCCGGATGTGGCTTTGGTAGATACGCTGAAACGCTTCCCGATGGATATTGAACCATTTCGGGATATGATTGCGGGTCAGCGGATGGATCTCTACCGGAGCCGATACAAGACCTTTGAGGAACTCAATCTTTACTGCTATCGGGTTGCTGGTACGGTGGGGTTGATGTCTACTGCGGTGATGGGTGTCGATACGGAACCGTATACAGCACCCTGGAAACGCAATCAAGAGATTTATATTCCGACCTCGGAAGCGATCGCACTTGGCATTGCTAACCAACTCACTAACATCCTGCGAGATGTCGGAGAAGACGCCCGTCGGGGTCGCATTTACCTGCCCCTCGAAGAATTAGCGTTATTTAACTACACCGAACAGGATTTGATGAATGGGGTAGTCGATGAGCGATGGCGCGAATTGATGCGTTTCCAAATTCAACGGGCACGCAAATTCTACGTTGAAGCCGAACAGGGAATTGGTGCCCTTAGCCCCGATGCTCGTTGGCCCGTTGCGGCGGCTTTAATGCTCTATAGCCAAATTCTCGATCGGATTGAACGCAATCAATACGATGTATTTAGCACCAGAGCTTACGTCCCGACTTCCCGGAAGCTGCTGAGTTTGCCAGCGGCTTGGTTGAGGGCGCAGGTGCTATAACTCTGTGGAGCTGGCGGCTTGTGGCGCTGGCGACTTGTGGCGCTTGCGACAACCAGAGGAAAATCAACTCACGTCTGTAAATCCTATGTTTTTTGGGATTAGCCATTCCCGATTTCAAGTCCGTTTATTGAGCAATCGATAAACGGACTTGCTCCTATTTAATCCTTTGATAGCCCCAAATCAACCAGAAATGCGGCTCAGGTTGCCTCTAATGGGCAACGAATGCGGCTAGATGAGGATGCTCGCTCTCGTTCTTCAAGCCTTATTAGCACTCCCAGCAATCTCTGGCGGCAATTCAAAGCAGCCATCATCCCCCGGAGAGAAATCCAGCACTTGCACCACAGCATTGATATTTAAAGATCCATAGATATGAGGAAACCGTTCTCCTTCGTCTAATCCCTCGTATCGGATTTCTGCCTCAACTGCCTCCGAATCAAGGCACAGGAGGACTAAGCCACTTTGGGAATGAAAAAAGCTATTCGCTACATTAATAACTTGCTCTGGCGTTGAGCAGTGGATAAAACCCTCTGATTCCAGCGTATCGCCACAATATTTTTTAGTTGATTTTGCTTCTTCCCACTGTTCGCGCTGCGTGATGTGCAAAATAATACTCATAAAATTTCTCAAAAATTGTTAGTTTTACAGTTCTCTTGGTAAGAGATAGGCTCTTTTTTACTTGCACAAATAGAGGCAAAATCCGGTTGACTTAAGACTAAAAACCTTCCCTGTGTAGCTCGCCTTGATGCCTGAAACCACGCATGCACAAGGATTTGATGGGTTTGGCTAACCCGAACCCAATCTATAATTATGCTTGACCAAACCGGATTGAGTCAAAGCAAATCTTACCAATTAGACGAATTCCCCTTTGGCAACTAAAATTACTTTACCACCCACCGATACTTCAATGAAATCAGCCTTTTTGTGAGCCTTTAACAACAACAAAGAAGGTCTGCCAATTTCATATCCTTGCTCAACTCTGACATCAATTGTCTCTGCTCCAAAATAGGAATGCTGGACCAAATAACCAGCTAAACAACCATTCGCACTTCCTGTAGCAGGGTCTTCGGGAATGCCTGCATAATCTGCAAACACGCGCACGCTCAAGTTATTCTCTGGATAATAAGTTTCAGGGCAGAAAACCAATATACATTTGCCTTGAGAGTGGCTAACTAAATCAAAATATTTATCCTTATTTACCTTGATTCGCTTTAAGGACTGGTGCGTTTTCAAGGGAACGATAATAAAGGGAACCCCCGTAGAAACTTCTTGAATCGGGAATCGAGGATCTATCTCGCTAGGTTCTAAATTCAAAACTTGGGCGAGTGCCTCTCCCTCGAAGGTTTGGTTAAAAATAGGTGGTTTTTGCTGCATCCACAACCATTCTACTGCTTGCTCTCCATAATGCAGCGATACAGGAATTTGTCCAACTTTCAGATTTAAAATTAAGTTTTCAACCGGCTGATTAATAATTTCTTGTTGCAAAATATAGGCAGTCCCTAAGGTAGGATGACCGGCAAACGGTAATTCTTGCTCAGGCGTAAAAATCCGCACATCATAACCTCCCTCTCGAACTTCTGAAGAGGTTATAAAAGTGGTTTCTGAGTAGTTCGTTTCTTTAGCAATTCGTTGCATCTGAACATCAGAAAGCTCACCGGCATTTATAAAGACTGCTAGTTGATTACCCGTATATTTTTCTACGGCAAATACATCAACAATGTAAAAGTTAAGTGGCTTCATACTTGTCAAAATCGCTGCTATATGGTTTATTAGCTAGAGGCTGGGATCGCGTCTAAATGCACAACTCAGCCAGATGGCAGATATACCAAATAAGGAGGTTGGTATACTAGAGAACGTTTGCAAATCCAGAGTGCATTGTAACTAAAGATTTTTTTGCCAATGCCATTTTTCGGACTTGTTTGGGTAACTTCTTGGGTCAGCTGTTTTTTCTCTAACCAGGCGTTGTCGAGTATACCTGATTACCTCTCGATAACACTTCCAGCCAAGGTTTTTTCAGCTGTCAATAATCCCCTGGATAGCGATAAACCTCTGTTTGTTTACGCTGTAGGAACGGGGAAACCGTACTCTTATTTAAGCGGTTTACATTCTCAGAAATTCAGTGCGTTCTTGCCTTCCTGGGATTTCCAGCTAGGAGGAAATCAGAGCCAATCTTCATCAAATAAAGCCAAAACGCCCGAACAATCTAGGCGAAAGCTAGAGACGGTGGATAATGTCCTTTGCCGCCCTGGCTCGGCACCCACGAAGGAAGTGCCAGTAGCGCCAACTATGCTATCTCAGTCGGCTTCATGGGTTGAAGTTCCTGCCAGTCGAGCGTCAAAGCCGAGTTTTCCAGACAGAATCATGCAGGTGATGCAAAATTTGTTGAAATTGCCTGCTTGGGCTGAATCTCGCGATACAACGCCTTCGCCGGTTGCAGTCGTTCGGATTCGCGAGCAAGGCGCATCAGGCGATCGCTTAATCAATGAAAAAATTGGAAAACGGCAAGGTCTGTGGATGTCCTTGGCTGGGCGCAAAAGCAAGAGCGTTGCCACATCTAGCGGAGAACCGGAGCAGTTTCAAGTCTGGGTGAAGGGACATTTGGTGGCTCAAATCCCCGAAAAACCCCAAGCTGAGCGATTTGCCAAGCGAATCGCGCAACTCCTGCAAAACTCCAATGTAGACGCTTCGCAACTGAAACCAACGCTGGTGGATGGGAAGCCGGGGGGTAAGCTAGGCAACAACCAGTTGTTTGTAATTGACGACGCGATCGCTACCAACTTCAATCGCGATCGCCAACTCTTGGCAATCGAATGGGTAAATAATCTCCGCCTCGCCTTGGGAGAAACGCCTTTAACCTTGGTGGAAGCTCAAGCCCAAATGCACGGATTAACCCAGACAGATACCAAACTAGAGGGTTTAGCCTCTTGGTATGGCGGTTATTTTCACGGACGCCAAACGGCAAACGGCGAAATCTATAACCAGGATGCACTGACAGCAGCTCATCCCTCTCTGCCTTTTAATACCTTTTTGAAAGTGACAAACTTGAAAAATGGGGATGCTGTCATCGTGCGGGTGACTGACCGTGGCCCTTACATTGCGCCGAGAACGCTGGATTTGTCGCGGGGAGCCGCTCGCTGCGTTAAGAGCGAAGAAGTGGGCGTGATTCCCTATGAAGCCGTGGTGATGAAACCGCTCTAACCTCGATCGAGGGCTGTTCTTGAAAAACAGACGCGATGATTAATCGCGTCTCTACACTCCATTAACGGTTTAGCCTCTATTCAAGACAGCGGATAGCCTCTAGCAATCCCTTAGCTTTGTTGAGGGTTTCTTGGTACTCGGTTTCGGGGCGAGAATCTGCAACCAGACCCGCACCCGCTTGGACTGACACCTGATGTTTCCCACTGGCTTGAGAGCGAACAACCATCGTGCGAATCGCGATCGCTGTATTTAATTGCCCCTCAAAGTCATACCAGCCATAAGCCCCCGAATAGGGGCCGCGACGGCAGGGTTCGAGTTCGTGAATAATCTCCATCGCCCGAATCTTGGGGGCACCGCTGACGGTTCCGGCGGGGAAGCAGGCTTTGAGTAAATCCCAGGCGGTTTTATCGGGCGCGAGTTCTCCCAGTACGTTGCTGACGATGTGCATCACATGAGAGTAACGCTCGATGAGCATCAATTCATCGACTCTCACCGTGCCGCTGGTGCAGACGCGCCCCAAATCATTGCGACCTAAGTCAACTAGCATGACGTGTTCGGCAATTTCCTTTGGGTCTTGAAGTAAGTCCTCAGCAAAGGCGTCATCTTCTTTAGGCGTCTTCCCTCGCGGGCGCGTCCCGGCAATCGGGCGCACGGTCGCGCTCATCCCCTCCTCTGTTAGCGCCGCATCGCCTCCGTAAGAACTCAGCACCGCCTTCACCATCACTTCCGGGCTAGAACCAATAATCTGCCAATCGCCGAAGTTGAAATAAGCCATATAAGGCGAGGGATTAATGAGACGCAAAGAGCGATATAAAGCAAAGGGATCGCCGCTATATTCGGCACAGAGTTGTTGAGACAGGACGACCTGGAATATATCTCCGGCACGAATATAATCTTTTGCCTTTTCCACATTGGTGCAGAATTGTTCGCGTCCGGTGTTACTGGTGTAGGTGAGTTGCTTCTCCCGATTTTCAGGGGGCGTCCATTGCAACAAAGTATCTTTTCCCGACAGAGGTAGCTGGAGTTTGCTGACCAGTTGAGTAACGCGATCGCACGCTTGTTGATATGCCTGAGCCAAATCTACATCTGGATCGCGCAAATCTGCATACGCGATCGCCCAAATCTTCCGCTTCACCTGATCGAAAATAATCAGGTTATCTACCTGCATCCACAATCCATCCGGTAAATCGTCCTCTGAGGCGGGATAAATCGGCACGCGCGGCTCTATCCAGTTAATTAGTTCATAACCCCAGAAGCCAAATAATCCGCCGATTCCGGGCGGCAATTGGGGCAACGTTACCGGGTGAAACGGCTTTAGGCAGTAAGCTAATGCCTGAAACGGATCGCCTTCAAACGCGATCGCTCTCCCGTCACGGTGGGTTTGCGTCGTTTTATTTCCTCTCGCCTCCAACACCCACAAAGGATCGCAGCCGACAAAACTGTAGCGACCTACTTTTTCCCCACCTTCCACGGATTCCAGTAAAAAGCTATAAGGCTGTCCAGCACAGACTTTGTACCAAGCAGACACGGGTGTATCTAGGTCTGCCACCCATTCCTGATACACCGGCACAAAATTACCCTGTTTAGCCAGATCGGAAAATTGGGAAAAATCAGGAAAAATCATAATTTTCTTGCGTTCTGGATCGAGGCGATTCGCCCTAGCGCCGCCATTATTCATCCAGGTTAAAACAGAAATGGGCGCAAATGGGAAAAGGGAAGAACCAGACGCTTTAGTTGAGCCTTCATCTTTCTCCTTTAGACTCTCGTATTTTTGTTTTATCTAATTTCCCCAATTTATCGGGGAGTCTTGGAGGATAAGTCGTGGGGAGCAAATATAGCAGTTCTCAGTTGGGTGGAATATCCTGGGGTTCTAATGTTTGATAGGCGCTTTTGGATTGTCATGCTCCTACAGATGTATCGCACCCAAATGAGAATTGCGATATCTGAATTCAAACTGTTAACCCAACAGAATTGCCCTTGCTTCGCCCATTTATCGCATCATCTTTAACGAAAAAGTAGGGTGGATGCCCACCCTACTAATGCTAAATAATTAAAAAGGTGCTAAACGTCGTAAGTCGCACGACCGCTAAACTTAATCGTTGGCGGTTCCGGGTTGCTACCAATGTTCCGTTCTACCTTATTCACATAAGGACGACCTTGATTGACTTTCTCTGGGAAGACGCCATCCTTCGGATGCAGATACTCCATTTCACCGTTCGGGAAGACACGGTAAATCTTGTAGTTGTTGATTTTGAACTTGGCTCGGAGTACCTGACCGCCTAACATGATGCAGTATTCTTTACGTGCTAGGTATAGCAAGTTATCACCTTGGTTCATGATGGCAGAGCCACCAGTGGGCAATTCAAATACTTGCTGTTTCGGGCTTGTCCAAGTGATGGCGTACTTTTCTTCTAGTTCAGCTTTGGTGAGCAAACCGCCGGTACCGCCGCCAAATATGGGGGTTTGTCCAGTAAGAGTCTCTGGCATAGATTTTTCTCCCAACGTTTTAGGGCATCCTATCACCGAGGCAAGGCCTGTCTTGCGAGTCTGTCAAGAACTGTAACAGTTTGTCATTAGCCATTTAGTCATGAGTCATTTAGTCATTAGTCATGGGTCATTAGTCAAGCACTCCTGACTACTAATTGCTGACTAATTTCATCAAAGACTACTGACTGCTGACTGTCTTGCCGCGATAGGGACGGTAAAGTGAAACTGACTACCTTGGTCTTTCCCAGCAGATTCAGCCCAAATTTCACCGCCCCAACCCGTGACAACTTGGCGACAAATCGCAAGTCCCAGACCAGTACCGCCAGTAGTTCGCCGCAGAGCGCCTTCTTCCTGATAGAACCGATCGAAGACAGCCTCCAGCCGGTTGGGTTCAATGCCACGACCTGTATCGGCAACTGTAACTTCCAGCATTGAGCTGTCGTTACACTCAGCGAGTATCGTAATTTTTCCTTGAGGCGTTGTAAATTTGCAAGCGTTGTCCAGCAGTTTGGCAAGCACC
Source organism: Trichocoleus sp. DQ-A3 (assembly GCF_039961975.1). Lineage (NCBI taxonomy): Bacteria > Bacillati > Cyanobacteriota > Cyanophyceae > Leptolyngbyales > Trichocoleusaceae > Trichocoleus > Trichocoleus sp. DQ-A3. The sequence continues at coordinate 104,734 of NZ_JAMPKC010000019.1, read as the reverse complement.
TCGACCAGCCACTCCCCATCCGCTCGTACTAAAGGCAGCGAATCAGACACTTTAGTAATAATCTTTGGTAGCTGACCATCGGAATTGCGGGCGCGGATACTGCTGAGGGCAAGATCGATGCACTCTGGCAGCGCTAGGGGTTCTGGATGCCATTGCACCCGACCACTTTCTAGGCGAGAAAGGGTGAGGAAATCTTGAACCAGTTTACGCATCCGCTCGGCGTCGGTGAGAGCGGTACTGAGCATCACTTGCCGCATCTCCGGGGGCATATCAGGTTCGCTCGCTAGACTTTCCAGGCAGACTTGGATAGTAGAGAGGGGGGTGCGGAGTTCGTGACCCGTAATCGCGACTAAGTTGCTGCGAGTGCGATCGAGAGCTTCTAGCTGTTGGTTGAGGTCTTCCAGGTTCGCGTAGGCTTCGGCTTGAATCAATGCCCCGGCGATTTGAATAGAAATGGCTTCTACAAGTTCTAATTCGTCGTCCTGCCACTCGTAGGGGGTAGCACCGCAATGATGCAGCTCTACTATCCCCAGTAGCCGATCCTGATATAGCACTGGCATCATCAGCCAAGACTGAATAGCAAAGCGGCTCGCCAGAGTTTGAAGTGGGCGATTGGAAGGAAGTTCCGACACTCCTACCGATATTCCTGCCGACACTTCTACAATGCGAGGGTCGATATGAGTATCGGCAACATAAACTCGCTCTCGGTTCTGCACAACTTCCTGAAATAGAGGATTTTCCTGTAAAGGCCAATCCTGACCGAGTGCAGAGGCAAGTCGAGAATTCCCGTTATCGGTCACTTTCAAAAATTCATGGTTAATCGTGGCAGAAGTATCGATTTCCCCGGCACGATAAATCAGACACCGGCAAGCAAACAATGCCTGTCCTAATTCCTGTACGGCAATGGATAGAATTTCATCCGGGTGTAACGGCTGTCCCGTATGGCTACCCCGCCGGATGGCAGCCGTAATCGAGTTGACTAGGCGTTCTTTGCGTTCTTGGGCGGAAATTGAGCGATAAGCTTTGAGCAGCTTGTACTGCCCCGCTTGCAAGTAAGTGACTAGGCACTGAACAAAGGGGTCGGGATTGTCGGTTAGAGACTCTGGAGTTTGGGCGGAGGGTTCCTTTGGCGCCTGTGGCTGTACGGAGTTTTGAACTAAAAAATTCTGCCGATTCGCTGCTTCCCGATCGGTTTTTCCAAAGGAAGTTTCTAAAAACTCTCCCCTCGAAGGAATGCCGTAAATATTTCGTGCTTGAGCGAGCTTTTGAGCCAATTCCGGACGGTACTGCGAAATCCGATTGAGTAATAATTCAGCAACGATGCAACTGACTTGCCGATCGAACGTCCAGATTCCCTCAAACCGGCGGGCGGGGTCTATCCCTTCAAACGATGACATCCGCAATCGGGAGGTGGTTCGAGGAAGGTCAGAAGTGCGGCGGCTAGGGGAAAACGCGGGTGCGATTCCTTTTCTAGCTGCGGTCTTTCCTCTTACACCCTGACGCGATCGCCCATCCTCTGTTAGGTTTCGTTCTCGACAAACCAAGCAGGTAGCATAATTCTGCCCGATCACCACTAAGTGCCACTCTTGACTTAAACCATCGGTTGGCTCAAACGCAACAGTTTCGTAAGCTTCCGAACTGTTGCTAAAGTCGGTTTCTGGGGCTGCCAACACATATAACTGCTCTGTCCGTTCTGCAATCCGTCGGTAACGGTGAGCCTCCTGACGATAGAAGCGCTCTCGCTGGAAACTGGCAATCACCAGATGCTGGTCTAAAGATGCCAGAACCTGGTCTTCCATCGCATGAGATAAGGCGATTAAGGAAGACTTGAAATACATTTGAGGTCGCAGCTGGGGCAGGACTTGCAGCAAATCTGCCAGCACAGAAGTCGGGATGATCATTTAGTAATTTGCCGAGTTTCGTACCCGTTCTATGCCTATCGTACAAAAGAGCGTTCCCTACTAACGGTTTGAATATTTCCTTGTAATCCGGTTTTAACGATTGTAAATTCTCACAAAATTGCTTAACTCCTCGTTCAAGGGGAGGCAAATCGCTTTTGTATGAGTTTTCTTATTTGACGGCTGTGAGTTGCGGGAAACTCAATGATTGCATTGATAGGGGTTTTGGGGTCGCGATCGCTTCCCCAAAACCCCTCGCCACAAGAATTTCTTATGTAAATCATTAATCCTCCTTAAGGGGGATGTCATGACTAAATGGCATCCGATCGATGCAAAAACTTCATTTGTATTAACATTTTGTAATTTCTTATACGAATTTCACAGTTGAGTTTGCATAACTTATCATCAACGAGCAATTGACAAACACAAGATTATCCGTTTGCGGGCATTCGAGCGCCACGTAATGAGGACACACCCATGACAAGCACAGCCACGCCCACAGCAAGTCTTAATAAATTTGAAAAATTCAAAGCAGAGAAAGATGGTCTGGCGGTAAAGGCAGAAATTGAACATTTTGCCCAGGTTGGCTGGGAGGCGATGGACGAAACAGACCGCGACCACCGACTCAAGTGGGTAGGGATTTTCTTCAGACCCGTTACGCCCGGAAAATTTATGATGCGGATGCGGATGCCCAGCGGTCTCCTCACCAGCGATCAAATGCGAATGCTCGCCGAGATTGTGCAGCGTTACGGTGAAGATGGCAGCGGCGACATCACCACCCGGCAAAATATCCAACTGCGGGGAGTCCGAATCGAGGATGTGCCAGAAATTTTCCGACGGTTAGAGCGAGTCGGGATGACCAGCATTCAGTCGGGGATGGATAACGTCCGCAACATCACGGGTTCGCCAGTTGCGGGGATTGATGCGGATGAATTGTTTGATACGCGAAGTCTTGTGCAGCAAGTCCAGGACATGATTACGAATCATGGGGAAGGCAACAAAGCTTTCAGCAATCTGCCTCGGAAATTCAATATTGCGATCGCGGGTTGCCGCGACAACTCGGTTCACGCCGAAATCAACGACCTTGCCTTCGTCCCCGCCTACAAAGAGGGCATCTTTGGGTTTAATGTCCTCGTCGGTGGTTTGTTCTCTGCCAAGCGGTGTGATGCTGCCATTCCCCTCAATGCTTGGGTGCATCCTGACGATGTTGTAGAGGTATGCCGAGCCGTTTTAGAAGTTTTTCGCGATCGCGGTCCCCGATCGAATCGGCACAAAGCACGGCTGATGTGGCTGATCGATGAATTGGGGTTAGGACAATTCCGAGCCTTGGTAGAAGAATATCTGGAGAAGCCTCTCCAACCAGCCGCCGAAAAAGACGAAATTGACTGGGAAAAGCGCGACCACATCGGCGTGTACCCCCAAAAGCAACCCGGCTTAAACTACGTCGGCTTACACGTTCCCGTGGGGCGTCTCTATGCCCAGGATATGTTTGACCTGGCTCGGATGGCTGAAGTTTACGGCAACGGCGAAATGCGGTTCACCGTTGAGCAAAATGTCATCATCCCGAATATTCCCGACTCGCGCTTAGACGCCTGCTTAGCCGAACCCCTGCTACAACGATTCTCGATCAATCCCGATCCCTTAGCGCGATCGCTAGTCTCCTGCACCGGGTCACAGTTCTGCAACTTCGCCTTAATTGAAACCAAAAACCGCGCCCTGGCAACGATTGCAGAACTGGGAGCAGAATTATCTCTAACCAAACCCGTGCGGATTCACTGGACTGGTTGCCCCAACTCCTGCGGTCAGCCTCAAGTAGCCGACATCGGTTTGATGGGGACAAAAGTTCGCAAAAACGGCAAAACCTTAGAAGGTGTCGATCTTTACATGGGAGGCACAGTTGGTAAAGAAGCCCATTTGGGTACCTGCGTCCAGAAAAGCATTCCCTGCGAAGACCTCAAACCTGTATTGCGGAATTTATTGATCGAACAGTTTGGGGCAACTCCTCGTTTCTAGGGGTGGCAAAGAAGCTTTTAGCGACTCCCTACCACCAATTCCCGACTACGTACCACCGAGTTACCACTTCCAAGAGAAATATGAGCAGAGTTTCTAGACGGCAATTTATCATTACAGCAGGCGCAGCCACAGCCGGAAGCTTGCTAGCTCATGGCTGTAGTTCCGGCCCGACCGATAGCGCCAAGTCCGCTTCAAAATCCTCCCCCGTTGCCACCAGCACGGCAGCCAACGCGCCGAAAGTAGAAACAACCACCGCCAAGCTAGGATTTATTGCTCTAACGGATTCCGCGCCCCTAGTTGTAGCCCAGGAAAAAGGGTTGTTTGCCAAATACGGCATGACAGAGGTTGAGGTTGTCAAGCAAGCTTCCTGGCCCGTCACCCGCGATAACTTGGAGCTAGGCACAGCCGGTAACGCCGGTGGGATTGATGGGGCGCATATTTTATCCCCCATGCCTTACTTTATGAGCTTGGGACAAACCAAGAACAAGCAGCCAGTGCCGATGTACATCCTGGCGCGGTTAAATACCAATGGTCAAGCAATTTCTGTTGCCAATACTTACAAAGAATCCAAAGTTGGCTTAGACAGCAAAGGACTCAAAGAAGCCTTTGCCAAAGCTGGGGGCAAAAATGACTTCAAGGCAGCTATTACCTATCCTGGTGGTACCCACGACCTCTGGATGCGCTACTGGTTAGCAGCAGGCGGCATCGATCCAAACAAGGATATTTCTACAGTCCCCGTACCACCGCCTCAGATGGTAGCGAATATGAAAACGGGCAACATGGAAGCCTTCTGTGTAGGCGAACCGTGGAACGCCCAGCTGGTGAACCAAGGGCAGGGTTACACCGCCTTGGTAACGGGAGAACTGTGGAAAGACCATCCCGAAAAAGCTTTTGCGATGCGGGCTGATTGGGTAGATAAAAATCCCAATTCTGCCAAAGCACTGCTAATGGCAATCCAAGAAGCCCAGCAGTGGTGCGATAAGGCAGAAAACAAAGAAGAGATGTGCCAAATTGTCTCCCAAGCAAAATGGTTTAAAGTCCCAGCCAAAGATATTATCGAACGCTCCAAAGGCAACATTGACTACGGCGATGGTCGCCCGGTCGTGCAGAATAGTCCGCTACTGATGAAGTTCTGGTCAGATAACGCTTCTTATCCCTACAAGAGTCACGACACCTGGTTCCTAACTGAAAACATCCGTTGGGGGAATATTCCTGCTGACACCAACATTAAAGAACTTGTTGACAAAGTGAACCGGGAAGACCTCTGGAAAGAGGCAGCCAAAGCACTAGGAGTTCCTGCTTCAGAAATTCCGACTAGCAGTTCTCGCGGTGTTGAAACGTTCTTTGATGGCGTCAAATTTGACCCCGAAAAGCCAGAGGAATACTTGAAGAGTCTCAAGATTAAGAAGGCATAAATCGCGAATAGCGAATAGTTCCAGAGGAATCGGCTATTCGCTGTTTGCTAGCCAATGACGAATCAATATGATTAACAATTAGGAGCGAGAATGACTGCTAGAACTGAGAATCGCCTTTCAAGTAATAATTCCCAGAAGCTAATCGGAACCTTCTTTCAGAAGAAACTTAAACACATTGTGCCACCGCTGCTAGCACTTGCAGCTTTTATGATCCTTTGGCAAATCCTCTGCCCTCCGGGTTCTAAAGGTTTGCCAGGGCCAATCCAAGTACTAAGAGAAACTTGGAACCCCTATATTATCAATCCATTTTTTGATAATGGCGGTACGGATAAAGGCTTGGCGTTGCAAATTTTCGCCAGTTTACAACGGGTAGCGATTGGCTTCTCTCTGTCTACCTTAGTTGGGATTGGGTTGGGGATTTTGATTGGTACCAATCAGTTTACTTACCGCGCTTTAGACCCCCTCTTTCAGGTTCTGCGTACCATTCCCCCTCTGGCATGGCTACCGATTTCTCTGGCAGCATTTCAACAAAGCAATCCCTCAGCTATTTTTGTAATTTTTATCACGTCGATATGGCCCATTATTATTAACACCACCGTGGGAGTGCAGCAGATTCCTCAAGATTACCGAAACGTTGCTAGAGTATTGCGGCTTTCTAAGCAGAAGTATTTCTTTAAGATTCTCTTTCCCGCAGCGGTTCCTTATATCTTTACTGGACTGAGAATTGGCATTGGTTTGTCTTGGTTAGCAATTGTTGCAGCTGAAATGTTGGTAGGCGGTGTGGGAATTGGTTTCTTCATCTGGGATGCTTACAACAACTCTTTACTAAGCCAAATTATTCTCGCGCTTGTCTATGTCGGCATTGTAGGTCTGCTGCTAGATAGGCTGGTCGGTTTCGTCGCCTCCAAAGTTGTACCAGAGGAACAGAAGTAAGGACTGAGGACTGAGTAGGAAGTATTAAGTAAACTCTTCGCCCTTAACTTCTCAACTCATCCTCAATCCTTATCCCTGACTCCTCTTTTAGTTCCTTCTCTCAGTCCTCAGCCCTCATACCTCAGTCCTCACTTCTCTCAGTCCTCATACCTCAGCCCTATTGCTATGTCTGTCTTTGTAGAAATTGACCATGTTGACCGGGTGTACTCGCTTGCCAATGGCGGTACTTATGTGGCACTCAAGAATATTGACCTGAAAATCAAACAAGGTGAATTTGTTTCTTTAATTGGACATTCTGGATGCGGCAAATCAACCCTGCTAAATATGGTGGCTGGTCTAGATAGACCGACGAGTGGGGGTGTGATTTTAGAAGGGCGACAGGTGACTTCGCCGGGACCAGACCGAATGGTCGTGTTCCAAAATTATTCGCTGCTTCCCTGGCTCACCGTGCGGGAAAACATCGCTCTGGGGGTAGATGAAGTATTACAGGACCGGCCCAGAGGTGAGCGCAAGGGGATTGTGGAGCATCACATCGATTTGGTGGGATTGCGGCACGCTGCGGATAAACGACCCGGTCAGCTATCGGGGGGAATGAGACAGCGGGTAGCGATCGCGCGTGCCCTCGCCCTTCGTCCCAAGTTGCTGCTACTCGATGAACCGTTCGGGGCGCTGGATGCTTTGACACGAGGCGGCTTGCAAGAAAAGTTGATGCAAATCTGCCAGGAAAGCAAAGTCACCGCGATCATGGTGACGCACGATGTGGACGAAGCGCTGCTACTGTCTGACCGAATTGTGATGCTGACCAACGGCCCAGATGCCCATATCGGACAGATTCTGGACGTTCCCATCCCTCGCCCACGCAAGCGCATGGAGGTCGTCAATCATCCCAGCTACTACGGCTTGCGGAATGAGATGATTTACTTCCTCAACCAGCAGAAAAAAGCCAAGCAGCGCAAAGCAACGCAACCGGCGGTGGTTGCCCGGAATGGGTTGGAGAAAGTCAATCTGGAAATTGGCTTTATTCCCCTAACTGACTGCGCCCCTTTAGTGGTGGCAAAAGAAAAAGGTTTCTTCGCCAAGCACGGGTTAGAAGATGTGACGCTGAATCGCGAACCCAGTTGGAAAGCGATCGCGCAAGGGGTGGCGACGGGACGCCTAGACGCTGCCCAGATGGTTGCCGGAATGCCGATGGCAATGACCTTGGGAGCCGATGGCCCGCCACTGCCCGTGTGTACGGCGATGACTTTATCGCGCAATGGCAATGCGATTACCTTCAGTAAGGATTTGTACGATCGCGGCGTTCGCACCTTGGCAGATTTCAAGGAAGCGATCGCGCAAACTCCCGACAAGATCCATACGCTCGGAGTGGTGCATCCTGCCTCTATGCACAACATGATGCTGCGCTACTGGCTGGCAAGTGGCGGCATCGATCCCGACCGAGATGTCAGTTTGACGGTGATTCCACCCGCCCAGATGGTCGCCAATCTGAAATCTGGAAGTATTGATGGCTACTGTGTCGGCGAACCTTGGAACTCTCGCGCCGTTCATGAAAAACTCGGTTTTGTCATCGCCACCGATATGGAGTTGTGGGCGGGACATCCGGAGAAGGTACTCGGATGCCAGGAAGAATGGGCAAATAAGTACCCGCAAACTCATATCGCATTGATAAAAGCGCTTTTGGAAGCTTGCGAATACTGCGATGACCGACGCAATCGGGAAGAAATTGTCAACTTACTGTGTCAGCCGCAATACATCGGCTCCGCCCCAGAATACACCCGTCCCGGCTTTATCGATCCCTACATTCGCGGGACGGGCGCAGCACCCGAACAGATGTTGCGTTATAACCAGTTCTTTGTCGATAAAGCGAACTTTCCAGAACCGGAGGAAGGACTGTGGGTGATGACTCAGCTAGCACGATGGGGAATTGTTCCGTTCCCCAAAAACTGGCTAGAAATTCAAGAACGAGTGCGGCGCATCGATGTATTTAGGGAAGCGGCGCGGGAACTCGGCTTAATGGATATCGGACGCGATCGCGCACCCATGCAAATGTTTGATGGCACCATTTTCAATCCCGACGATCCCATTAAGTACCTCAATAGCTTGGAAATTAAGCGTCCAATTCGTATCGAAGAGATTAACATCGACCCCTTAGTTGCGAGTCGTTAGTAATCAGTCATTAGCCATTCGCTAATGGAACTATGGCAAGAACAATTCGCGATTAGCTATTAACAACCTTCACCTCCCCATGCACACTTTGAACAACACTGGCGTCGTCACCCAACTAACCCAAGAAACCGTCAACCGCGACCCGTTTTTGGTCATTGAAGATGTTTCCAAGGTTTATCCCACTCCTACCGGGCCGTATACCGTTCTGGATGGGGTAAATCTCACCGTCTATGAAGGCGAATTTATCTGCCTGATTGGTCACTCTGGTTGCGGTAAATCCACCCTGTTAAACATGGTGTCAGGTTTCAACAAGCCAACTGACGGTGAAGTGCGCCTGGAAACCCTGAAAATCCGCGAACCCGGCCCAGACCGGATGATGGTGTTCCAGAACTATTGCCTGCTTCCCTGGCTGACTGCCTTCGAGAACGTTTACCTGGCAGTGGATTCTGTCTATCCCGGTAAACCCCGGTCGGAAAAAGTCACCATCGTTCGGGATCACCTCGCAATGGTGGGGCTGACTGAAGCAGCAGATAAAAAACCATCTCAGCTGTCTGGAGGGATGAAACAGCGAGTCGCGATCGCTCGTGCGCTCTCGATTCGCCCTAAAGTATTAATTCTGGATGAGCCATTCGGAGCCTTGGATGCCATCACCAAGGAAGAATTACAAGAGGAGTTGCTGACCATCTGGCGCGAACATCAAGTTACTGTCTTGATGATTACCCACGACATCGACGAAGCACTCTTCTTGGCAGATCGGCTGGTGATGATGACCAACGGGCCATCGGCAAACATTGGCGAAGTTTTGAAGATTCCTTTCCCCCGTCCCCGCAATCGTGCCCGGATTATGGAAGATCCGGAATATTACAACCTGCGAAACTACGCCCTCGACTTCCTGTTCAACCGATTTGCTCATGATGATGATTAGTCATCGCTTGTTAGGTATTATCCAATGGGTAATCCCCAACAAGCGATGAAAGTATGGCTAATCGCAATTAGCAATTAGCAATTAGCAACGGACGACTGACGAATGACAACTGACAGTACAAAAACCCTTTGCCCTTACTGCGGCGTCGGCTGTGGATTGGAGGTGACACCTCCAGCGCAAGCCGGTAAGCCAACGCATCGGGATGCTCAAGGGAATCCCATCTGGAAAGTGCAGGGCGATCGCGCGCACCCTTCCAGTCACGGGATGGTGTGTGTCAAAGGTGCTACCGTTGCCGAGTCCCTTTCCAAAGACCGCCTTCTCCATCCGATGCTCCGCGACTCCCTGGATGAACCTTTCCGCCGCGCCACCTGGGAGGAAGCCTTGGATCTCGTCGCGAGCAAGATGCAAAACGTTCTGGCAACTCAAGGATCGGACGCCGTGTGTATGTACGGCTCCGGGCAACTGCAAACTGAAGATTACTACGTTGCTCAAAAACTGCTCAAAGGGTGTCTGGGCACGAATAATTTTGATTCCAACTCGCGCTTGTGTATGTCCTCTGCCGTTGCGGGTTATATGCAAAGCTTTGGTTCAGATGGCCCCCCTTGCTGCTACGAAGATTTAGACTTAACCGACTGTGCTTTTATCATCGGCAGCAACACCGCCGATTGCCACCCGATCGTTTTTAACCGCCTGCGGAAACACCACAAAAAAAATTCCCACGTCAAAATGATTGTGGTCGATCCGCGCCGGACGAACACCGCTGAGGCAGCAGATTTGCACTTAGCGATTCGCTCAGGCACCGATATGGATCTACTCAATGGCATCGCTCACCTGCTGATGCGTTGGGGCGCGATTGATACTTATTTCATTGAAGACTGCACGACGAATTTTCCGGCTTTTGCAGAAGTCATCCAGCACTATCCACCGGAAGTGGTCGCCGAACGATGCGGTATTTCCATCTCTGACCTGGAAACAGCAGCTCGATACTGGGCACAGTCGAAGCGCGTGCTGTCTCTGTGGTCGATGGGCGTGAATCAGTCTTCTGAAGGCACTGCCAAGGTGCGAACGATCGTGAATCTGCACCTGATGACGGCTCAGATTGGCAAACCCGGTGCAGGGCCGTTTTCGCTGACGGGTCAACCGAATGCGATGGGCGGTCGGGAAACCGGCGGTCTTTGCCACATTCTGCCCGGATATCGAGTGGTCAAAAATCCCCAACATCGAGCGGAACTTGAAGCGTTTTGGCAACTCCCCGCCGGACAAATTTCGCCCTATCCGGGTCGCACGGCGTGGGACATTATCACGGGTTTGGAAACCGGAGATGTGGGCGTTCTCTGGATTGCCGCTACGAACCCGGCTGTCAGTTTACCTGACTTGGAACGTGCGAAAGCCGCATTGCAGCGATCGCCTTTTACGGTCTATCAAGACGCCTACTACCCCACTGAAACCGCCGCCTTTGCTCACGTTTTGCTCCCGGCGGCGCAGTGGAGCGAGAAAACTGGCACGATGACTAACTCCGAGCGAGTGGTCACGCTGTGTCAGGCATTTCGCACTCCCCCAGGAGAAGCCAAACCCGATTGGCAAATATTTACAGAAGTCGCACGGCGCTTAGGTTTTGCTGAAAAATTTCCCTACGAGACGCCAGCGTCTATCTATGCCGAATATGTGAAGTTGACACGCGATCGCGTCTGTGATATGAGCGGCATTAGTCACGAACGACTGGCGCAAGAAGGTCCGCTTCAGTGGCCCTGTCCCGATCGTAGTTTTGATACCCCAAGTTTGAGTTCTCCGTTAAACTCTTCAACTCAAAACTCAAAATGTGCTACGCATCGCTACGCTAACAAAACTCAAAACTCAAAACGGCTTTACACGGATTTTCACTTTCCGACGCCGGATGGACGGGCGCGGTTTGGAGCCTATCATTCGCGGGGGCTGGCAGAACCGCCCGATCCCAATTATCCTTTTGTTCTGACGACGGGCAGACTTTACGGACACTGGCACACCCAAACCCGTACCGGACGAATTGATAAAATTCGGCAGATGCACCCGCAGCCATTCATTGAAATTCATCCCCGCGATGCGGCTTCTCTGAAGATTCAGGAGAATGATTGGGTGGAAGTGCGAACCCGTCGAGGCACGGCGCGATTCCCTGCCAGAGTCACCAAGGCGATCGCTCCCGGTGTTACCTTTGTCCCCATGCACTGGGGCGCTCTTTGGGCAGATGGTGCCGAAGCGAACGCCCTCACCCATGCCGAATCTTGTCCCGAATCACTGCAACCGGAACTGAAAGCTTGTGCGGTGCAACTGGTGCCCTTGACTGCTGAAAAAGTTGACTCTGAGTATCTACTCCACCCCACTCAGTCCAAGGCTTTTTCCTCCGCCTTGTCTGTTTAAAATTGCCCCTAAGCTGAGGTAATTTATTCTCAATTCTGGCGTTTGAAATTCAATTTTTTTAGGCTTAAAAAGGGGGACGGCATTACCGTATCCCTTTTTTTATCAATCACGTCGGTCTGCTCTCCAGTGAGAAGATTGGGGCGAGGCGCGGTTGGATTTCTTCTTTTGTCAATCATTAGATCGCCTGGTGATACCAATTCTCTATGAAGTGACGCGGAAAAAAGCGGAGATATTGTCATCCCCTATACAAATACAAGCGATCGCAGACTCGCCTTATTTTCTCACTACTGGAGTATCTTCCAACGCAGCTCGCTCCCAATCTCCCAAATTCGCCCCTGCCTCATAAGTGCTTTGTAGGAATTGCAGCACGGCTGTATCTGGATCGTCTGCTTGTCGCACCGCCTCATAGGGCAGGACAAATTCTTGCAGCTCCGGGCTATAGAATGCAGACTGTGGTTGAATTGGATAATCCTTAAATCCTCTTGGTGTTGGGTAGGCGTAGGCATAAAATAAGGCTTCTGTTGAACCACCCCCAAACCAAAAACCACAACTGCTGACTTCATGGGAATAAGCCTCTCGCGTTACCCAATCTGCCATGTTGGGTACACCTCCTGGATGTTCGGGTGCCCTTCGTCCCGAAAAGCGAGTCACAGCCAGATCGAAACTGCCCCAGAAAAAATGGACAGGACTGCACTTTCCAATATAGTGGGAGCGAAACACCGTCATGATGCGATTGGCTTGTACCAGAATTTGCCAGAAGCGTTGAGCAGATTCCGGATTGTAAGCATGATGTTGATGGTCTTGCTCAAATGGGATCGCATCGGCAATTTCTTGGGGCATTGTCCAGATTTGCACTTCGATACCGAGATCCTTCAGGGTGTTCATCACTTCCTGATAAAAATCAGCTACCGAGCGAGGAGCAAGTGCCAGACTTTTGGTTGTACCTTCGCTTGTCTCGATTTTGAGTTGGTGAGCGAGAAAATCAAAGGTGATTTGAAAGCTGCGTGTTCCGTTAGGAATTGGGCCAGAGGTAAGTCCAGGGGTGGTGACATACAGTGTCGAGTGCCACCAATGGTTGATTTTCGGGGCTAATGCTAACCGAATTTTACCAATAATTTGTGTCCACAAATGCAGCGTTTGATAGGTATCTTGCCAAGCTGAGAGTGACAAAGGGAGCCAAACAGCGTTCGATGAGCGGTGAGCGTAAGTCGTCATCAGATGAATCTCCATGCTCAGGATTGGCGGTAGATACTATAAACAGTATCAGGCTTTGAAAAAGATTTGATTAGCCAATTATTTAGAGAGGAGATTATGCAAGGTTCGGTAATTTATCAAAATATCCGCCAAAAGTGACAGCAATGAGAAAGGGTAGCATTGATTATGCATCAGCTTACCCGTCGGTTTGGCGCGCTCGCTCCCGAACTACAAACTAAAATTCAGCAATTATCCATTCCCCCAGTAAGAAGATTTGGGCGAAGCGCTGTGGGATTTCTCCTCTGTAAATGATTTGAGCGCTTGGTTAGAAACTTAGGAGCAATAGACAATTGGATTTAAAAGAAAACTTGCGATCGCATCTCACCCAGATAGTACGCGATCGCGACCCTTATTTCGCCAGTTCGGGGCATTTCTACGTACAGCATTACATCCGCGAACAACTGCAACAATGGGGAACTGTAGAAACCCACGAGTTCAGCATTCGCGGTCAAAATCATCAGAATCTCATTCTGAATCTACCAGCGGCGACAAATAATCAGAAGCCACCGATTCTTATTGGCGCACATTATGACGCTGCACCTGGAACCCCAGGCGCAGATGATAATGCCACGGGTGTCGCCGCGCTATTGGAATTGGCGAGAATTTTCGCAGCAGAACCTGCAAAATACCCGGTGCGATTGGTTGCTTTTGATATGGAAGAATACGGGATGCTAGGGAGTCAGCAATATGCATCTGATTTCAAGCAACAAGGACAATCACTTCGTTTGATGCTTTCCTTAGAAATGCTGGGATATTGCAACTCCGCCCCTGGTTCGCAACGCTATCCGGCCGGATTAGAACGCTTTTACCCGAATCGAGGTGATTACATTGCTTTGATTGGCAATTTGCCGAGCATTCCCGATCTAATTCACCTTAGCCGCAACATTCGTAAAGTTGGAGTTCCAAGCGAATGGTTGCCGGTGCCGAATAAAGGTTTAATCGTCAGCTCAACGCGACTGAGCGATCATTCGCCCTTCTGGGATTTAGGCTATAAAGCAATGATGGTGACAGATACAGCATTTATGCGAAATCCCCATTACCATCAACCGAGCGACACCATAGAAACCCTGGATTTAAACTTTCTGACCGGCGTCTGTCGCGGTTTGGCTTCCGGTATTAGCCGTCTGTGAAAGATGACTTGCATACCGCACAATTAATTAGATAAACTTCTAATTAGATACATATCTAATTAGAAGTAAAACGATGGAAAAAGCGGAATTTCAAACCCTGCTACGCTTCTTCAAGGTTCTCGCTGACGAAAGCCGATTGAAGATTTTGGGGATTCTGGCGAATCGGGAATGCAGCGTCGAAGAATTAGCCGCGATTGTGAAACTGAAGGAGCCGACTGTCTCCCATCATTTGGGTAAACTGAAAGAACTCAATTTGGTGAATATGCGCCCTGACGGCAATACTCATTTGTATCGACTCAATAGCGAGGCGCTGCAAAACTTTAGCAAAGAGATTTTCACCCCAGATAACATGGCTTCTCTCGTCGAAGATGTAGAAGGGGAAGCATGGGAGAGCAAGGTATTGAAAAACTTTTTTGAGGACGTTAGCGAAACGGGATGCGATCGCGTCCTTCGCTTGAAAGAAATTCCTGCCAGTCGTAAAAAACGCCAAGTGATTCTCAAGTGGTTGGCAAACCAATTTGAAATCGGGATTAATTACCCAGAACTTCAGGTGAATGAAATCATCAAGCGCCACTATCCTGACTGCGCCACTCTGCGGCGAGAGTTGATAGCCTCTAAACTGATGCAGCGGGAAAATGGTGTGTATTGGCGTTTAGAGGCCAGTATTGAGTAAGTAGGGACACGACACTGCCGTGTCTCTACCTCTGAGGGTGAATAAGTTTAAACTAGCGCGTAAACCTTCGCTTCCCACGGGAAGATGCCTTCTCTGCCTACCCATTCAGCAGGAACCATGCGATCTTGCGCGATCTCTTTCCACTGTTTACCTGCCGGAGTTGCAGGCCAATTAGGTATTTTATACTCAGAACCTGGAGGAGTCCCGTACTCAGAGAAATTCGCCACCACAATCACTAATCGATCGTCTTTGCCTCGCTGCCAAACGATAACTCGCTTGCCTTCATTGAAGTCAGAATGGATAAAATGAGTGTCATTTACGGCTAAAGCATCAGAAGTAGTCCGAAACTTCACTAATCTACAAACATAATTGAAAATACGCTGTCGCCAATCATCTGTCAGACGGCTGTAGTTAACCGGATCGACCTGTTTTTTATGGTCATCTGAAGTTGGCAAGTCATTTTGATCTGCGAATTCATCTCCTGCCAAAATCATCGGAATCCCGACAGCAGTAAGTAAACAAACAAATGCTAGCTTGATGCGCTTTTCTGTATCAAAAACTTGATTATTATTTAGGTAGCTGTAGAAGCGTTCGTTGCCAAAGCCTCCCACATCATGGGAAGTCAGATAATTAACTGCTTGAGAACCATCTACAAACCCTAAATTACGACAGTCAATGAGTTTGCGGACGCTCCATTCAAAGCTAGGTTCATCAGGAGAATTCTGTCCTAGAATGACGCTACGGATAATATGCTTAAACTTCTCGTTCCACAGTCCATCGAGACGATTCTGTGAAATTAAAGCGAGAGGTACGCTTAATTCTTCACCGACTACGAGAAATTTATCGCCGCTTCCTTCCCGTTCCTGCCAAAGCGATCGCGCATAATCTTTGAATTCCTGCAAAAAGTCATAATTGCCAATATTGTTGACGCTATCGAGGCGCAATCCATCCACTCGATAGTATGTCATCCAGTGGGCAATGTAAGCTTTCATATATTCGCGGGCAGGAACAAAACGCGATCGCGTACCTGCAAGCGGATGATACCCTTCTACCCAATAGTTGTACTTAAACAAATCACCGCCAAATCCGTCCCGATTTCCTTGTTCTGGATCGCCACTATTAAACTTGATGTAAAATTCTAGATAATTAACGTTGCGGTAAGGATTGTTGTAAGAGAAAGCCATTACCGCATCAACAAAAAAGCGCACGCCGTGTTGATGGCAAACTTTGATGAGATTGATTGAATCGGTGGAAGCCGTGGGCGCTTCTTGGCTGTCCGGGCGACCTAAGTCATAATCGGCTGCAAAATAATTAGCCGTACCGTAGCCCCAATTATCTGTTTGATCGCTATCAGATGGCGGTAAAAGTTCCAAAGCATTGACACCTAATTCCACCAGATGAGCGCGGTTTTGTAAGGCGCGGACTGAGGAAAAAGTAGGTGCGATCGCTTCTTCCACAAATAGAGAAACTACGTCTCGAAAAGTCCCGTTTCCTTCTTGAATTCCTCCAGTTGAACGAATTCGAGTCCAGCGAGTGGGCAACTCGTAAATCACTAGCCGATTATTCGGTTGTAGGTTTTCTATCGTATCTCCTTCCCAGTCCGCTGTTTGCCCCTTCGGATCGCACGGAACCAGCATTTTATCTCGGTAGAGGATGACGCTAGCTGGATCTAGGTCGGACATACCCTCTTCTGAAAGGACTTTCGGTGCAGAGAAACGCCGATCCACCGTGTAAGCGGTAGGATCGGTGCAGTAGAGAATTCGATGGGTGTTGGTGTAGGGGTCAGTGTCGCGGACTTTAAACCAGTAAAAATAAACCTCTCCGTCTGTTAAATTGCAGTTTTTCGCTGGTATTTCCCAAAGTTCTGGAAAATCTGTTGATTGGATTAAGTCGAATTCTTGAAAATTTTCAAATGAGCTTGGATTATCTCCAGCGAAGTTGCCGATGTAAAGCGTTGGAGGGGGTTGAATATCTCCTGGACGCCACAAAACGAAATGTGTCTGTTTGCGATGCAATAAATCAGGAAGCATTACAGAAACCCCTTGAATACGAAGGTTAGCTACGAGCTTTTACACACGAGAACAGACTGCTATTCCAGATAAAAGGTGAATCTCAAGACTGGAAGAAAGAGATAGTTACTTGAATTAACAGAATATTCCTTAAAATGGAATCCCATCATCCTCTTCATCTTCCTGCTCTTTGGGATTCAACCGCCAGATAGTAGTTTTCTCTTCTTCCACGGGAAGTTCCGCGACCAATTCTCCTAAGTCCTTCTGAAGATTTTGGGTTAGCGTTACCGGAAACTCTAAATCAATTCCATGAATTTCCGCTATTCTTGCCAACTGGTTAAACGGAATCTTTTTTGTAGTTCGCTCATAACTGGATAATTGGAAATATTTCGTCTCTGATAGTTCCTGTGCCTGCATTGCGGCTTTGAGCCTATTTTGGATGTGGTCAATTTCGGTATCTAGCAACTTCCATTCCTGCTCAATTTCTCGATAGCGTTGGGCTAGAGCTGTTACATCTTCCTGTTCTGGATCTGGACTACTCAATTGAGTTAATTCCAACAGCCGCTGATGCACGTGAGCCAGATAAATCGGGTCCATTTTTGCATACTGTAGCTGACTTTCTGTCAGCGGTCGCTGTCCCCAATCGCTGCTTTGTTCGGTTTTGTCTATATTGGGAAAATAGCACAGCTTTTCTGCCAGAGTTCTCAATTGTAAATTTGGTACTGGCAATAAATAGTAAGGGATTGATTTGGCAATCTCTAAGGTGCAACTTACATTTTTAGCTTTGGTTTTACCTAATAACTTCAGATCGTAGCTGGAATTGTGGAAGACCTTTTCAATTGCAGGATTAACCATGATTTCTTTAATAAAGATTTCTGCAATTTCAGGATTATCTAAAACATCTAAGATGCGAACGCTATTTCCGCTTACATCGGTAAAGTCATCTAATATTTGAATCAAAGAGAGTTTAGGCTTGGGAGTATTATAATCGGCAACTTCCGTATCTAAGTACAAAAGCTGGCGTTTTGAATATTCATTAATTAGAACTTTAGCTTTCTCTGTTTCTGTGAAGTAAAGCATTCTCTAAAACATCCTTTTTGTAAATAAAAGTTAAATAAAAGGTTAGATTGTTTATTTTAAGTTCAGAAGTTACAGCAATTAATATTTATAAATACTTCTGCTACAAAAGCTACTTTTATATTAAAAAACATGTTCATTAAAATAGTTTGGATGTTTTTAAACTAAAACCGGACAAACTAGCAACGGTATTTATAATAAGAATTAATTAGAAAGATTTTATCATCAACATCGCGCAATTATTTTTTATTATGCATTCCAATCTACCTTCCCACGTAAATAACCGCTGGCAATTCTGGATCGATCGGGGTGGTACGTTTACTGATATTGTGGCGCGGCGTCCGGATGGACAACTGGTGATTCATAAGCTGCTATCGGAGAATCCCGAACGGTATACTGACGCGCCAATACAGGGAATTCGGGACATTTTGGGAATTGCAGCAGATGCACCTATTCCATCGGAACAGATTGCAGTTGTCAAGATGG
Source organism: Trichocoleus sp. DQ-A3 (assembly GCF_039961975.1). Classification (NCBI taxonomy): domain Bacteria; kingdom Bacillati; phylum Cyanobacteriota; class Cyanophyceae; order Leptolyngbyales; family Trichocoleusaceae; genus Trichocoleus; species Trichocoleus sp. DQ-A3. The sequence continues at coordinate 86,361 of NZ_JAMPKC010000019.1, read as the reverse complement.
GAACCACTGTGGCGACGAATGCGCTACTGGAACGCAAGGGCGATCGCACTCTTCTAGTCATTACTCAGGGATTTCGAGATGCCCTTCGCATCGGCTACCAAAATCGCCCCGATATCTTCGCCCGTCACATTGTATTGCCAGAGATGCTCTACGAGCGAGTGATTGAGGTCGAGGAACGCTACAGCGCCCAAGGCGAAGAATTAATCCCCGTAGAAACAGGATATATCGCATCTCTACAAGAAGCGTACAACGACGGGATTCGCTCCTGTGCCATTGTCTTCATGCACGGCTATCGCTATCCCGAACACGAGAAACAAATAGCAGATGCAGCGCGGAAAATTGGATTTACCCAAGTCTCGGTATCGCACGAAGTTAGCCCGTTGATGAAGTTGGTGAGTCGCGGTGATACTACCGTTGTTGATGCTTATTTATCGCCTATTTTGCGGCGTTATGTAGATCGAGTTGCCAGTCAGCTAGCCAGTTTGGAATCGGAATTTTCAACTCAAAACTCTCCCCAGTTGATGTTCATGCAGTCCAACGGTGGACTTACTGATGCCCAACAGTTTCAAGGGAAAGACAGTATTTTATCTGGCCCTGCTGGGGGCATCGTCGGCGCGGTACAGACAAGCTTGATGGCGGGATTCGACAAAATTATCAGCTTTGATATGGGCGGAACTTCTACGGATGTCGCCCACTATAACGGCGAATACGAACGCACCTTTGAAACGGAAGTTGCCGGAGTGCGGCTGCGGACGCCGATGATGGCAATTCATACGGTTGCTGCTGGTGGCGGTTCGATTCTCTTTTTTGATGGGGCGAGGTATCGCGTGGGACCCGAATCAGCGGGGGCAAATCCGGGTCCCGCTGCCTATGGAAAAGGCGGTTCGCTGACGGTGACGGATTGCAATGTGATGGTGGGCAAGTTGCAACCGAAGTTTTTCCCGAAATTGTTTGGATCGAACGGAGATTTGCCGCTAGATGCAGAAGTAGTGCGGCAAAAGTTTAATGAACTGGCGGCAGAAATTGGGGACAATCGGACGCCGGAACAAGTGGCGGCTGGATTTCTCGCGATCGCAGTTGAAACAATGGCAAGTGCAATTAAAAAAATCTCTCTCCAGCGCGGTTATGACGTTTCGGAATATACTTTGTGCTGCTTTGGGGGCGCGGGGGGACAACACGCTTGTCTGATTGCCGATGCGTTGGGGATGAAGCAGGTGTTTCTTCATCCCTACGCTGGCGTGTTATCGGCTTATGGTATGGGTTTGGCAGACATGCGGGTGCTGCGAGAACGGGCGGTGGAGGCGCATCTGAGTGAGGAGTTAGTGCTGAGTTTGGAGGGGATGTTAAGCCAGTTGGCAAGGGAGGGGGAGGAGGAAACGAACCGCCACGACGCCAAGGACGCAGAGGAAAGACAGGAAGAAGAGAGAAGGGAGGATGTTGAGATTGAGGTTTTTCGGAAGGTGCATTTACGGTATGAGGGGACTGATTCGGCGCTGATTGTAGATTTTGGGGATACGGCGGCGATGAGGGGGTGGTTTGAGGAGTTGCACCGGCAGCGTTACGGCTTTGTTGTGGAAGATAAAAGGCTGATTGTAGAGGCAGTTTCAGTTGAGGTGGTGGCGAAGACGGAGAGAGTAGAGGAAGCAGTCATTCAGCGTCGCAGTGATGAACTTCCCTCGCCGGTGGCAACTGTACAGATGTATGCGGCGGATCGGTGGCACGAGACGCCAGTGTATAAGCGAGAGGATTTGCAACCCGGAGACTGGATTTCTAGCCCTGCTATCATTGCCGATGCGACGGGTACGAATGTCATTGAACCCGGTTGGCAAGCACAGCTAAGCGATCGCAATCATCTGATTTTGCAGCGTTCGGCAGATTTACAATTCTCAATCCAAAATCCAGAATCCAGAATCTTAAATCGTCCCGATCCGGTGATGCTGGAGATTTTCAATAATTTGTTTCGCGCGATCGCCGAACAAATGGGTATCACTCTGCAAAATACCAGTTCCTCAGTCAACATCAAAGAACGCTTAGATTTCTCCTGTGCAATTTTTGACCAACACGGGCAGTTAGTCGCCAACGCCCCCCATATTCCCGTGCATCTGGGTTCTATGAGTGAAAGCGTCAAAAGTTTAATTGACGCTTGTGGCGACACGATTCAACCTGGAGATGTCTTTGCCTCAAATAATCCCTACAACGGCGGCACGCACCTACCCGATATCACCGTAATTACCCCTGTATTTGCTTCCTCTCCAGACGCGATAAATCGCGTTACAATCTCCCCTCCTACGCTTCCCCTCTTCTACGTTGCCTCGCGGGGACATCATGCAGATATTGGTGGGATTACTCCAGGTTCCATGCCTCCAAACAGCACCACGGTAGAACAAGAAGGAGTGCTACTTGATAATTTCCAACTAGGAGAGGGAGGACATTTTCGAGAAAAAGAATTGCTGGAACTGCTGGCATCCAGCGCTTATCCAGCCCGAAATCCCAGTAAAAATATTGCAGATTTGCAAGCACAAATTGCCGCCAACGAACGCGGCGTGCAAGAACTCCACAAGATGATGGAGCATTATGGTTTAGAGACTGTGCAAGCTTATATGGGCTTTGTACAAGACAATGCGGAAGAGTCGGTACGTCGGGTTATCGAAGTTCTCAAAGATGGCAGTTTTACTTGTCCTCTGGATAATGGCAGCGCGATCGCAGTTACCATCACCATCAACAAATCGACTCGCAGCGCCAAAATAGATTTTACCGGCACTTCTCCTCAGCAACCGAGTAATTTAAACGCACCAGCAGCCGTGTGCAAGGCAGCAGTATTGTATGTCTTCCGCACTTTAGTGAATGACAATATTCCCCTCAATGCGGGTTGTCTCAAACCTTTGGAAATTATTATTCCCGAAGGCTGTATGTTAAATCCGCATTATCCTGCTGCTGTGGTGGCGGGAAATGTAGAGACTTCGCAAAACATTACCGATGCTTTGTATGGGGCGCTGGGGGTGATGGCAGCTTCCCAAGGAACGATGAATAATTTCACCTTTGGAAGCGATCGCTATCAATATTACGAAACCATCTGTGGCGGTTCCGGCGCTGGCGCTGACTTCGACGGCACCGACGCCGTACAAACTCACATGACAAACTCCCGTCTTACCGACCCAGAAGTATTGGAATGGCGATTTCCTATCCTTTTAGAAAGTTTTGCGATTCGTCCCAATAGTGGCGGGAATGGACATCATCATGGAGGGAATGGTGTTATCCGTCGCCTGCGTTTTCTTGAACCCATGACTGCTGGAATTTTATCAAGTCGTCGTGTCATTTCTCCCTTTGGTTTGCATGGTGGTGAAGCGGGTGCAGTCGGGAAAAATTATGTGCAGCGTACTGATGAAACTATAGAGGAATTAGGCAGTACAGGGGTTGTAGAAATGCAGCGTGACGATGTATTTGTTATCGAAACACCAGGAGGTGGAGGTTATGGAATTGCCAAGAATCTATAACCTAATAATTGATACATGATAAAAGCGCGATCGCAACCTTTGACCTTTGATAGATGATTATATTCGACCCAAACAGCAAGTAGGAAAAGTAGGAAAAGTAGGGAATTATACTTAGTAATTTATTTGCTTGAACTGGGAAAACTGCTGAAACCCTTTGTTTGCGCGGCTTGTAAACGAATCGCTTAAAGCAATAAGGTTAGCGCCTATCTGTAAGTGATTCTTAATAAGGCATATTTAATTAAAGAATGCTAGTTTAGGTAGTTGACAGAACTTTATACTGCCTCCATCCGACGCTTTAGTTGAAGTAGTATCTTATGAAATCAAAAAAATCAAGTACAAACTTACAGATTTTAAGGCAAATTCTCAAAAAAATTTAATTGTCCGATTCGGGCAATGTTTACTGATTCGTCTAAACACAGAGGAAGTTCTTTCTTTCGGCGGGCTAATTCGATACGACTTACACGGAGGTTCCCCTAAATCTCATTTTTCAAGGGGAACTTTGACTATATTTCCCCTCCTTTTTCTACCGTTTTGTAGCAGCGCGAATGCGATAGGCTATGCCTGCCATTATGTGGGGGTTGGTAGGAATCGAAACGGGACTTGTAAGTCCAAAAAAACTCGTGGGGCGAGATTAAGGAAGCCATTCACAAATGCATTCCTTTCGCTGAAAAACTTTTTTATATCGATTGATTTTTAGAAATCCGCGACATTGAAAAAGATATGCATAGCGCAATGGCTGGCACTTATAACCTAGGTTTAGTAATCCTTTCTTTTGCGATCGCAGTAATAGCTTCTTACACAGCCCTAGACTTAGCCGGACGAGTGCGGTCTGCTGTGAAACGGGGACGATGGCGCTGGCTTCTGGGTGGAGCAGGGGCAATGGGAACCGGAATTTGGTCAATGCATTTCATTGCTATGCTGGCTTTCCAATTGCCACAGTCTGTCAATTATGATGTGTGGATCACCCTGTTCTCCTTGATGTGCGCGATTCTTGCTTCAACTATTGCTTTATGGCTGCTGAGTCGCGCTGTTTCAATCCCGCTGGTCATCGGCGGCGGGGTTTGTATGGGAATTGCCATTGCATGGATGCACTACACAGGTATGGCAGCCATGCAAGTCCAGGCGACGATTGAGTATGACTGGAGATTGGTGAGCCTATCGGTAGCGATCGCCATCATCGCTTCTTTTGCCGCGCTTTGGCTGGCATTTCGGCTACAAGAGCAATCCTTAAAAGGTTTGCTGTGGCAGAAATTCGGCAGCGCTCTCCTGATGGGAATTGCCATCAGTGGGATGCACTACACGGGAATGTGGGCGACTCACTTTACTCCTCACAAAGTCTTTCCACTAGAGCCGTCTCCCCCCATCACTCAGTCTTGGTTGGCGATCGCTATCGGGATTGCTACCTTGTTCATTTTGAGCCTAGCCCTATTAACCTCTCTATTCGATCGGCGTTTAACAGCGCAGTTAGTTCGAGAGCAAGCGTTACAGGAAAGTGAGAACCGCTTTCGGATGCTGATCCGAGAAATGCAGGTAGGAGTATTACTGCTCAATGCTAATGCCGAAATTCTCACCTACAATCAAGCTGCAATTAATCTCCTCAATCTCAACTCAGAGGATTTATCGCATCAGGTATTTGGTGCAAATTGGCTGTTGCAGCGAGAAGATGGCACACCCTTCCCAACGCCAGAGCTACCCGTGCAGTCCAGCATTGTCCAGCGCCAACCAATTCATAATATTGTCGTGAGAATCGACCATCCTGAGAGCCATAATCAACGATGGCTGCTAGTAAATGCCGACCCGCAGCTAGCAGAGGACGGGAGTGTAGAGCGAATTGTTTGTACCCTCAGTAATATTACGAACCAAAAGCAAGCGGAAGCCGCACTCCGCCAAAGTGAAGAACGATTTGCTTTAGCGGTAGAAGGAGTTAATGGCGGGATTTGGGATTGGAATATTCCAGCAAATTATGTATATCTGTCGCCTCGTTGGAAAAGTATGTTGGGCTATGAAGACTTAGAAATTCCGAATAGCATCGATACTTTCAACCAAGTTCTGCACCCAGAAGACTCAGAGCGAGTGTTAGCGGTGATGCTTGCCTATTTAGCGAAGAAAATCCCCAACTACGAGGTAGAGTTTCGGGCATCTCATAAAGATGGCAGCTGGCGCTGGATGCTTACCCGTGGCGTGGCATTGTGGGATGAAACTGGCACAGCCTATCGCATAGCAGGTTCCCATACGGATATTACCGATCGCAAGCAGAGGGAAGAAGCACTGCAATTAATGGTTGAGGGAACAGCTTCTGCAACTGGCAATGAATTCTTTCGCTCTTGTGTCCGCTATCTCGCCCAAGTTTTGGGAGTCCGCTACGCTGTAGTCGGTCAATTTGCAGATGATACTGAAACTAGAGTGCGAACTTTGGCATTCTGGACGGGTGAGGGCTTTGGCGAAAATTTCGAGTACGACTTGGCGGGTAGTCCTTGCGAAAACGTCTTGAAAGGAACGAGCGGTTTTTATCCATCCGAGGTACAAGAACTTTTTCCTGACTTCCCAGCGTTGAAGCAGTTAGGCGCACAAAGCTACTGGGGAATTCCGTTAAGAGACTCGGCTGGCAATACAATTGGCAATTTGGCGGTGTTGGATGTGCAGCCAATGGCTCACGATCCTGGCAAAGAAATGATTATGAAAATTTTTGTTGCCAGAGCGGGAGCCGAGCTGGAGCGGAACTTAGCGGAGGAATTGCTGACAAAACGAGCAGCGATGGACAGTTGCTTGAGCCGGATTTCTGGGATGCTGATTGACGAAAACTTAGATACTGCGATCGCTTTGACGCTGCAAGCCGTTGGCGAGTTTTTGGGGTGCGATCGCACTTACCTGTTTGATTACTCCGATCGCCAAAACGGCTGGAATATGACCCACGAGTGGTGCGGCTTTGGCATTCAGCCAGCGATCGAGCGGTTTCAAGGTTTACCCGTTGAAAATCACCACTGGGTTCACAACCAACTTTTGAGTGGCAAAACGGTTCAATTTCCTGCCGAACGCCCACCTGTCACCGCCGAACCAACCTTGACGAAACTTCAGTGTATCCAGTCCCGGCTTGCCGTTCCGACGCTTTACGCTGGTACGGTTGTCGGTTTTATGGGTTTGGATGCCATAAGTTCTTCCAAAGTCTGGAGTCAAGAAGAAATTAATTGGCTTAAATTAGTCAACGAATTCATTGCAGTGACTCAGGCACGTCAAGCAGCACAAGCCGCATTACGGGAGAGTGCAGAACGGGAAAAAGCGATCGCTTTTGTGATTCAGCGAATGCGTCAAACCTTAGAAATTGACAAGATTTTTAGCGCTACAACCGAAGAATTACGCCATGCGATTAATTGCGATCGCGTTGGTCTCTATCGTTTCCATCCCGACTGGAGTGGGGATTTTGTATCGGAGTCGGTAGCAGAAGGCTGGAATTTGCTAGTTCCCGAACAAATTCATCAATCTCATCTGCCCAAGGTTGCCGTTAACCAGGTGGGTTGTGCTGGCAAAACTTTGGGAAGTGCAGAGGAGCCAATCCAAGATACTTATTTGCAAGCAAATCAAGGCGGGACTTATCGCCAAGGAACCAGTTATCGTTGTGTCCCAGACATCTACCAAGCTGGATTTGACGCTTGTTACCTAGAACTGTTGGAGCGCTTTCAAGCACGAGCTTATATCATTGTTCCGATTTTCCATAGCAATCAACTGTGGGGCTTGCTAGCAACTTACCAAAATTCCGGTTCTCGCCAATGGCAAGAGGCAGAAATCAAGATGGTTGTTCAAATTGGGGCACAGTTAGGCGTTGCGATCCAACAGGCAGAATTGCTAGCGCGAACTCAACAGCAGTCAATTGAATTGATGATCGCCAAGGAAGCCGCCGATGCTGCGAACAGTGCTAAAAGCGAATTTCTTGCCAATATGAGCCACGAACTAAGGACACCCCTCAATGCCATCCTTGGTTTTACCCAATTGATGAGCCTTGATACCTCCCTATCTGCCGAACATCAGAAATACCTGGAGATCATCAGTCGCAGTGGCGATCATCTGCTGGCATTGATTAATGATGTTTTAGAGATGGCTAAAATCGAGGCAGGGCGAGTCACGCTACATGAAAATGACTTTGACCTGTATTGTCTGCTCAATAGTCTCGAACAGATGCTACAACTCAAAGCCACAAGCAAGGGACTCTTGCTTAACTTTGAATGCACGGCTGCTGTCCCCCAGTACGTCAGAACCGACGAAAGTAAGCTGCGTCAGGTCTTGATTAACCTTCTCGGTAATGCCATCAAATTTACTGACAAAGGGAGCGTAACCCTGCGCGTTACAGGGGAGGAAGGAAAGGCGGAAAGCAGGAGTGTCGGGGAACAAGCAGACTCCTCACCTGTGCCTTTTATCCGCCTGCTCTTTGAAGTGGAAGATACTGGCCCCGGTATTGACCCAAATGAATTCGATCGGTTATTTGAAGCTTTTGGACAAACCTCAGTTGGGCTGAAGTCCTGTCAAGGCACGGGTTTGGGTTTACCGATCAGTCAAAAGTTTGTCCAACTGATGGGGGGAGGAGCGATCGCAGTCAGTAGTCATCCAGGTCAGGGAGCCAAATTTACCTTTGACATTCAGGCAGGTTTGGTTGAGCAGATGGAGATTGAAACATCCCAATCTATCTATAAAAAAGTTATTGGTTTAGCTCCTGACCAACCCATCTATCGTGTTCTAGTTGTGGAGGATAAGCCCACAAATCGTCTCCTCCTAGTTAAGCTTCTTACTTACTTGGGCTTTGAGGTGCAAGAAGCTGAAAATGGTCAAGAAGCTGTGGCAATTTGGGAGAGTTGGGAACCCCATCTAATCTGGATGGATATGCGGATGCCTGTGATGAACGGCTATGAAGCTACCAAAAAAATTAGAGCTTCCTTAAAAGGTGAGGCAACCATAATTATTGCCCTAACTGCCAGCGTTTTTGAAGAAGACAGACAAATTATCTTGTCAGCGGGATGCGATGACTTCGTGCGTAAACCTTTTCGAGAAGAGGAACTACTCTTTAAAATGAATAAATATCTAGGGGTGCAATATCTCTATGAGGAGGAAGCATTACCCACCGAAAGCACGAAGGAAAATTTACCAGAGACTTCCGATTCTGACATCCCCCTTCAGATTGCCACTATGCCCTCTGAATGGATACAACAGCTACACTATGCAGCTTCCCAAGGCAGCGATTTATTGCTCCTTCAGCTCCTTCAGGAAATTCCCCCAGAAAATTCGTTTGTTATAAATGCTTTGACCAATTTGGTCGAAAATTTTCAGTTTGAGCAAATTATGGAATTAATTCAATCAACTGAAACACAGCTTACTGGTAAAAACTCACAGCAAACCTCCCTCAATTTTTCGCCTCTTCTATCACATTCCCAGCAGGAGTAGGATATTGAAAAATTTTGTTGCAGGATGGCAAATAGGTTTTTTCCCATTGCCTTCCTCTACTCTCACACCTGTGGAAGATGATTGCAGAATGTCTAAGATAAGTGGTTAAATAATATTTAACGCTGCAATCAATTAGCTCAAAAATTTTTAAACCTTTATCATTGACTGCAAACAGGAAATAGAAGAAAGATGACTTTTAAATAATATTCTAAACTAACGAATTTTCCAAAATCGATGATGAAAGAATTGAAATAAATAATTTCTCCCTTGTTATGGCAAAAGAAGATATTCTTATCGTTGATGATACCCCTGAAAACTTGCGTTTTCTGTCTGGTCTGCTAATGAAGCAAGGCTATACCATTCGCAAGGCGTTAAGCGGGCAAATGGCGCTGACAGCGATACAAACTGTTAGCCCCGATCTAATTTTGCTTGATATTATGATGCCTGGTATGGATGGTTATGAAGTTTGTGAAAAACTGAAAGCCGATCCAAAAACTGCCGCAATCCCTGTAATTTTTTTAAGCGCTCTCAGCGAAGCTTTTGATAAAGTAAAAGCTTTTTCGGTCGGCGGAGCTGATTATATTGTCAAACCTTTTCAATTTGAAGAAGTTTTAGTTCGTGTTCAAAATCAACTAGAGTTAAGAGCCGCAAAAATCCAAAACCAACAACTGAATGCTCAACTTGAAGAACGAGTGAAAGAGCGGACTTTTCAGCTAGAAGTAGCGAATCAAGAACTGAGGCGAGAAATCAACGAGCGAAAGCTCCTTCAAGAAAAACTCATAAAAATGGCACTTTATGACAATCTCACAGGGTTGCCTAATCGAGTTTTATTTATGGAGCGTCTAGAACAAGCTCTCACACGCACCAAGGAACATTCAGGAGAGGCGTTTGCCGTGTTGTTTCTTGATTGCGATCGCTTTAAAGTAGTCAATGATTCTCTCGGTCATCTTGCCGGTAACGAACTGTTAATTAATTTAGCTCGCCGCTTAGAAAAATTACTCAGTCAACATCATACTTTGGCCCGGTTGGGCGGTGATGAATTTGCGATTATCTTGACAGACCTTGGAAATATCAGCAGTGTACTCCTTATCGCCGATCAAATCCTTCAATCTTTTGCTTCTCCGTTTCAACTAAATAAACAGGAAATTTTCATCAACGCTAGTGTTGGAATTGCTATGAGCAATCCTAATTATGAGCGAGCAGAACATATATTGCGAGATGCAGACATCGCAATGTATCGTGCCAAAACCTTAGGAAAAGGTCAATACCAAATTTTTGACCCAAAGATGCACGATGCTGTGATTCAAGTTTTACAGCTTGAAAATGACCTGCGTAGAGCCATCGAACGACAAGAATTCATTGTCCACTATCAGCCAATTATTGCCCTTGATACCAGCAAGATTGTTGGGTTTGAAGCATTAGTTCGCTGGGATCATTCTCAACGAGGAATGGTATCGCCTGGATTGTTTATTCCTGTAGCAGAAGAAACAGGTTTGATTAACCAACTTGGTAATTGGGTTTTGCGGGAAGCTTGCTATCAGCTTCAGCAATGGTATCAGGAAAAACTGATCGATCATCCCCTATTTATGAGTGTCAATCTTTCAGCGCGGCAGTTTGCTCAGCCAGATTTAATTGAGCAAATTGACCAAATCCTCGCGGAAACCCAACTGAATCCTCAAAGCTTGAAGTTGGAAATCACAGAAAGTGTTCTGATGAATAATACTCAATCTGTAAAAGCGATTATGCAGCAACTTCGAGAACGTAAGATTCAGTTATGTATTGATGACTTTGGTACCGGGTATTCTTCTCTGAGTTATTTATATAATTTCCCTGTTGATACTCTCAAAATCGACCGTTCTTTTATTAGTTATTTAGATGAAAAAACAGATAGTTTAGGACTGATTCCGGCGATTATGAAGATTGCTCAAACTCTAAATATGAGTGTAATTGCGGAAGGAATTGAAACGGGCGAACAGCTATCTCAGCTAAGAAACTTAAATTGTGAATTTGGACAGGGATATCTATTTTCCAAACCCGTAGAGGGAAAAAAAGCAACAAACTTAATTGTATCGGATACACAGCAATAATATTTAAGTTAAACGTGTAGTCTATGTTACTAGATATAAGTTTAAACTAAATAAAAATAGTTAATGAAATTGAAATAGCAACTATTTTTTTACAAAGATTAACTATTTGGGATGCAGCGATAATCAGCAGGTTGACAATTTTGATACTTTTTTAATTCAAAGCCCAATGGATTCCAATTTAGCAAATACCTTCAAAGCCGATATTCTGATAGTTGATGATACACCAGACAATATTCGATTTTTATCTTCCCTGCTGTTAGATAAAGGATATAACGTTCGTAAATCGATTAATGGTCAAATGGCTTTAACCGCAGTTAAGACACTTCAGCCGGATCTAATCTTGTTAGATATTAATATGTCGGGCATGAATGGTTATGAAGTTTGCGAAAGGTTAAAGGAAGATACTGAAACTTCCTCTGTACCTGTAATTTTTTTAAGTGCTTTGGATGATGTTTTAGATAAAGTGAAAGCTTTTCAAGTTGGGGGCGTAGACTATATTACTAAGCCTTTTCAAATTGAGGAGGTTTTGGCGAGGATTCAAAATCAACTAACAATTCAAAGCCTTCAAACTCAGTTGAAAAATCAGAACTCACAACTTCAACAAGCCTTAGGCGATCTCAAGAAGGCTCAAGCACAACTGGTTCAAAAAGAAAAAATGCTTGGGTTGGGTCAATTAGCCGCAGGAATGGCTCACGAAATCAATAATTCTATTGGCTTTATTTCTGGCAATATCGAGCCAGCACGCAAATATATTCAAGACTTGCTAAATCTGGTTCGTATCTATCAACAAGAGTACCCAAAGCCTACTCTTCCCATTCAGAAAGCGATTCAAGAAATCGATCTAGATTTTCTGAATTCAGATATTCAAAACCTTGTAGGCTCAATGCAAACGGGTGTAGAGCGAATCTGCACAATGCTCCTGGCTTTACGCATTTTCTCCCGCCTTAATGAATCAGATATTAAAGCTGTAGACATCCATGAAGGGTTGAATAGCACTTTATTATTGTTGCAGCATCGACTTAGAGGAGAAGGGAAACGCCCGGAAATTCAGGTGATCAAAAAATATGAAGATTTACCCTTAGTTAATTGTTATGCTAGCCAGCTTAACCAGGCCTTTCTTAATATTTTAAATAATGCTATTGATGCTCTAGAATTGGGGATTGGGCAAGAGTTTTCTGAATCTTCCAGTCCAACAATTTGGATTAATACAGAGTTTAGTGCTTGGGAAACGATAATTATCCGAATTAAAGACAATGGAATTGGCATTGCTGAAGAAATGCGATCGCGTTTATTCGACCCATTTTTTACGACAAAGCCTATAGGTCAAGGCAGCGGGTTAGGGTTATTGACGACTTATGAGATTATAGTAGAAAAGCATAAAGGTCAACTGACGTGTCATTCATTCCCCGGACAGGGTGCAGAGTTTACGATTGAAATTCCAGTACATCTTGTGAAGACCACATAGGCTTAAACGAAGCCGAAAGCGGAAGAGACGCTACGCGCAACTTTTTTAGTCACCAATTTATCTTCGGGTGGAGGCTCGAAATGTCAAGCAAAATTTTTTCAAATTCCCTAAGATTGGTGATGTAAATGGCGTTCCTGTGGAGGAACCCGTCCCGGTGAGTGATTGAATGGCAACGTGACGATAAATGTTGTTCCAATACCGACTTCACTTTCTACTTGAATCTCTCCCCGATGTAAATCTACACACATTTTGGCAATGGAAAGACCTAATCCGGTTCCTTGAATTGGTCCCACATTGCTACAGCGATGGAAGGTTTCAAACAGACGTTGTTGATCTTTTAAAGGAATACCAATTCCTTCATCTTTTAAGCGAAAAGTAGCTTCTCCGTTTTGGAAAACTAAATCAAAGTAGATATTGCCACCTTGGGGCGAATACTTAATCGCGTTGGAAAGTAAATTAGTGAAGATATGCCGCAGCAAGACTTCATCCATTTCAACTTGGGGGCGTTTCCCTTGACAGGTAAAGATAATGTTGTGCTGTCTAGTAGCACAAGCTTGTAAAGTTGCTGTGAGATCCCAGCAAAATTTTTCTAAATCGAGTCGTGCGGGTTTAAACTGAAGTCCACCTGCCTGAGTTTGACCCAAGATCAATACCTCATCTAATAGGTGGAGCATATTGCCGATGGCACCTTCAATCCGCTCGAAGTATTCATTTCTCTTCTGTTCGGTTAAGCTCTGATTGTAGGCTCGAAGTAACTCCGCAGACATCCGAATTGTCGTCATGGGAGTGCGGAACTCATGGGAAACGATGGAAACGAAGTTTGATTTGAGTTGGTTGAGTTCTCGTTCCTGTTCCAGGGCTTTGAGGATTTCTGTCATTGCGAGTTTGCGATCGCTAATATCTCTGCCTTCCACAATCAGCAACACCACTTTTCCCGTTTCGTCCGTCAAGGGCTTTAAGGAAAAATCAATCCACAGCATCACATTCAGTTCGCCCTGTACCTGGATCTCATGACGGACAAAATGACCGTTCGCGGCGTAGGCGATCGCATTTTTCAACCAATCCTGGCTTTCCTGGCAATAATTCCAACATTTTGTCTGCCACATCAAGTGACCAACATAATCTTCTAATTGAAGACCGCTGAAGTTAAGAACTGTTTGGTTAACTTCCAGGATCTTTCCTTCTGGTGTCAACAACCCCATTAATTGAAATGTCTGCTCAAAAATCCCTCGGAAGCGTCGTTCGCTTTCGTGCAGCTGCTTGAGAATTTGTCCGCGTTCAATGGCGTAGCGGATCGTCCGCACTAGCAATTGCATTGTAATTTGATTTTTGACGAGATAATCCTGTGCCCCTGTTGCCACCGCTTGTAGGGCAAGTTCCTCATCATCAAACCCGGTCAGGACCACAATGGGGATATCTGGTGCAGCTATCCGGAATTGTGCCACTGTGTCCAATCCATCCGAGTCAGGAAGAGAAAGATCCAATAAAGCAACATCCCAGGAATCAGCGCTACAAGCATCAATTGCGTCGCCCAGCCGCTCAACGTGTACTAATTGCCATCCCTCCTGATTTGAGCGCGAGAACAGTTGGCGTAGCAAGTTGGCATCGCTGGGGCTATCTTCCACTAGGAGGACTTGAATCGGCGTTTTGTACATAACTGGGGTTACTCTAGTGGGAGTCTTACTGCTGCCAGCCAGAAATCATTGATCAATTGCACAATCCGAATAAATTGCTGCATATCAACCGGCTTCGTTACGTAGCAGTTGGCACTGAGGTTATAAGACTTAAGTACATCCTCTTCATCGGCTGAGGTGGTGAGAACGACAACTGGGATACGTTTAAGATCGGGGTCTGATTTGACTTCCATGAGGACTTCTCGCCCATCCATCCCTGGTAAATTGAGATCGAGTAAAATCAGGTCTGGACGTGGAGCATTGGCATATTCACCTTCCTGTCGCAGAAATTCCATTCCCGCCTCGCCATATTCAACCCAGTGCAGGTTGTTAGCAATCTTAGCTTTTTTAAATTCTCGGATGGTTAAATTCGCATCGCTGGGAGAGTCTTCAATCAGCAAAATTTCCACGGATCGGAAGGTATAGCGGCTATTCATGCGAGTTCGTGGCTTCTAAGAGTGAAGGGTCAGGCGTGAGGGGAATGGTAAAGTAAAATGTCGTTCCTAGTCCTGGTTGCGATTCGGCCCAGATGCTTCCACCGTGACGCTCGACAATTTTTTTGCACATAGCCAGACCAATGCCAGTACCAGGAAACTCTCGACGGGTATGAAGACGCTTGAATATCTCAAAAATGCGATCGAGATACTGTGGCTTGATACCAATTCCATTATCACGTACCGAAAAAAGCCATTCCCGATCTTTTAACTCCGCTGTAATGTGAACTTGGGGCGGTTCCTCACGGCGGAACTTAATGGCGTTGGCGATTAAATTTTGAAATAACTGGAGCCATTGGGTTTTGTCACCGTTTACTTGGGGCAGAGGGTCGTGGGTGATGGTGGCGTTACTTTCTGCGATCGCGACTTGCAAATTGTTTATCGCCTGAAGCAACACCTTCTCCCCATCAATGGAGACAAATGCTTGAGTGCGAGTGCTGACGCGGGAATAGGCAAGCAAGTCTTGAATCAACTGCTGCATCCGCGTTGCACCGTCTATTACATAAGCCATATATTCCTGTGCAGACTCATCCAGACTGTTTTGATACTCCTGCACTAACAGTTGGGTATAACCTGACACTGCCCGTAATGGCTCTTGCAAATCATGGGAAGCTACATAAGCAAACTGCTCTAGTTCTCGATTGGAGCGCTGCAAGTTGGTTGTGAGTTGCTCTAATTTGCGCTCTGCTTCTAACCGTTCCGCAATCTCAGTTTCTAAAGCAGCGTTTGTCTGAGCAAGTTTTTCGGTTGCTAGGATGCGATCGCGAATTTGCTTTCGCAATAGAAAGTAAATCGCAATCAGTAGGCTGAAACTCAACAAACCGCCAATACAAACAACCAGAATGGTATAACGAACGCTTCTATTTGTTGCCGCTGCGCGACGCTGCAATAACATTTGCTCTTCTTTTTGCATTGCAGCCAGTAGCTCTTTAATTTTCTCGTATATCGCTGAGTTCCTATCTGTAAAGGCAATTTGAGCGTTCCTGTCTTCTCCTAAATTCCGCTGTCGCAGCTCAATGGATTCTTGCAGCCCCTTCAGTTTTTCGGCAATCAGAGGTTCGAGGAGAGCGAGCCTCTGCTGTTGGAGAGGGTTATCAGCCGTTAATGTCCGAAGGGTTGTGAAGCCCCGGTTACTTTCTTGAATGCCCTGCCGGTAATTGATCAGGTAAGTGTCTTGTCCTGTGATGATGTAGCCTCGCCTTGCTTTTTCGGCACTGTTGATTCCCGAAAGGGTATGCTCGATCTCTTCCCGGACTTGATAAGTGTGATCTACCCATCTAGAGTTACTCAGCAGCCTTTGGACGCTCCAGGAGAAAGTGACACCGACGCCAAACAACAAAAGCAGCGCCAGAGTAAATCCACCGCTAACCATTTTTTCTGATGGTTCTTTCATGCCTGTTTTTTCTTTCGAGCGATTGACTAGTGCAATTGGCAACGCTGGGGATAGGGAGCGACGTGAGTTTCCGTCCCAACGAAGGCTCAATCTCTTTGAGCAGATGAAGATGACCTAGAAATACTATAAACAACTAAAAAAAATCTAGCAGTCGATAGATTCATTTGAACAACACCCACTTAGGGAACAAGCCGGACGCGAATCGCTAAACCTTGCTACAGAAAAAAGCGGGCAGATTTTCATCCAACCGCTTATCTCTTAGTGGAGAATAGATTTTGCTTGCGTGCGTAGCTTGTGAGAGATTGGCAGCACGCACAAGCGCAATCGCGTACCCAAAAATTAGCCGTTCAGCACTCAGTCGTTCCTTATGGAGCAAGTCCCGCAAACTTTAACAAGTCAACTATCTTGAAGTCGTGCTTTTGCCCTAAAACTGGCTTCCACTTGGGGTCTTGCCGAAGATAGGATTTGCGATCGCCTTGTAGCAGACCGATGAACACCTCCGCAACAATGCGTCCGCCGACAGGCCCCAGTGTCTTGCCTTGCGCTCTCAGCTCCGCTTCCTTCAAAATATAGAACCACAAGGGTGTTCGCTTGTCGAATCCCAAATCTTTGAGGTCACGCAGATCGGATGGATTGAGAGGATCGATTTCCATCGCTCTGGCTACATCCTGACCGGACGGCAAGCTGAAGGTGAGGTGACGCAGCAGATTGCGCTGCGCGAGCGACCGGATTGGCTCCTCTTGTCCTGGCAAACCGGGTGCTGGAAAAGGCAGCGTGAATAATGCACTTGAGAGCTTAGGATCGATCTTTTTGTTGGGCTTGACTTTTCCGTTTTTGAAATCAAAGAAGGTATCCCAGTCAACAAATCGTCGGGGTGCGCGTTTCCCACCGCGCAGGTCATCCGGGTCACAAAGATTAGGGTCTAAACTGAAATTGAAAATTGGTGCCCTAAACTCTGGCATATCCTGAGTGCCATGATTGGCGATGTATCCCGGTCTGACTTGGCTGTGACCGAAGCGATAGGCAGCGACCGAGAACTCAACTGGGATAAATGGCTGGTTGCGCCAGTTGTAGAACCGCCGACCTTTTTTCAGAATGTCATCCACCAAATCCTGTCCTACGGTTGTGGGCAGGAACTCATGCACGATAATCCACTGGTAGTGCCAGCGAACTAGCTTCTGTGCCTCGGTGAATGCATCATTCGGATCTTTGAGTCCACTATCGATGACGTAATCCACAACATGATTGTGGAATTTCAGAAATGCCAATTGCATCTGAGAAATAATCGTGTTCTCATCATTCCTTGGGTCGCCGATGAGCGCCATATTTTGGCTATTTCGAGGGAGATCGTCCTTCGACCCTTCCCCACCCAATTTCTCAATCAGGAACTTGATGCCTCCCGTTGTTTTGTCATACAAGTGAGGACTGGCTGCACGACCCGAACCATAAACGTTATCTAGCTCTAAGAAAGGCGTTCGGAAATTTTCAATAGATTCCGGGTCATTTTGTCGCTCAAGGCTAGAGGTGGAATCGAAGGTCATATCATGATCTAGAAACTGCCCCAAAAAAGTGAACCCTGCGGTCATATTGGGGTTATCGGTGTTGCTAGGACTTCCAGGTACGGGGTCTGTTGCGTTTAAATCGTCTTTTGCATCCATCAAACCGCCTGGTTTCCCAAGCTCCATCAGCCTCTGGCGCACTGATTTGGAGTCACTAGCAAAGGGAGGCAAGGACGGGAATAGCCGACCAAACTTTCCTTGATCGTAAGCAGTGGAGCGGGGTGGAACTTGGTCTCTTAGATAGAGTTGTCCGTGTCTAGTCATTATGTTTCCTCCTTGTTGATTACCGTTTTATGTGGCGCTGGTTTTGACCTCTACCTCGATCGAAATTTCCGTTTTTCTTGCGTCCAGATTCCACAAAATTGAATTTTCAGTGTTTCTAACCGGCTAATTTTTTTGAAAAATCTCGCTCTGATTATCGATTTAGGAAGAGGTTGAAGAATTCGGATTCCTCAAAATCAATTTGAAATTTACCCTACTTATCAGTAATTTAAAAAAAATGGGGATTTATGAAACTGGTATCTAGTTAGACGATTTAAAATTGCAGATTGTGAAAGATTAGATAGTAATTAATTTCTGCAATTTAAATCGGCAATCGTAAAAGAAGATGGTACTGCTCGCAGCCGATACTAATTTTCAGGTTGCCAGCCAAATCCCTTTGCTTTACAGATATAACCTTTGCTGAAAGTTTCTTGCCAGTCGCTTATTTTTGGTAACTCAGTTGGGTGTCAGTCGATTGGGCGACTTGAAAAATTTTTAATATTGTGCTAGCAAAATCAAGCGATTGGGCGCGATCGCTACCAGGTAAATTTCAGTACGAACTAATGTATTGAGCTGTACTTGCCTCTAGGCGCACTTGCGATCGCGCAATTTACTCTGCAATTAAGTAATCAGTTTCCTAGCAATCAACCACTTACAAAAGGCATATTTGTGGTAGCAAACTTCGGGCGGCTAATCTGCAACCAGACTGATTACTCCCTGGAAATCAGCCACCATAATGTGACAGTTAGTAGATAAAGAAATATTAAGCAGGAGTCAAACTTTGAGCGATCAATTGAAGAAAGGCGACAAGGTTACATGGAAGACTTCACAAGGTGAAACCAGCGGCACTGTGAAGAAAAAGCTCACTTCACCCACAGATATCAAAGGACACCACGTCGCCGCATCCAAAGATAATCCTGAATATCTAGTTGAAAGCGAAAAAACTGGGAAAGAAGCTGCTCACAAGCCTGAATCCCTCAAGAAAGAGGAGTAATGCTGAATTATGAATAATGATGTGAAATCAGCCATCGACGAGTTTCACAGCGTTGTTAACATGACTCCGCAGGAACTTGAGTCCTGGCTTAAAACTGAAGATTCTAAAGCTGTTGGGCAGAAGGATGGAGAGGAAGAATCAACAGGTCACAAATCTGGTAAGCGTATCATCGAGCTGTTGCACAAGAAGAAGGATGAGTACAGCGAAGATGATATATCGCACCTTAAGAAAGTGATTAGTTACGTCCACCGCCACAGCGCACAGCAGCCGTCAGGCGATATAGAACACACGCGCTGGCGCTACTCACTGATGAATTGGGGTCACGATCCGCTCAAGTAACTGTAGTTTTACCAAGAAATTGCAAAAACTCTCTCCAATTTCCCAAAAAAATTTCTCGTTTCTTACGCCTGGAAACGAGAACCTACAACTAACAGCACCGACATAGAATTGCAGCGATACGCTTAGCGCGTATCGCTTCGAGTGTTAAAACCATTTTTTCTATAAATGCCTGCTACAAATAAATGCTCATGAGCTGTAACGAGAAAACAATTACCAATTACCCTTTAGTTCATGTTGTAGCCACAGATACAAATGGTAGAAGTATGGCCCAGGATGCCCGCCAGATAACTTATTCGTGGACTGTGCCATCCGGGAGGATTGCACCCGTTAAGATTGCTTGTTGCCAATCAGAGTCTTCCAGGTAGGCTCCCCGTAGGCTAGCACCAGTCAAGTCGGCTCCCCGCATTTCTGCGACATTCAAGTTAGCTCCCCACAAATAGGCTCCCCGCAAACTTGCTTCACTCAGGTTGGCTTCACGCAAGCTTGCCATATTCAGGTTTGCTCCCGTCATGTCAGCTTCACTCAAATTGGCTTGACTCAAGTCTGCCTTACTTAAGTTCGCTTCACATAAGTCTGCTTTGGCAAGTGAGGAGTGATTTAGATTGGATGCGTGCAAATTTGCTCTAGATAGAATCGTTACACGCATCTGGGCTTCAGACAGATTTGTGGCTGCTAGGTTGGCACCACTCAGATTAGCTCCATTCAGTTTGGTCTCGCTGAGGTTGACGCCATCCAAGTCTATGCCATTGAGATCGACGCCATTTAAGTAAGCTCCTCTCAGGTGTACGCCGTTGAGTATCGTTCCTCGCAGCAATGCGCCGCTCAATCTGGCTCCACTCAGATTTGCCCAACTTAGGTTAGCATCCACCAAGTTAGCCGACCGCAAGTTTATCCCCCGCAGGTCCGAACCGCACAGGTTAACTCCGCGCAAGTTTGACAAACGCAGATTTACTGATGTCAGGATTGCACCACTTAGTTTTGCTCCGACCAGCACCGACTTAACGAGGACAGCTCCTCTTAAGTTGGCTTTTGTCAAGTCTGTCTCGATGAATCGTGCTTCGTTGACTTTGGCAAAACTCAGATCGGCTCGATGCAGGCAGGCTCCACTGAAGTTTGCTCCGATTAGGACTGCGCGACTAAGGTTTGCCGCTGATAGATAGGCTCCTGAAAAGTCTGACCCTGATAGATTGGCTCTTTCCAGGTTTATCCCTATAAGATTTTCGCCGCTAAAATCTCTTTGTCCTTCTTCATAGCGCTGTTTCAGTTCTTGTGAATCCATAGGGTTTCTCCAGATTCGCTTACAGATAACTTGTCTATTTTTAGAGTTCCCAAATATATCGCCAAAAATGCATTAACTTTTGGATCATTTTTTGATTTAAGTAGTTTAAATTTTATGAATTTTTTTACATAAAAATTAAGACAATGCGATCGCTTTGTTAGTGGCTCAATTCTCTTGACTGAAGCGAACCGAATTTTGCCACTCTAGATGCGATCGCTCTCTTTCCATTGCCAAGAGCAAGTCGCGGACTACAGCCCCGAACTAAATGGGCTAAAAGCTAACATCCGTTGAAACGGGTTCAACCGCTTACCAGTAAGCTAAAGCTTACTTTAGCTTCTCGTCGAAATTGATTTCTAGGCTCGCGTCAGTGCGATGAGATTACTCAAAGGATGCGATCGCTCAAAACGGAATATCATCGTCGTAGTCAATCTCATTGGAAAATGGATCGAACGAGTTGGGCTGAGGATTTTCTGGTGCTGTTTGCAGGTCGATCCAACGCTTCGCCAACTCCAGTGCTTCTGCCTCAGTTTTGGCATTATGGACGGGAATCAGGCATTCTCCACCAGCACTCCAAACCTGAACGCAGAATACTGGTCGTGCTTCAATTAGCCAACCCCTGTAAATTTCTGGTGAACTCATAGCTGATACCACCCAGAGCGATTTTATTGATTATTTTGCTAACCTATCGCGCTCACTTTCGATATAACCGAAAAAAGGCTATTTTTAAAAACTAACACGTTCGCTTCACCGAAAGTGAGTTTTCGGGGAGTTTGTGTAGTATTTTTTGAAAAAAGTCATTTTTGTCATTTCATCCAATGAGACAATTCCTCACTCAAGTCTTTCGCCGAATAAAATTCCAGACGCGCTTGATAGTAGCCATTGCCCTGATGGTTCTGGCTACTCAGCTAATCGCAGCGCCAGTAAATGCTACAGGCGTTTATCAAATTCCCAATTTAGCAGCAGGCGATCGCAACTGGATTCTCGATAAAGCTGAAATTCTCAGTCGCCTTACCGAAGGTCAAATTAACACCGAGTTGGATAAATTAGCCAACGACACAGGCAATCAAGTCCGATTTGTGACCATCCGCCACCTCGATTATGGCGAAACAGTGGAAAGTTTTACCAATCAGTTGTTTGAAAAATGGTTTCCCACGCCAGAAGCGCAAGCGAATCAAATTTTACTGGTGATTGATAGCGTTACGAACAACACTGCGATTCGCACAGGTGAAAAGGTAAAGTCTATCTTGAGCGATGATATCGCCAAGAGCATTGCCGAAGAAACCGTGCTGGTGCCACTGCGGGAAGGCGACAAATACAATCAAGCTTTTTCGGATGCAGGCGATCGCTTAATTGCCGTACTAACTGGTGAGCCAGACCCAGGTCCGCCGGAAGTCAAAGATACGGTTAACGTCGAAAGAACCTTTAAAAAGGCAGAAGAAACCGACACTGGCAACGCGACTATCTGGGTGGTTGGCTTACTGCTCGCTGCCACTGTCATTCCAATGGTGACTTACTTTTTCTATCAAGGCTTCTCCGGCTAGTCTTGAACGTACTCCTGCCCGTTAATTAGAGCAAACTCAGCCCTGACAAATTCGCGCCCCAAATAAGCGGCATGATCCAGCATGGTGAGTGGGGCGGACTGAGTTTGCTCAAAAATTTTTATGCAAAGCTCTTTAGCTGTTCTGCCACTATAGACAGCGGTGTGGGTACGTTCTACCTTGCCTCGCACCGGGATGGGTTTGCCAGTTTCGGGATCGACTGCTAAACCGCGTTCGTTAATGATATTCGTGAAATGTTTAGCGCAAATTAGCCCCGCTTCCCGATCCAGGTAAATGATGAAATATCCAGCTGGATCGAGGTGAATATAACGTTTGGAAAGCTGGTCATCAATGGCAGCTAAATCTTGAGCAGTTTGAGGCATAAAAATCAAGAGATTTCTAAACAATCGACACTGTAAACAGGCTTACAGCCTATCTCAAGTTTAGTTCGTTCCTCTATTTCTCCAGAGCTTTCGTGCCTCTTAAGGTTGTTTTATTCATCGCGCTGGGCAAAAGGTAACTCTTGGTTAATTGCATCAATTTCCAGTTGCTCCATTTCGTTGATTTGATGGATGTGAGTCCGCAGAACTTGACCCAAACGCGGATTATAGAATCGATGCATACTGTAGTTGGAAGTGGCTGGGAAACCGCGACGTTTTTTATGACGCCCACCTGCACCGGGGTCGAAGCTTTGGATGCCATGCGCGATCGCCCACTCAATTGGCGTATAGTAGCAGGCATTAAAATGCAGACAGTCAATGTCCTGGTAGCTACCCCAATAACGCCCATACAGTTGCTCGCCCTTGCTAAGGCAAAAAGACATTCCGATGGGGTGCAGGTCATTCTCCTCGTCGTAGGCGGCAACAAATAACACTCGATGACGATACTGGGGATACAACTGTTCAAAAAATCGCCGAGTTAAATACTTACTTCCCCACCAGCCAAACTTGTCACAGGTATCGGCGTAGAAGTCATACATTAACGAAAACAGTGGCTTCGGAATCTCATCACCCGTGAGGGTTCTGATTTGCAAACCGGCTTTTTCTACCGCCTTGCGTTCCCGTTTAATGTTACGGCGCTGATTCGCGTTAAACGCGCCCAGGTAGTCATCAAACGTATTAAAGCCCGTATTTTGCCAAATGAAACTATGGTGCAGCCACGGGGTAAAACCGTGCCGTTCCAGAATCGGTCGCCATTCGGGGTCTACATAGAGGAAATGACAGCCGCTAATCCGGTTCTTTTGGCAAAAATGGTCAATCGCCTCCACCATTAGCTCGGTTAGTTCATCCTCATCTTCACCAGGGGCAATTAAGAAGCGATAGCCTTCCGCTGGGGTCATCGGAGACATTCCCAGCAATTTTGGATAGTATTGCACCCCTAAGCGTTGGGCTAAATCTGCCCACTGATGGTCAAATACAAATTCACCATAACTATGCCCTTTCAGATAGAGCGGTGCAGCCGCAATTAGCTGCCTGTCTCGCCATATCGTTAGGTGAGTGGGTAGCCAACCCGTTTTAGCGCCGACGCTACCAGAAGTTTCCATATTGTTGAGCCAATCCCATTCTAGGAAAGGCGTTTTCAACGGCAGAGCGATCGCGTCCCACTCGGCTTGGGGCACTTCAGCGATTTTATTAATCCAAGCAACAGAATAGCGGGGTTTCAGTTGTTCCACCATTTCAGAAATCGGGGGTAGAGCGTTGATTGCGACTCAGACTGGATGAGAAAGCCTCTTCTAGGGTAATGGAACTTTCCCGATCTCATCAAAGAGAAAGCAAAGAGAAAGCGATCGCTAGAGCAAAAACTTCTATATTATTCAGGACTGACTCACTGAAAGCTTAAAACCTAAATCCCCGTAACTTCTTGATAAATTGATGAAAATCGAGTTAAAGTCCCCTAATTTATCGGGGGATGCAAGGGGTATCTCTGTGTAAGTCCGATTATTTTAAAAATTAGCAATGCCTGCTAGCTGCTATCAAGATGCAATTCCATAGAAAATAGACCTATTAACTAAGCTTCTAGCGCTGTAAACCATTAAGGCTTTTTGTGTTCAAGCTCACTTATAAACTTCATACTGGACTCATTCTCCAGCTAGAAGATGGGTGCAACACGAGTAGTTACATTAGTTATAAGTAAGCCAAAGCTTTAAAAATTCCACTGCCTTGCAAGCTTTACAGGAAAGGCAGAAAATAGTGGTTCTCTCAAGAAGATGCTTGGCGAGAGAAGGATAGAGCTTCTCGCCAAGCACATTTTCCTTGTAGAAATTCAGCTAAAACCGCCGTAGGTACAATCATCACTAATTGAGCAGAGTTTTCACCCCATTCCATCAATCGGATGGATTTTTCCGCAGTGTTCCATCAGGAGAGGCAAATGCCTGGTCACGACATTATCGTTATTGGAGCTTCCGCCGGGGGGGTAGAAGCCTTGACTCAATTGGTCGCTGATTTGCCGTCGGATCTTCCGGCTGCGATTTTCGTCGTCGTTCACTTTCCAGCGTGGGGTAAGAGTATTCTGCCGCAGCTTTTGAATGGTTCCTTGCACGCAGACCATGCTAAAAACAATGAGAAGATTGAGTATGGGCGAATCTATGTAGCACCGCCAGATTATCACCTGCTGGTGAAGCGCGGATATATCCGCTTGGTGCAGGGGCCAAAAGAGAACAACGCTCGTCCGGCAGTCGATCCCCTGTTTCGCACCGCAGGGAGGGCGTATAAACGCCGGGTAGTCGGGGTGGTATTGTCGGGTACCCTCGACGATGGCACGGCGGGACTGATCGATTTAAAGCGGCAAGGGGGCGTGGCAGTCGTTCAAGACCCAACGGACGCTTTTTTCTCAGGGATGCCAAAGAGCGCCATCGAACACGCAGATGTTGATTTTATCCTGCCGCTGTCGTCAATCGCCCCTGCTTTAGTGCGTCTAGCCCATGAAACTGTGGCAGAGGAAGGAGCCAGCACTGTGTCTAGCGAAAGCGAATTTGATACGGATACCGATATTGTGGAAGTGGATGGAGCCGCTTTACGGGAACGGGGAAAGCCTGGAACCCACTCAAGCTTCACTTGTCCAGATTGTGGCGGGAGTTTGTTCCAACTGAATGAGAGAGGATTGCTCCAGTACCGCTGTCGCGTGGGGCACGCTTATTCAGCAGAGACTCTGGTAGCGGGGCAGTCCCAGGCTCAGGAGGAGGCGCTGTGGGCCGCAATCCGTTCTCTAGAAGAGCGTGCGGAGCTGATGTATAAGATGGCGAAGTATTCGCGCGATCGCAACAAAACTTTGTCAGCACAGCGTTATGAAGCAAAAGCTAAAGAAGCGGAACAACGCTCTGATTTCATCCGGCAGGGGCTTTTCCAAGGTCAATTGCCTGCGACAGTACCCCTAGCCCAGAGTGAGGAATCAGGCGAGAGTGCAGACGGAAATGGAAATTCGCACTCCCCTTTCAAAGTAGTGGTGCTAGCGGCATCTGAGGGGGGGCTGAGAGCCTTAAGCCACATCCTGCCTGCCTTCCCCCCGGACTTTCCGGCAGCGATTATTGTGGTGCAAAAACCCGACATTCAGTCTGCCTCCAGTTTGATAACCGACGCTTTAAATCGCCCTACGACCTTGCCACTCAAGCAGGCACAAGAAGGAGAGCTATTAAAACCGGGGATGGTCTACGTGGCTCCTCCAAATCAGCATCTACTCGTCACCCCGGAGGGGACTTTTTGCCTGTCTGCGGCGGTACTCGTGGACTTTGTACGCCCCTCTGCTGACTTGCTATTGCAGTCACTGGCGGCGAGTTTTAAAGAACGGGCGATCGCGGTTATTCTCTCTGGAATTGGCAGCGATGGTGCAACCGGGGTGCAGGCAATTCATAAGATGGGTGGATTAGCGATCGCCCAAGATGAAAGTACATCGGAATTTTTTGAGATGCCTCGCGCCGCCATTGAGACGGGAAGTGTAGATTTCGTTCTCCCCCTCCACGAGATCGGGTCTACCCTCGTAAATCTCGTGGTTTCTCCAGTGTAGATTTGAGAAGTAGAGGCGAACAACTGTTCGCCCCTAAAGGCGGTCGAAACATTTAATCAAGGTGAAGCAGTTCCAGCCTCGATCAAGCCGTCACGATATAGGGTGAGTTGATAGCTGAGACTCGGTTAGCATTCACCAAGGCTTGATAAACGATTGCCGCTACTTCCGCCCGCGTCGCATCGCGGGTGGGGTTAAGTTTTTTGAGCGTTGGATGATTGACAACCAGCTGCTTTTGGGCGGCTGTTGCAACCTCATCCTTGGCATAGTCAGGAATGCCCGTGCGGTCATCGAAGAAGTTTAACGCGGTTAGAGCGCCCCCGGTTAACTTTAGTCCATTCACCAAGGAGACAATCACTTGGACGCGCTGGACATTGTC
This sequence comes from Trichocoleus sp. DQ-A3, assembly GCF_039961975.1. Classification (NCBI taxonomy): domain Bacteria; kingdom Bacillati; phylum Cyanobacteriota; class Cyanophyceae; order Leptolyngbyales; family Trichocoleusaceae; genus Trichocoleus; species Trichocoleus sp. DQ-A3. Next base: position 59,983 of record NZ_JAMPKC010000019.1, on the reverse strand, counting down.
GTTCGGTTTGAAGGTTTTATCGGGGAACCCAGAGAGAAATTCACCGCGATAGGCTTGTTGAATCGCAGCGTAACCCCAGAAACTGTTTGCCACATCTTTGAAAGCGATCGCTTCTCGTTTGGCAGGTGGGGTAAAGGCTTTGGTCAATAAGGCAGCATATTGCGCTCGCGTCAGACTGGCATCGGGTCTGAAGGTTTTGTCAGGAAAACCGCTGATAATCTCTTGCTTCACTAATTCCTGAATAAAAGTCTCAGCCCAATGACCTTTAATATCGGTTAGCTCAAGGACTGGAGAGCCACCGCCACCACCGCCACTACCACCGCCACTGCCACCGCCACCGCCACCACCACCGCCACTGCCACCGCCACCGCCACTACCACCGCCACTACCACCGCCACCGCCAGCCGTATCAGTAGGAGGAAGCTGATTGTCGAGCAAGTTTACGCTTCCCTTTACTTTGTCGGGATTCATTTGATTTCCCGCCACAACCAGCTGGTTTGAGCTGCTATTTTGTAAATCAAATTTAGTGTTGTAGCGCAGGATATTTTTTCCTGCTTCGGTGGCACTGCCCAGATCCGGTAAGGCATTTCCAATCACTGTCACACCATCATCAGAGTTTCGTTCGCTCAGATTATTCCGCAGCTTGGGACGCGCATTTCCAGAGATGACAATCCCAGATCGGTTGCCTGAAATTTGGTTATCTACCACCAATGGAGAGGCACTATCCGCAATGCTCATGCCATAACCCGTATTTTGGCAAGTATTGCCTCGAATTTCGCCTTTGGCATTTCCTGCTAGCGAGATGCCATTGCCCAGATTTTTAGTAAATACATTATTGGTGATGACCGGGTTGCCATCACCCGTCACAAAGACTCCCTCGCGCTTGCTATTAGTAAAGGTACAATTGGCAACCGTGGAGCCATTCGATTCTATCCAGACGGCAGTTCCGCGTGTAGCCAGGTTGGTCGCAGTTACGCCCCGGAGTTGAGCATTATTGGCTAAACTGACCGTCACATTTTGACCGCCAGAGGAGTTGGGGCTACTGTAGGTTCCACTTCCTTCAATCAAGATGCCACTGCCTTTATTGGCTTCATTCCCCACAACCTTGACCCCAGCCGGCACCTTGAGGGGAAAGACTTCACCGCTGGCTGCATTGTAGTTCCCGACTGCCAGTTGAATGGTCGTATCAGATTGTGCTTGTTGGAGAGCTTTGGTAATCGTTTTAAACGGCGCTGACTGGCTGCCAGCAGCGCTATCATTTCCGGTCGCTGGATTGATAAAAAAAGTTTGAGCCATAGTGATATTGAAACAGAGTAATTGGGGTGTGGTAACAAAAATCTGCAACCAGAGTAGCGATCGCTTGCAAATTTACTTGTTGTATGCAAGCAATTCAGACGGCTACATCCCCTATAAGAGCCTATCCGGAAAATTCGGCAATGATGGTTAAGAGAAAGACAAGCTTTTAAAAGGGCGAATAGAAGTGCAGGCGTCCTACTCCCAAATCTAAACCGTAAGCTTTCTCTCCGGCTGGAAAAGCTTTGATTCGGAACAGATATACGCCGCTACTGAAGGGGTTACGTACTGGATCGAGACCAATCGTAACGGTTTTACCTGGAGGTACGGGAGGATCAAACATGACTGAAATGGTGTTTGTCTGCCTATCTCTTATGACTTTTCCCAGCCCTAACTTCTCGCCTTTGTTTCCAGGCTTCCCTACAAATGCTTCGCTGTCGTTAAGTTTAAATCGAATTATCTCTAATCCCTCGTTTTGGGTAATCGTCACTTGCCCAAGCGGTTCACCAGCATTTTCTGGCAGACTGACGGTGAAATAATAGGTAGCTCCCCAGACATTAATCCGGTCAAAGGTAGTCGTAGCATCTATTAAGCGAGGCGGTTTTTCAAAGGAAACGGTTCCATCTGCTAGCTGAATCGCCCTAGATGAAGGACTTAAGACTCCCCAAATGCTAGCTATTACCGCTAGGGTTGAGCTGAAAACTAAAAAAGAACGCATAGCTAAGTACCAACGACAAGAAAAGATTCATTTACTCGGAACTATTTTGAATTTAATTTTGTCGTTATCTATGGCAAAATCCCTCTACAGTGGGAGGTAATTCTCAGCCATGATGTAGATGAACTACATTTTTGTTGGGCATTATCTTTAAAGTAGGAAGGCGAAAATCGGTGATTCTAGGGCGGGGCAAAAACCGGGTGGCAACTATGCACGAATCGGGTTCTGATGGTTTGAAGGTTTTATCAGCAATCGAGTTTCAAGGGAGAGGGTGGAGTCAGAGGACTGCTAATTTGATGAAGTCTTTTGCTCACAAGCGAATTGCACCCATTAGTTTAGTGACATTGCTCGGTTGTGGGGGAGCAACTTGGCTGGCAACGGCTGCTTTTATACCGCAGATTGCCCAAGCTTACACTGCTCGCTCTGAAGTTGCCTTGGTTCGTCAGCCAGCAGAAACTTACGAAGGTTTTGTCCGCAGAGCCGAGGTAGTGGCTAGGGCGGCGGCGCAGCGCAGCTTCGATCGCGACATTTTAGTGACTGACGTTGCGGTGATGATTCTGGGGCAAAATCAGGGAGCGATCGCGCCGATTCTTTCTTTAAAAGTAACTCGCGGAGCCTGGAGAAGCCGCCCCGATACCCCCCGCTGGGCAACCTACTTCCCCAATACCAAGTCTTTACTCGGTTTTGTGGATGACGTGACGCCTTCCGATCAGCCCGTCCCCGCTACTGCCGAACCCCCCCCAGCACCAGCACAGGGGGCACCTGCTACACCTCCCCCACCAACCGCAGTGCCCGGTAACATTAGGGATGTCGCGCCCGGAGCGCCTACAGGGACTCCTCAGAACCAGACACCGGGAACAGCCGCTCCCGCAGCCCCCGGTACTCCTCAGAACCAGGCACCCGGAACCGCAGCCCCAACTGCACCAAATGCACCAACTGCTCCCACCTCGCCAACGATTCCCTCTTCACCAGCATTTCCTGGCGGTAATGTAAATCCCACGGAAACGATTCCCAATCCAACAGAAAACATTCCCAATCCAACAGAGAACATTCCCAATCCCACTACGCCAACCACTGGAACGGGAACCACCGGACAGGGGCGATAAAAACCGCCCAAATCAGCGTGTGAACCACCGCGCACACCTCTCTGCTGACTGCCTCATCGGGAACGAACAAGGGTGAGACAGTCGAGAAATTCGCCCGACTAGATTGAACTGGTCAAGGGATCTCTTAGAATAGGAAGGCTGTAAACGATTGCTGGAGTTACGATCATGGCGGTTCCTAAGAAGAAAACATCAAAATCCAAGCGCGATAAGCGCAAAGCCACCTGGAAGCACAAGGCGACAATTCAAGCTCAGAAAGCTCTGTCTTTGGGCAAATCGATTCTGACTGGGCGTTCTAAGTTTGTGTATCCAACCCAGGAAGAAGAAGCCGAAGAAGAATAATTATCCTAGAGGTTGCTTTTCGTCTCAGCTTCCTAGAATTTCCGAGCGCCTTTGGGCGCTATTTTTTTGGATATAAGTGCATATTAAGAATTAGAGTACACAAAACGCCATCTCTACTAGACTCATGCTAGGAAAATTTTTCAAAAAACCAGAATCGGAGGAGAGCGAACGGGTTCCTCCCGGTCAATATCTGACGAAAGGCTTCCCGGTGCTGACCTACGGCAACACTCCGCAGATCGATACTGACAACTGGCAATTTCGCGTCTGGGGTTTGGCAACCGAAAAGACTTTCAGCTTGGCAGATTTTATGGCTCTGCCCCAACATAACTTTACTGCCGATTTCCATTGCGTCACCCGCTGGTCTAAACTCGACGTGCAGTGGACTGGCGTTAAGGTGACAGACTTTATGAAGCTGGTGGAAGTTGACCCGAAAGCTGTTCATGTTATGGAACACTGTTACGGTGGCTACACCACGAATATTCCTTTAGAAGACTTTCTGCGAGAAGAAAACTTTTTTGCTCACACTCTATTTGGGGAACCGCTACCGGCGGAACATGGCGGACCGATGCGGCTAGTTGTCCCTCACCTTTATGCCTGGAAAAGCGCCAAATGGATTAACGGCTTAGAATTTCTTCGGCAAGAAGAGTCGGGTTTTTGGGAGCGCAATGGCTACCACCGGCGGGGAGAACCGTGGGCAGAAGAGCGATATAGCTATTAAGGGAGTAGGAAAAGAGAGTTTTGAGTTTTGAGTTATAAAAGAATTCTTTAATTCAAAACTCAGACGCAATAAATCGCGCCTCTACAATTTAAAACTTTTTTCTCATTACTAATTATTTCATTAGCCACTTCAGGATTTTGAGCTTGTCCTTATAGGGAGCGTATCTCAACTTCACATCAACGAGAAAAGATTTGTTGAGTACGCTTTTTTGATGGGAGAATGTCTCAAAACTTGCCTTGCCGTGATAACGACCGATGCCGCTCTCTCCGACGCCACCGAAGGGTAAATCTAGGACACCAACCTGCATAACGGTATCGTTGATGCAAACACCGCCTGAGGAGGTTTGTTGCAAGACGGTTTGTTGCTTTTGTTTGTCTTTCGAGAAGAAGTAGAGGGCTAAAGGTTTCGGTTTGGCGTTGACAAGCGCGATCGCTTCGTTCAACTCTGTATATTCTAGGACTGGCAGAATTGGACCAAAGATTTCTTCTTGCATGACTGGATCTTTCCAGCCCACGCGATCGATGACGGTAGGAGCAATGTATCGCTCAGATGGATTAGTCTCTCCACCAATCAAAACATCCCCATCTAGATATTTACAAAGACGGTTAAAGTGTTTTTGATTAATAATTCTGCCATAATCAGGGCTTTTTTCCGGTTCATCCCCATAAAAATTGTGAATACAATTTTTGATTTGTGCGAGCAAATCTCTTTTAATTCTTTTATCTACTAAAAGATAATCTGGGGCAATACAAGTTTGACCTGCATTCATGAATTTACCCCAAACAATCCTTTTGGCAGTGTATTCCAGATGAGTATCGGCATCTACAATACAAGGACTTTTGCCACCCAATTCTAGGGTAACGGGCGTCAGATGTTTGGCTGCTGCCGCCATAACAATTTTTCCAACTTCGCTGCCGCCTGTAAAAAAGATATAGTCAAACTTTTCTTCCAGTAACTGTTGGCTAGTTTCAATACCGCCTTCTACAACAGCCACTACTTCTGGATTAAAGTATTTAGGGATAATCTCAGCTAATAGATGCGATGTATTTGTAGCGAGTTCTGACGGTTTTAGAATCGCACAGTTACCGGCTGCGAGCGCACCCACTAGAGGGGAAATTAGTAGCTGCAAGGGATAGTTCCAAGCTCCCACGATTAGAACTACACCCAACGGCTCAGAATAAACCTGAGCGGAGGCTATAAATTGGGTAATTGGTGCCTTTATTTTCTTGGGTTTTGTCCAGGTATTAATATTTTTTAACGCATAATTAATTTCTTCTAAGCAAACTCCTATTTCTGATAAAGCAGCTTCAAACACTGATTTGTTCAGGTCGGTTTGCAGAGCCTTAAAAATAGCGGCTTCATTCTCTAATAATGCTCTTTTTAAAAGCTTTAAATGTTGAATTCTAAATGATATGTCTTTAGTTTTTCCAGTTGCAAAAAACTTTCGTTGCTGAAATACGATGTTACTAACTTTTTGTGGTACTAGCATTTTTTCTCCAATGTTGGATTTTAAATTTTAGACTCTATACCCTTTAAAATCCAAAATCTAAAATCCAACAGTAAAATTTCATATTTGAGCAGGCAAGCGAACTCTAAATAAACTACCTTTACCCAACTCGGATTTGACCTCTATTTCACCTTGATGAGCTTCCACAATTCTACGCGATAGATGCAGCCCTAAACCGCTGCCAGAACGCTTGTGGTTCCCTTGGCGAAACCGCTCAAATAAAACTTTCTGGTCTTCTAAGGTGATGCCAGGACCTGTGTCGTTAACGTCAATCACGATGGCGGGATTAGCGGAGTTACTTGTATGGGAGCCTACCGACGCATGGACAGCAACTGAACCGTTATCTGTAAATTTGATAGCATTTCCGATTAAGTTCGTTAAAACCCGATGGATTTCCATGCGATCGCCGACTACTTTGAAATCAAGCGGATGATTGTCGGCGCTGTCCCCTAAATCCAGCTTCAGGGTGAGGTTCTTTTCCTCTGCTAAGGGAGAAAGTTCTTGAACTACTTCCTGAAGTAGTTTCCGCAGGTCAATTGGTGAGAAGCTCAGGGTTTTACGACCGGCTTCATAGCGATAGACTTCTAATAAAGTATTCACCATCGCCAGCAAGTTGCGGTTGCTGCGATCCATTGTAGCGATCGCTTCTTGCATTCCTGGCGAGAGTTCTCCTAAGGCTCCTTGCCTAAATAAAGCCAGCATCCGCTCTGCGGCGACGATCGGCGTCCGCAAGTCGTGGGTGAGCCAGGAAACGAAATCTTCTCGCTGACGGGCAATTTGATCGCGTTCGTCCACACTATGCTTCAGCCGCAGAAGCGATCGCACCCGCGCCAGCAATTCGTCAACTTGCACTGGCTTGCGAATAAAATCATCTGCTCCGGTATCTAATCCCTCTACTACGCTGGCGTGATCGTGGGCTGTGATCAGTAAAATCGGGATAAATGGCAACTTAGTATTATCACGGACTCGCCTCGTGACTTCATATCCATCCATCCCCGGCATCATCACATCCAACAAGACCAAGTCTGGTGGAGATTGTTCAATCTCGTTTAAGGCAGAACGACCATTTTCCGCCAAGGTAATTTGATATCCCTCTTCTTCTAAAATGGTTTGAACCAAAAACAAGTTATCGGGAGAATCATCCACAACGAGAATGCGGTCAGTTTTAGAAGGTTGATTGAGACTCGAATGATTCTTCATGGAAGCGATAGGTTAACAACTCAAGTTTATTAAAATTAATTTTTGTAAATTAATCGTGCATCACGTAACATTCTTTACGCCTAAGGTATAATTTTGCCTCATTCTACAGAAGGATTGTTGGGGATCTTTACCGAATCTTTGCTTCTTTGGCTTCTATCCAGTGTCTGGACTAGCCAAATGACCTTAGCAACAGAAAATTAATTATAAACCTTTAGGATGACGATCATACTTTTCTGTCATCTGATACATCTGGCTGCTCATTGCTGGAAAGAAAAAATCGCAGATATCTAGTTTATTTACATCTATAAATTAAGCAAAACGGGAAAGATAGGCAGTAGCGAAGTCAATTTCCTCGTGCGGATGGATAGGTAAAAGAGGTCTTTTGGGCGATCGCGCTCAAGATAGAAATTTGAGTGGTTGGTAATGAGACAGCTTTATCTACAGGATGGACGTGGAAGCGATCGCTTTAAACGCTCCGCTACTTAGCGGTCTGCGTTCTATGTTGACTGCGTTGTTTCCTCACTCTTTAAATTTTTACGCCTCCGGATAGATTGACCGACCCCCCCAATTTCAGTCATCAATTGAAGAGAAGATTCTAAAGTTGGAAAGTATGGGTCGCTTAGCACCTGAATCTAGTCGAACCATTCGCAAACAACAACGCCCTGATTACCGTCCTTCGCCTAAAGTTCCTGTAAAAGTGATCGCGGGCATCTACTTTTCTATACTTTTATCTATCTTTCTAGGGGTGCTACTGCTGAGCAGTGGCAGGATGACGATTGGCGGGGTTCCGTTGCCAATCTTGATGAGCTTCTTGAGCGATGATGCGGCACGAAATGCTTATTTAGCAGGAGAACCCGCAGCACTTCACGACCGTCTTGAGGTGATGGGCATCGAGGAGCAAATCAAAGAATATTATCGACCTCAAATTTCTGATGAAGCAAAACTAGACCAACACATTCACCAAATTCTGTATGACCGCACTGGTTATGTGGGGGCACAATACGAGGTGAATCCGGAAGGGGTATTAGTTTTGAAAAATAGATAAGTAGAGAAGCGATTAGTTGCATCTCTAGCAAGTTAATCGCTTCTCTACTACCAATTTAATCAGAATAAAAAGTAGCGTTGTGCTAATGGGAGAACGGTTGCCGGTTCGCAAGTCAGCAATTCCCCATCGGCTCGCACTTCGTAGGTTTCCGGATTTACTTCCATGTGAGGCAGGGCATCGTTTAATTTCATGTCTCGCTTACTGAGCTGCCGCGTACCGCTGACGGCAACGGCTGGCTTTTGTAGCTTAAGCTGGCTGGGAATCTCTTGTTCGAGTGCCGCTTGGGAAATAAAAGTTAGAGAAGTGGCAGCGATCGCGCCTCCAAAACTGCCGAACATTGGGCGCATATGCACTGGTTGCGGTGTGGGGATACTAGCGTTGGCATCGCCCATTTGAGCGTAAGCGATCGCACCCCCTTTGATGACTATCTCTGGCTTGACGCCAAAAAATGCCGGACGCCAGAGGCACAAATCCGCCAATTTCCCCACTTCTACCGAACCAACATACTGCGAAATCCCGTGGGTAATGGCTGGATTGATTGTATATTTAGCAACGTAGCGCTTTGCCCGGAAATTATCCGCCCTCTCTTGCCCCTCTCCTGGTAGCAATGGGGAAAGGTTTCCCCGCTGCACTTTCATTTTGTGTGCCGTTTGCCAGGTGCGAATGATTACCTCGCCGACCCGCCCCATCGCCTGAGAATCAGAGGAAATCATGCTGAATGCGCCCAAATCGTGCAGGATATCTTCAGCGGCAATGGTTTCCCGGCGAATCCGGGACTCGGCAAAGGCGACATCTTCGGGAATGCTGGGGTCGAGGTGATGACACACCATTAGCATATCCAGGTGTTCGTCTAGGGTATTGACGGTATAAGGGCGCGTCGGGTTGGTGGAAGAGGGCAGGACGTTCGCTTCGCCGCATACTTTGATAATGTCCGGCGCGTGACCTCCACCGGCTCCCTCGGTGTGGTAAGTGTGAATAACGCGATTCTTAAATGCGGCGATGGTGGTTTCTACAAAACCGGCCTCGTTCAAGGTATCGGTATGAATGGCTACCTGCACATCATAATTATCCGCAACGCTCAAGCAAGTATCAATCGTCGCGGGTGTGGTGCCCCAGTCTTCGTGCAGTTTTAAACCTATCGCCCCAGCTAAGACTTGTTCGATTAGTCCTTGGGGTTGGCTGCTATTGCCTTTCCCTAAGAAGCCTAGATTTACCGGGAAGGCGTCAGCGGCTTGCAGCATCCGGTACATATTCCACGGGCCAGGAGTGCAAGTGGTCGCATTTGTACCCGTAGCGGGGCCAGTACCACCGCCGATCATGGTGGTGATGCCGGATGCGATCGCGACTTCAATTTGTTGCGGACAAATAAAGTGAATGTGGCTGTCAATCCCGCCAGCAGTGAGAATCATTCCTTCCCCGGCAACGACCTCAGTTCCAGGGCCAATAATAATCTCTACGTTGTCTTGAATGTAAGGATTTCCAGCTTTCCCAATTTTAAAAATATTGCCATTTTTAATACCAATATCGGCTTTGACAATCCCCCACCAGTCGAGGATTAAGGCGTTGGTAATTACCAGATCGACGGCACCGTCGGCATTAGAAATAGGAGATTGTCCCATGCCATCTCGGATGACTTTGCCGCCACCGAATTTCACTTCATCGCCGTAGGTCGTGAAGTCTTGTTCGACTTCGATGAATAATTCGGTATCAGCAAGACGAACGCGATCGCCGACTGTCGGACCATAGGTTTCGGCGTAAGCGCGGCGATCCATTCTGTAACTCATCCTTGACTCCTCTAGAGTGGTATATTTTTAACGCAAAGGTACGCAAAGGGAAGCGCAAAGGTACGCAAAGTTTTGGGCTATTCTTGGCGTTTTTTGGGTTACAAGCGATTAATTTTGAATCCCTCAAATTTCATTGAGAAGCCATTTCCCTCTGGAGAAGCACACATTATCCCTACATTCACCGTCTCAACTGGCGTGAGATAACCAAGGCGTAGCATCGTGTACTGGGTGCCATCCAGAGAGTATTGCACCTCTACAGCAGTGCCACGTCGATGTACGCGCATCCAAAGAGAAGTCGGGTTATCTGGTAGCGGGACAACAGACCAATCTGAGTAATCTCTTGTTACCACAGCGCTGACTTGTTGTACACCCTCGACAAATTCAATGCCACATTTTAACCAATTCGCCTCATCTAAGCGCAGCATCAATCCGGCTTGATCGTACAAATCTCGATACTCACCACTAACTTTCACCTCAACCATGAAGTCTTTGTTCGCTGGCTGATAAAAAAAGTGACCGTTATCTCGAATAAAGCCGTAGTGAGTTTCTCGCCAAAAATCAGTTTTCCCAGCGGCTGTAATGATAATTGTATTGCCTTGGACATTCCAAGTTGGCGGTTCGTTATACCATTCCATCGCCATTCTTTTCTAAATTTCTACTGGTTCCTGGTCGAATCCTCGCATTAACTCAAGCAAAGCTTCCCGATCGGGTTTTTGCCCGTCTTTCATCAGTTCAGCTAGTCCCTCAAAATATTTTTCGCGTTCTCCCCCCGGACAAAACATTATTAACAGCTTCGCTGGCTTTGTACTGTGGTTAGCGAACCCGTGAGGTGTACCGCGAGGGACAAGCACAAATGCCCCTGGTTGTCCTTTTACTGTTCTATCCCCGACGAGGATTTCCACTTCCCCTTCCAGGACATAAAACATCTCCTCCATCTGGCGATGGATGTGTGGTTGCGCCCCGGTTCCATCCGGTTCTAGGCTAAACTCAAACAGCCCTAAGTTCCCGTGAGTATCGGCACCAACCGCTTTAAATGTAGCTTCGCTGTTACCAATAGTAAGATGCCTGCCTTCTCCAGGCGCTAGTACAATTTCTTTTATCGGTAAAGTCATTTAATTATCCTCATTAATTGCTATAGCGAACCATTTATTTTGCCATTAAAGCCATATACTTGACGGCTACCAACAAATGGTACTAATTCCACTTCTTTTTCATCTCCAGGTTCAAAGCGCACGGCTGTACCTGCTGGAATGTTCAGGCGCATTCCCTTTGCTTGTTCTCTATCGAAATCTAAAGATTCGTTCACCTCATAGAAGTGAAAATGAGAACCAACTTGAATCGGGCGATCGCCTGTATTGGCTACTTGCAGTTTTATACTAGGGCGACCGGCATTCAGTTCTATTTCCCCTGCTTGTACAAGCATTTCTCCAGGAATCATTTCAACTTCCTCTTTGAGTTTTTTATAAAAACGGCTAACTATTGTATAAATTCACCCATAGGAACCGGCTCAGTGTCGTAAAATGCTGAATATAATTGGCTCCGTAAATTGCTCACACTTACCTAATTTTTCTAAGATTATGTTTGATAATCCATTTGTTTACGGATTTTCTCTTTAATCTCGTATCCGGCGAACTTTTCACAAAGATATAAACCCAAATCAATTGCCGAAGTAACGCCTCTGGCGGTAATTACGTCACCTTCATCAACCACTCTTTTGTCTACGACCGACTTACAATATTTTTGAAGGTCGTGGAAAGCATTGGGATGGGTTGTTGCTGTCTTTCCTTCTAAAAATCCCGCTGCACCGAGTAGTAAAGAACCTGTACACACAGAAACTTTGAACTTGCAAGGTGCTGAGGTTTTCAGCCATGTTATTAACTCAAGGTCGTTAACTAATTTTCTGGTGCCAATTCCACCCGGCATGATAATCATGTCATAGGATTGAAGAGATTCGCCTACTTTGTTCGGAGTAAAACGAAGTCCAGCGTTATCGCTTACTTCTTGAGAAGGGGCGCAAATATCCCATTCCAAATCGGGCATAAAATCCATTGTCTTGAGACGAGTAACTGGATCGTAAACTCCGATAAAATCTAAGGCGGTCATTCCGGTGTAAACGATAAATGCAACCTTCATAAACAATCCTTCAATCTACGGGATTCTCTAACGAATTGGGTTGTGAACTGTAACCAATTTTGTCCCATCGGGAAATGTCGCTTCTACCTGGACTTCATGCACCATCTCTGGCACACCTTCCATCACTTCTTCCCGTGACAGTAGCGTTGTCCCATAACTCATTAAATCGGCAACAGTACGTCCATCTCTAGCGCCTTCCAAAATACCAGCGGAAATATAAGCGATCGCTTCTGGGTAATTCAGCTTTAAACCTCTTTCCTTACGGCGTTCCGCTAACAGTGCCGCCGTAAAAATTAATAGCTTATCTTTTTCCTGTGGCGTCAGTTGCATTGATAACCTCTTAAACTCCTTCGTGTTCTCCGTGTTCTTTGCGGTTTGTTCAAATTTGCCATACTCTCGGTGGACAAGCAGGGCGTTCTAAAAAGTGCAATCGCAGCAAATTCCAAATATCTATAAACCAGTTTCGCACCTGGGAAGTAGAAGAACCGCGATAGCGACACAATAGCCCAGAAGGAAGACGAGTAATGCCTGCTTGGTGAATATTCCCCCCTGTTCCTTTCTTGAAAAAGGGTGAATGATTCCCTAGATTTCGTGCTTTTTCCACAATCTCCGGTGACACCGCTTGCCCAATCCAGACTAAACTCGCTACAACGGATTGCCCAGCTAAACCGTGAGGACTGTCGAGGATTTCTGTCCCGCCAGGTAGCCATTGCCTGTCAATCCACAGAGGGCGTCCTTGCTGCCAGATTTCGGTATGCGATCGCCACTCTCCGTGTAAGAATCTCTCCCCTCTGGCACTGCGTCCAAAGCGTGTAATTTCCCAACCCAGCCAACTTGCTTCTGGAGCTAATTCTACCCGCAAGTCTTGTCGATACATCGCACCGTCAAAAATAATTGTTTCCTGCGGTAGCCACTCCAAAGTAGCACCCGCGTTCACCTCGATTTCAATCGTTTGACTCGCTGGCAATCCATTACTGCGATAAACCTTACCGGCGGCAGCGGTAGTGATTAAGGCTTGGGCGTTGGGTTGGAGGTGGAAATTAAGCGATAAGCGATCGCCCCCCACAACACCCCCCGCTGTATGCAAAATTACACTATGACAAATCTCCGACCCTTCTGGATAAAATGGGCGCTGTACCTTCAGCGGTGCTTTTACGCGATCGCTAATCACCTGGGTTTTGCTTTGGGTTTTAGAAAACTCCAAGTTAAGAATGCCGTGCCATCCAGAGGATGAGGGATTTGCTACTGCCGGATCGAGGTCTTTCATTAAATTTGGTGTATAAATTGTTAATTTTTTACTCCGGAAAATCATCTTAAACAAAAATACCATTAAACTCGATTCAACCGAATATTCTTAAGTCTTTATACTGGAGATTCTTATGGCGGCTATCAGCTTTGAAAGCTTAAAAAACGAATACCAGCAACTCTTTGATAGCTGCAAAATCACTAAAAATAAAATTGAGCAAGTAAATAATATTTTAGATACCATTGATACAAATCGGGCTAGGTATGATGCGGTAGGGAAAAGACTGGCGATTCCCTGGTATGTGATAGCCATTATTCACAACATGGAATCTTCCTTAAATTTCAATACTCACCTGCATAATGGAGATCCGCTGACAAAAAGAACCGTACACGAACCAAAAAATCGCCCCTCTAATGGCAATCCTCCCTTTACATGGGAAGAAAGTGCTATTGATGCTTTAACTTTTGATAAATTTGACCAATGGAAAGAGTGGAGTCTTCCGAGCATTCTTTTTAAGTTAGAAGGCTACAACGGTTGGGGTTATCGCCTCTACCATTCTGATGTTCTTTCACCTTATTTGTGGAGTGCTTCAAACCACTATACTAAAGGAAAATATGTTGATGATGGCACCTGGTCAAATACAGCCGTATCCCAGCAATATGGTGCCGCTGTGCTTCTGCGCCGAATGACCGATCGAGGAACAATTACTTGGGAGAATTCAGAAACCAGTGAGAGTGAAGAAAAAGATGTAGAGATTCAACCTGGTAAAAGGCAACCTTTGGTATATTATTCACCAGGTTCTAAGATTGACAATGGCAAGGAACTGCAACAGTTTTTAAATCAATTTCCAGGAATTTATTTAAGTGTAGATGGTTGTCCTGGCGACAAAACTTCCGAGGCTTTTCAAAAAGTTACAGGTTATTATCTTTTTGGAGACCCTAGAAATTAAAATTAATCGTGAATAGGAAAAAATATTAATTGATAAATTGGGAGGTTTAGCTTATAAACTTCCCAAACCCTGAATATATTAAATTTTGCTAGCTTTCTTCTCGCTTTTTGCTCAAAAATTAGTACTTTTTAGGGATTCCCAAGTGGGTTATTTAACTTACTGGGGTAAAGCAATAATAACTTCTGTTCCCTGTCCAGGTTCAGAAATAATCTCAATACTTCCTTGATGATGTTCCAGAATTTGGTAACAGACAGTTAGCCCTAAACCCATACCTTTACCGACAGGTTTAGTTGTAAAAAAAGGGTCAATTATTCTTGATTTAATCGCTGTAGGAACACCAGAACCGTTATCTTTAATTGTGATGATAACTTGCTTGGGCACGCTCCTGAATTCAGTCTTAATGTAAATCCGTTTTTCAGGTTGTTTGATAGTTTGCAGTGCATCAATTGCATTACTTAAAATATTCATAAATACCTGGTTAAGCTGCGCTGGATAGCATTCAACAGGTGGCAGAACGCCGTACTGCTTAACGACCTGAATCTCTGGATTTCCCTCGGCATTCCAGCTTCCGCCTGATTGTAAGCGATGCTGAACAATTAGCAGACTGCTATCAATTCCTTCATGAATATTGACCCGCTTCATTTCGGCTTCGTCAAGCCTGGAAAAGTTTCTCAGTAATAGAATAATTTGACGAATGCGATCGCTGCCAGCCCTCATTGAAGTAATAATTTTAGGCAGATCGCCCGTCAAAAAATCGAGATCGATGTCCTCAATATATTGCTGTATTTCAGCATCAGGATAACTTTTTTGATAGCGTTGTACGAGGTTCAGTAGATTTTTTGTGTAGTCACTGATATGGGGAAGATTACCATAAATAAAATTAATCGGATTGTTAATTTCGTGGGCAATGCCAGCAACAAGTTGACCCAAACTAGACATTTTTTCAGTTTGAATGAGTTGCGCCTGCGCCCTTCCCAAATTGCGTAATGCTTGACTTAGCTGTTGAGCGTTGGTAGTTAATTCAGTATTCAGTTGCTGTAGTTGGTCGTGGGCTTGCTGTAATTGCTGGTTTTTTTGCGAAAGCTCTTCAGTACGCTGTTGCACCCGTTCTTCAAGAGTCTGACGCGCCTGTTCTAGTTCCTCAGTACGCTTTGCAACTCGTTGCTCTAGGTTTCCGATGAGGGCTTTTAGCGCCTGAGCCATTTCTTGATAAGCATGAGCAAGTTGACCGATTTCACCACCCGCGCCGATACCGGGAATGGGGGTAGTCAAATCGCCTGCGGCTAAGGTTTTACTGCGTTCAGAGAGCTGGATAATCGGGTTGCCGATTTGTTTGGCTAGCAAATGTGCGATCGCAATCGATAACAAGGTAGCCAATCCCAGTCCTAGCCAAATCACACGGTTTAGGTTGATGGAAGCTTGATTAAAATACTTTGAGACAATTTGAATTTTGGCAATGGCAATAGGCTGATTGCGGGAAGTAATCGGAGCATATATCGTATTCAAACCAGATTTTGGTTCGATCCGATAAACTGTTTTACCTTTTTGAATCTTGCGTAACACCTGCGACTTTAAATTTACTTGTTCCCAAGGCTCAATGCTGGATTTGGTATTGCTAGAAATGATTGATTTGCCATCTAGAGAAATAACTTGCAGTTTAGTGGTAGGTTGAGAGAAATTAAGAAAGTTACGCAACCAAGTTTCATCTAAATTTTGCCCTAAAATCAAAGTTCCGGGTGACTTCCCCGTACCATCGCTGTTGTAAACAGGCGCTGTTGAAAAGAGCAATATCTGAGGCAAGCCGCTATCAATCAACATCGTCGTTGGCTTGTTGGTAGCGATCGCATCTGTTATCCGCTCAGCTACATTCGGAATTCGCAAAGCGTCACCCCGCTCTCCCAAAATCTCTCCCCTACGATCCACCACTTTCACATGATCGACATCGGTAGAAAGAACAAGTTGCTCGGAGACTTCCTTTTTTATCCAAGCCTCATCTCGCTTCCCAATTGCGTTGTATAAATCTGTCCAGATTGCATAGCTAGAGGATAAATTTTGCAATCCTTTCTCAGTAGCCGCAGTGTATCCCCGAAAGGCTAAAACTTGATCGTCGAGCCGAGTCTTTTCTAAGTCGATGAGCGGCTGCTGCACAAACCGCCACGCTACAGCACTCAGGAACATCACGGGTAGCAAAGATGCCCCAAAGGTAAAAATTAGCAGCTTGGGTTGAAGCTGTTGCAGCCGCTTGAACATCTCTGAGTTAATATAGATGCGGTGTTTCGTCCTCCAGACAGATAATCTGTCATAAGGCTCTCCACAGTTTAGCGGCTGTGAGAGTAAACTGACCGCTCTATTTTCGGAGGCGTAAAAGCGCCTACCTTGGTTGCAAGTTCTACGGTTTATTCGCAAAGATTTTTAGCTATGTGCGTCAGACAGCCAGAAACCGTTGAATTACATCCTGACTGAGTTCGCTAGTCGAGCCAGACGCGACGATACCGCCTTTTTGCATCGCGTAGTACCGATCTGCTTGTCGGACAAAATGCAAGTGTTGCTCGACCAATAAAACAGAAATGCCGGTAGATTCAATAATGCGGCGCACTGCTGCTTCTATTTCTAAAATAATCGAGGGTTGAATACCTTCTGTGGGTTCATCCAGTACAAGTAACCGCGGCTTCCCCATCAAAGCGCGAGCGATCGCGAGTTGCTGTTGTTGTCCTCCACTTAAATCGCCACCCATCCGAGACAGCATCGTTTTTAAAACGGGAAAGAGGGAAAAGATTTCTTCTGGGATTTCTTCCTTACCATTTCTACCCTCCCGTCGCGCCTCCAAACCCAGCAACAAATTTTCTTTCACTGTCAATCGCGAGATAATTTCCCGTCCTTGAGGAACATAACCAATTCCTAGCCGCGCCCGTCGATCTGGAGATTTGTCTATTATTATCTCATCAGCAAAAGTAATCGTGCCGCTACGGGGTTTAAGTAGCCCCATAATTGTTTTGAGTAGAGTGGTTTTGCCAACACCATTACGTCCAATTAGACACACCATTTGCCCTAAGGGGACGCTCAAATCTACATTGCGGAGGATATGGCTTTCACCGTAATAGACATTTAAATTAGAAATTTTTAGCATTTTATTGTGCTTGGTTGAATAAGACGCGATCGTTTTTTAATTGCTTAATTTAGCGCTTCTTTTTACTCCTCAATTTCTTTAAGCGGTTCTCCCTGAGGATCTAACTGCTCTCCTAAATAAACTTCTATAACGCGAGGGTCATTTTGTACTTCCTCAATCGTGCCTTCACACAACACCGAGCCTTCATGCAACACAGTTACTTTACGAGCAATTTGGCGCACAAATTCCATGTCATGTTCAATGACCAAAATAGAATGACTGTGAGCTAAAGCGATCAGTAGTTCCCCAATATTGTCAGTTTCTTCATCAGTTAGCCCTGCAACGGGTTCATCCACCAACAATAAATCGGGCGACTGAGCAACTAACATTCCAATTTCTAAGCGTTGTTTCTCCCCGTGAGAAAGTAAACCAGCGCGGATATCTGCTTTTGCACTTAAACCAATCGTTTCGAGCAAACTCATTACTTTACTACGTTCGCCAGTAGCAGGACGCCCAAACAGTGTTGCTAAGACATTTTTATTACGATTGCAGCTAAGTTCTAGGTTTTCGCGGGGCGTCAGGTTGAGGTAAATGCGGGGGGTTTGGAACTTTCGCCCAATTCCCAATCGGGCGATTTGATGTTCGGAGAGTGCTTTCACGTTTCTCCCCTTAAATAATACCCGTCCCTCAGTTGGTTGTACTTTGCCAGTAATGACATCCAAAAAGGTTGTTTTCCCGGCACCGTTTGGACCAATTACGACCCGTAATTCTCCGACATCCATGCTGAAATTCAGATGGTTCAGTGCTTTAAAACCATCAAAATTAACCGTTAAATTTTCAGTTTCTAATATTTTCGCGTTCATGCTGTACCTCTGGATCTTCTTCAAGGCTGGGATAGGTTGCTACCTGCTTCCGTCCTAGAAGTGTCAGCAGGTGCTGGAAACCCTGATAGCGCAGCCAGCCGACTACACCATCGGGAAGAACTGTTACCACAATTAGGAATAATGCTCCCTGGAAAAATACCCAAATGCCCGGAAATTGTTCGCTCAAAAGACTTTTGGCAAAGTTGACTAATAGCGCTCCAAATATGGCTCCGATTAAGCTGGCACGACCTCCCACGGCTACCCAAATTACCATTTCAATAGAAAAGGCAATATCCATTGCTTTCGGTGAAATTAAACCAGATTGAAGGGTGAATAAAGCACCCCCAATTCCAGCCAAAGCAGCGGAAATCGCAAACACTACGACTTTAAATCCCGTGGGATTATAGCCAGAGAAGCGCATCCGGCTCTCATCATCCCGAATCGCAACCAGAACTCGTCCAAAGCGATCGCTAGTCAGCCACCGGCACAAAGCATAAGCACCTGCCAAAAATAAGACTGTTAGGGCGTAGAAAACAAATTGTGTCTGACTATTACTGACTGTTGCCCCTAATAATGTTTTGAAGTTTGTTAAACCATTGGTGCCATTAAAGAAGCCCTGCTGCCCGTTAAAGAAATTAAAAAATACAATCGTCGCTGCTTGGGTCAAAATTGAGAAGTAAACGCCCCGAATCCGGTTGCGAAATACTAAATAACCCAATATTGCGGCTAATACAGCCGGAATTATCACAACGGCTGCGGCGGCAAAACTAAACGAATAAAACGGCTTCCAGAACCAAGGTAGGTCTGTAATGCCGAAGAGGCTCATAAATTCTGGTAAACCGTTCTTGAGAGGAGCTAATTGCAAGTGCATTGCCAAGGCATAGCCACCGAGCGCAAAAAATACACCATGCCCCAAACTGAGCATACCCGTATAGCCCCAAATTAAATCAATGCCGAGGGCAGCGATCGCTAATGCCAAGAATCGCGCTAGCAAGTTGAGACGAAAGCCTGTGAGAACTGCTGGCATTACGAAAATGAGCAGCAAAGCGATCGCAATCGTTATCCCCACTTCCATCAGCACCGCTCGTCTACGTTGCTGCTTCATGCCCTTAACTTCAAGAACCGCATCCAAAATCATCGCCTTGAGCCTCTACTCGATTGTCTTTGTTTAAGCATCAACGCTACGTCCCTTCTGTGGAAAAATCCCTCCTGGACGCACTTGAAGGAACGCAATAATTAAGGCGAATACCATCACCTTCGCCATACTGGTTGTGCCGAAAAACTCAAAGAAATCCACTAAAGGCTTTATCGGTGCCACCATCGGCACTAAGACTTTAGAACTGATTAAGTAGTTAATCGTGCCAATTCCCATCGCTGCCACAATACTGCCCACCAGCTTACCGACGCCACCGACAACAACCACCATAAATGTATCGACGATGTAGTTCTGGCCTGTATTGGGTCCCACTGAACCCAGCAAACTAATCGCACAACCGGCAATTCCAGCCAATCCAGAACCCAAAGCAAATGTAATGGCATCAACTTTAGCAGTCGGAATTCCTAAACAGGCACTCATACTGCGATTCTGCATGACTGAGCGAATTCTTAATCCCCACGGAGACCGTTGCAAAAATACATAAATTCCGGCTACACAAACAATGGTTAGCGCAATAATAAATAGCCGCGTATAAGGCATCTGCAACGTACCCAACCGCAATCCTCCTCGTAACCAGTTGGGTGCCGTCACGTCTACATTTTGAGCGCCAAACCAAGGCTTGGTGACAGCCAGTTTATAAGTTTGTCCCAAAACTGCACTTGTGGCACTCGCAACGCCTAGAGATATCGGCAACATTATTGCAATTACCCAGTTACGAATACGCTCAAAATCTGGGCGGCGGGACAGAATCCAAAAAGCGCCAAAAAACAAAAGGCAAAATATCCCAATGCCAATGACTAACACCCAGCTAACACTGCGAGCGAATTGCTGCAAAATCAGACTAACGCCCCAAGTTGCGAGCAGTGTTTCTAGCGGGCGTCCGTAAAGATAACGAATCACTCCCCGTTCCAGAACTAATCCCACACCTGCTGTCACCAGGAAAGCCAAAATTAGCGCAAAAACAATATAGGTTTCAGACCAAGGCTTACCCAATATTTTGAAGCCATTTTGTACAACAAACGTTGTGTAGGCTCCTAGCATCATCAACTCACCGTGAGCTAAGTTAATGACGCCCATGAGTCCAAAGACAATGGCTAGTCCCAGCGCTGAAATTAACAAAACCGCGCCGATGCTAATTCCATTAAAAATCCCATCCAGCAATCCTGCTATCACACCGCTTCCTCAGCCATTAATCATGGGTCATTAATCATGGATCGTGAGTCATTAGTTATTAGCTTTCAAATCCCCTAGGTTGGGTTGAGGTAACGGATGCTGTTGGCATTAATTTTTGACCTCTCCCCACCCCAAACTCTTCCCTACAAGGGTAGAGGCTTCCAGACTCCCCCTTCCCTCATAGGGAAGGGGGATGGGGGGTTAGGTTCTTAATTAGCCAACACCATCAGGTAACGAAACCCAACCAATCTTCTCAAGATTGACGACTAATAACTAAGGACTAATTTTTAACCGCTTAAATTTTGTACTGACCACCTTTTTTGGAATCTGACCAGTCGCATCCCAAACCCTTAGTTGCAGCAACGAATTGGTTCCAAGGAACTGGCTTCACTGCTGATTTCGTCTCATAAACAATCTTAAAGAGACCATCATCTGCGACTTCACCTAGCCGTACAAACTTAGAAATGTGATGGTTACTTTCCATCGTTACAGTGCCTTCTGGAGCCTCAAACTTCTGACCAACCGCAGCCTTTCGCACTGCCTCTAAATCGTCAGCGGTTTTTGCTTTCTCGACAGCTTGTTTCCACAGATAAACAGCAATGTAAGCTGCTTCCATCGGGTCATTTGTTACCCGATCTGGGCCGTATTTTGCCTTAAAAGCTTCGACAAATTTTTTATTCGCCGGGGTATCTACCGTTTGGAAGTAATTCCATGCGGCATATTGGCCTTTGAGATATTCTGTGCCAATTGCTTTGACTTCTTCTTCGGCAATACTGACAGACATTACGGGATATTTATCTGGTCCCAACCCTGCACCTTGCATCTGCTTGAAGAAAGCCACATTACTATCCCCATTTAGGGTATTAAAAATGACGCCGCCATCAGGCAGAGCTGCTTTAATTTTAGTGATGATGGGCGTAACTTCTGTATTGCCTAGGGGTAAATAATCTTCCCCGACGGTTTCGCCGCCTTTTGCCTTTAACTGCTCTTTAATAATCGTATTCGCGGTACGCGGAAAAACGTAATCTGAGCCAACTAGGAAGAATTTTTTACCCTTATTCTGCAAGAGCCAATCGACTGCTGGCTCGATTTGTTGGTTGGGGGCAGCACCCGTATAGAAAATATTTTTGGAACACTCTTGACCCTCGTATTGCACGGGATACCAGAGCATATGACCTTTTTCTTCAAATACTGGCAGCACTGCTTTGCGGCTGGCGGAAGTCCAACAGCCGAAAACGGTGACAACTTTATCCTGATCGATTAGCTTTCTGGCCTTCTCTGCAAAAGTAGGCCAGTCGGATTGACCATCTTCTTCAATTGCTTGAATTTGCTTGCCGAGGACGCCACCGGCTTTATTAATCTCCTCAATTGCCAACAGTTCGGCATCTACAACGCTGTTTTCGCTAATCGCCATCGTGCCGCTGCGAGAGTGCAGAATCCCAACTTTGATGGTGTTTCCTGCACCGGCAGCCGCAACGGATGTCGCGCTGGGAGAGGGAGACGCAGCCGTTGGGCTGGCAGTCTCAGAGGTGGAAGTGGGAGTGCTGCTACAAGCTTTGAGAAGAATACTGGTTCCCAGAGTAGCAGAACCGTATAGAAGAAATTTACGTCGCCCTAATCGCCTTGCCATACCGTTACCGTACTCCTGGCTGAATCAGCCCAATGATAGAGAACATATACAGTTAAGCAGTGATATTAGAGCGATGTTCTGGCAAGAAATTGTTATCAATGATACAAAGAATCGAATTTTTGGAACAGCTTTCGGAAAGGTCAGCTTGCGGTTTCTGAAATTTCGCCCAGATTTAGGCGGATAAAGTCCACCACAGCCGTTAATCCTTGCTGAGTCTTCAAATTCGTAAAGATAAAGGGTTTTTCTCCCCGCATCCTCCGCGCATCGCGTTCCATGACCCCTAAATCTGCTCCCACTTGAGGAGCAAGATCAATTTTGTTGATTGCTAAAAGATCGGATTTAGTAATTCCGGGACCACCTTTGCGCGGAATTTTGTCACCGGCTGCGACATCAATGACGTAAATTGTCAAGTCTACCAGTTCTGGGCTGAAGGTAGCCGCTAAGTTATCGCCGCCACTTTCTAAAAACACTAAGTCTAAATCGGGAAATCGCTGTTCCATCTGTTCAATGGCGGCGATGTTCATGGAAGCGTCTTCGCGGATGGCGGTATGGGGACAGCCGCCAGTTTCGACGCCAAGGATGCGATCGCTTTCCAAGGCGTGACTCCGCACGAGAAACTGGGCATCTTCCTGGGTATAAATATCATTCGTGACTACAGCAATTTGATATTTTTGCCGCATCGCCTTACATAAGGCTTCAACCAAGGCAGTTTTTCCCGAACCCACTGGGCCAGCTACTCCAACCCGAAAAGCATTCATAAAATTTTCTGAAAGCGAATGGCTAATTGCTCATCGTAGCAAGGCAATTAATCATTCGCTATTGACAGCTTTCACAAGCGGTTTGTCTTTGTTTAACTCCGAAATAAGCGCGTGTACTGCGTTTCGTGAGCTATACTCGCCAATGCTAATCCCCAGCCGCAACTACTCAGGGCGTCATCTTCTAACCCTAAAATTTCCTTGGCAGCCTGAATCAAGATGGGTTGTAGTTCTAGGAGTAGCTGTTGCCCAGCCGTTTGTCCGAGGGGAATCAATTTGACCCCGGCTGCGATCAAATTGGTTGCCCAGCTGTGTAAGTAGCCCAAGAGGGTAGATGCAGCGTCGATTTGCCAATGGGCGGCGGCAATGCCGAAAGCGATCGCATAATTACAAGGACTCCCAATTGCATCCACCATTGACCGAACCTGGGGCTGTAATTCCAAAAGCAATCGGATTAGCGATCGCCCCATCTGCCAACTTTGTGCTTGCAACTCCTGTGTTTCCTTAGCAGCAGATAACCAGACATTCCAATAACTTAAAGCCTCCAAATCCCCAGCAATTGCCCCCCGATATCCCCGAAGCATCACCGCCGCTTCCAACCGAATTGCCCCATAACCCAGTTCCTGCTTGAGCCAGTGTCCCAGATGTTGCAGGTTCTCAATTACACCAGCATCGACGAGGGTTTCCAGCCCTTCGGAATAGCTATAAGCACCTACCGGCAACGCGGGACTCACCAGTTGCATAAGACACAGCAGGTTAACTGGAGAATGGGGAATCGGTAATTGCTCGTTGGTCATTGTTGGTACGTAGGGAGTGGGGAAGAGTTTTAGGATGAAGCCTAGAGTTTTGTATCGGTTCTCGTTAAAACTCAGACGCGATTATCGCGTTTCTACAAATCAAAACTCAAAACTTAAAACTCCCCCATTACCGATTACCCAATTAACTAAGCGTGATGATGGTGTCCATAGGCACCCATTTCTGGATAAAAAGGCGAGATTTCCTCTCGTACCTCCATCCCCAGATGTTCCAGCATTGACTTTAAAACTGGGTCGGGAGACAACCGCAAATGAGTGGCAGCGATTTCTATCGGTACATGGCGATTGCCTAGATGATAAGCCGCCCGCAGCAAATCGAGGGGTTTCTGGGCAGTCGCAGTGAGAACGGGTTCCGGTTTAGCCACGATTCTCACGACGATATCACCGATTTCAGATTGAAGGAGATCGCGATCGCGCAACACGGTTCCTCTAGGTAAGCGCAGATACAAAGCTTGTCCCTCAGCAGTTTCAAAGCGATAGCGGCTGCGCGTGCGCTCCTCGGCAGTCAGAAAAAGAGTAAAGTTGACCGATGCATCCAAATTGGCGGGAAAGCGTTGCGTTATCGTTAGCATCACTGGAATCTTTAGTCAGCAAGTTATGGTGATGCTACTAACATCAGCACAGATGACATCAAAATCCGAGTCAAGCAGGGTCAGCAAAAGTTTATTTTTCACTGAGCTTGCAGACGGATCATTTCATTTTTTATCTGTGCTGCTACCTCCGAATTTTTTTGCGCCTCCACCGTAATTTGATTAAATAATCCAATGGACAAACCGTTGCTCTCAACAATCTTTTGAGACTGTTTGCAGTAATTGATGGCAATGGCCTGTGCATTTCCTGGAAGCGATCGCAGGCTATTCGGCTGGCTGCAAGCAATATTTGGAGGGCTGCCCACGATTCTTTTGATCTCGTTATAGGCAGCTTGGCGACCCGGTTCCATCGCCAAAACAGCCCTGGCGAAGTTGCTTAAGTCCTTAGAGCTGAAGGGTGATTGAGCGTATGCCTGAGAACTAAAGTCAAGGCTATGAGAGCGCTCGGATAGACCGGGTGCAAAACCTAACAACAGACTTAGAGCAGCGAGAGTACCAACACTCAGGCATTGAGATAAGACTCGATTCAGAGAGCGACGTGAACTGTATAAAGTCATCATGATCTAGTGCGACCAAAAAATAGAAAATCAAAACACACACGGATTACTTTTTCTGAACTGTTTTAAGGGTGAGAAGTTCCAGCTAGAGATGGGCATTCGTAGATTTACATCTCGTGTTGGTACCTCAGAAAACAGAAGCCTTCTCCCTACGGAGTAAGGATCGAGTAGTAATCTACAACTAACTACGGATATTATGAGTGTGAGGATTTTACCACACTTTCGCATAAAAAGCGGGGTGTTACCAAAGCTGTAACGATTGGGTGGTATAGGTAGCGCTTTCCTCCCTACCTCTAGGTGTAGAGGTAGGGAGGAAAGAAGTCTTCCTACGTGTTTATGCCTTCATTGATACAATTGACACAGTTCGATAACTTTCATTTGTAACGTTGAAATGGAGTCAGCTCCTCGCTTGAGGGCGACTTCCAATTCCAGGAGTAAGGGTAAGGTTAAGGTGAGTTGACGCACAGAGAAGTCTTTGACTTCTTGGCGCAGAAAGTAAATTCGTTTGGGGTTGCCGATTTCTGCCGCAGTGGCGATCGCCCGTTCATCTCGCTCACCGCTCTCTACCATCAGTTTCACCCACAACCAGGTACGAAATTGACCGATTAGGGTGGCGACAATCCGCAAAGGGGGTTCGTTATGACCGATTAAGTCGGCAACCAGCGAACAGGCGTGGGCGGTATTCCCCTTGGCGATCGCCGATGCGAGCTGCAAGCTGTTTTGGGTGTTAGAGGTTACTAGGGTAGCAACGACTTCGAGGGCGATCGCGTCTTGGGATACGTCTGCTTGGTCAGAAGCGGTGGGAAGAGGCTTCGGGATACCGGCGTAAACCTGCAACTTTTCCAGTTCGTTCCAAAGTTGTCTGGTATCATTTCCCACAGATTGGGCTAACAGTTCGGCAGCTGCGGGGGTTAGTTTTACACCGACTTGCTGGGCAACCTGACGCACCTTTTTTAGCAGTTCTTCAGTTTTCCAGGGCGGGATGAGCGAAAATTCTCGAATATCAGCATGGTTTTGCAGCAGCTTTGTAGACCGGAGACGCCCATCGGGTTTAGAGCGAGTCGTTAGCAAAAATACTGAAGACTCAGGAATCGCCGGTATCGTACGCTCCAGTTCAGCCAGCAGATCTTCCGAACAGTGCAGGCATATAGTAGTATCAACCAACCATACCAAACGGTAGGCGCTGCCAAAGGGTGGTGTCATTGCTTGGTTTAAAGCAGTGATGACCGCATCGGGTAGCGCTTGAGAAATTTTGTCATAGTTAAAGTTAGCCCATTGGGGGTCGAGAATGCGATCGCGCAGGGAGTCAACAGCTTTTTCCAGGGCAAAATCATCCTCACCCCAGTAGAGGTAAATTGGCATTAAAGCATCTCTGAAAAGTACGAGGCTATTAAGATTGGACGAGACTTATCACACTTATTTAAATCGGGTAGCACGGCTAACACTACCTGCAACCTACGAGTCCCAAGTACAGCATATACAGGAGTCTCCGAAGTTTAAGCCCTCCCCGTCAGGGACAAGACAAGCCGTGCCTTTCCCTGGCTATTCGGCGATCACGCCACCTGCGGGAGAAGAATCCGAGAATGCGACGTTTTACGAAAGCTTGAAAGCGTGCCAAGAGCAACTCCTACAGCAGCTAGATCCTGGTTTTATTGTGCCAGTCCCTGCTGAGAGTTTTCATGTGACCTTAGCAGATTTGATTTGGGACAGTGCTTATCGGCACACCACGAGTGAGAATCCGGAGTTTGAAGAACAACTGCGCGATCGCATTGCTCAAATTTTCGAGCAGTCCCAGCCATCTCTCACTGGCGGCAATCCGATGCTTTGGCAGTTGCTGGGGTTGATGGTAATGCCCCGTGCAGTCGCGGTTTGTTTAGTCCCCAAGGACGAAGGCACTTACGAGCGAATGTTGAAGTTTCGCCGGTTTATCTATCAAAGTCGGAGTTTGATAGAGTTGGGGATTGAACAGCAATATCGTTTTACTGCCCATGTGACGCTGGGCTATTTTGGCGATATTTCACCAGATTTGAACCGCGCTCGCTTGTGTGAAAAACTTTCTCAAATTAACAACCAATGGTTGGAAAATTCTCCAGAAATTTGGACACACCAAGCGCAATTGCGAAAATTTGACGATATGACCCGGTATTATCGGGAACCTGATTGGCCCGTTTTAACTTTTTAAAAACAATCGGCTAATAGCGGCTTACAAATCGCTATTAGCTGACTCCTGATTTATGAGCTTACCCATTCATCCCATCCTCCAGCAAAGTTTTGCTCTCATCGATCGAGAAATTGGCGAACACCGCTTTAGCCCCTCCGAGTACGCAATTGTACGTCGAGCCATCCACAGCACCGCTGATTTTGAATTTGCCCAATTAATTCGATTTAGTGAGGGGGCGATTGAAAGCGCGATCGCTGCCTTGCGGCGTCGCGTGCCGATTGTTACAGACGTTGGCATGGTCAAACAGGGAGTGGCGGGAATGGTGGCGCAAACCTTTAACAATCCCCTGGTTGCCGCTGTGGAACAAGCAAGCGTTGCTCTTCCTGGCAAGACGCGCACGGAAACCGGCTTACTAAAATGTTGGCAAGAATTTCCAGAGGCAATTTATGCGATTGGTAATGCTCCCACTGCTCTGCTGGCTTTGTGTGCAGAGTTACCCTCGGTACCCATTCAACCGGCTTTAGTGATTGGCGCACCCGTTGGATTTATCTCCGTCGTAGAGTCTAAAGCGGTACTAGAAAAGACGCCCGTACCCCAAATTCGGATTGAGGGGCGCAAGGGCGGTTCACCGATTACCGCCGCGATTGTGAATGCTTTACTCCTATTGGCTTGGGAGGCAGAGGAATGTTAGGGATTCGCTACCTATTTAGGGTCACGAAAAATCGATTTGCGTTGAGTCGGTATCGCAGCGACTTCCCGCCATCGGGTGCATTCAGCCGCTATTCATGACACTGGTACACGTTGTTGGAATCGGCTTGGATGGTGCAGATGGGCTGAGTCATGGTGTGCGGGAGATTGTAGAGCAAGCGACGCTGTTAATTGGGAGCGATCGCCATCTTTCTTACTTTCCCGATGCCTCCGCCCAACGTTTGATTCTGGGTGACTTGACAAAGGTAGTTGAGGAAATTCGCGATCGCCTGTCTGCGGGTTCTGGCGGCATTGTCGTATTGGTGAGTGGCGATCCCCTCTTTTTTGGACTAGGACGGCTGTTGGTGGCACAACTACCCTCAGCAGAATTAACGTTTCATCCGCATCTGAGTTCGGTTCAGCTGGCTTTTAACCGGATTAAGGTTCCCTGGCAGGATGCGCGTGTCATCAGCGCCCACGGGCGATCGCTGGATGAGTTAACCCAAGCGCTGCAACAGGGCATTGAGAAGATTGCTGTATTAACCGATACTCAGAATACGCCGGAAGCAATCGCTCGTCTGTTACTCGCTTTAGATTTACCCAGCACTTATGAGTTCTGGGTTTGTGAAAATTTAGGCGGTGCTGATGAGCGAGTTCGGTCTTTTCCCTGTGTCGGAAGACAATTAATGGCGTCTCTACAAGAGCAAAATTTTGCTTCTTTGAATGTCGTTGTCTTGCTACGTCCGTCTGATTCAGCGAGTAAGAGTGGGGACGCATTCCTACCGAATCTGGATGCCCTGCCGATGCTGGGAGTCCCGGATCGGAGTTTCTTGAGTTTTAGCGATCGCCCTGGCTTGATGACGAAGCGGGAAGTCCGGGTTCTTGTACTGGGAGAACTGGCGCTACAGCCAGGACAAATTATTTGGGATATTGGGGCAGGTACTGGCTCAGTTTCGATTGAAATTGCCCGTTTATTCCCCACTTCTCGCGTGTATGCGATTGAGAAAACTGCTGCTGGCACGATGTTAATTCAGCAGAACTGCGATCGCTTCCAAGTAGAAAATGTGATTTCTATTCATGGCAGCGCCCCAGAAGCTTTGTACAGCCTCCCTGCACCTAACCGCATCTTTATTGGCGGTAGCGGCGGCAATTTAACTGAAATTCTCGATACCTGCAATTCGCATTTAACGGCTTCAGGGCGCTTGGTACTGGCACTCGCCACGCTGGAACACCTGAATGAGACTTTGGGCTGGTTATCGCGTCAGCAATGGGATTATCACTTGTTGCAAGTGCAGCTATCGCGTTCTGTGCCCGTGGGATCGCTGACTCGGTTTTCCCCGCTGAATCCCGTCACGATTCTGGCAGCAAATCGCTGATTTTAAAGATGCTCATTTTAAAGATAAATTTGCCAGATTAAAATCCCAGTTCCCAGTAGACAAAAAATCCCCGCACCACCCGCAAGAGGCTTTTCTCCCAAACCAGTTACCCAAGCCGGAACCATGCCGGTGTAGCGAATCACTCTCGTCGTATCCAAACTTGCGACCGCCCAAATCCATCCTGCATGAAGTCCCCATGCCAAGCCTAGATTCCCATCATCACAGACACGAGCCAGCACTAATACCATCCCCATCAGCCATAATCCCGGTAGCTGAGGCAATGTTTCCTGCTGTTCCCAAACCAAATGAAGCAGCGCAAAAATTAAGCTAGAAACTGCCGCCGCTACCCAAGTTGAATAATCTTGCTGGAGTTCCGTAAGCAGAAATCCCCGAAAAATTAACTCTTCAATTCCACTAATCAATAATCCCAATAACAATGTTGGGAGTAAGACAGATCCGACTACCGACCACAGATTTTGCGGTGGGTTCTGTGTATCTTCAGGGAGGGAATTCTCTTGAGATCGCCACTCGATCCAGCCCAACGCTTTTTGGATGCCAAACACCACTAACAGACTTAGCACCCCTAAAGCGAAGCCTTGTCCTAGTGAAATGAATATTGAAGCTTTCCAGCCCAACCCATAATCTGAAAAAAAAGCCCCCTCCACCCAAGCGGCACCCCAGACGATCGCAGGGGCAATTAAATAGAGCGAAGCTAATAAAGGGAGCTTTTGCTCTACAGCCAAGGGGTGAAAGGGTCGCCATTTTAGCACTGCTGCCAAAGGAATCGCAACTGGCAACCAAAGAACTAGCCAGACAATGAAGAAAGCGATCGCCTTCAACACAGCAGGAGTTTGTGGAAGTGATACCAGCCACCAATCGGCTCGATCAAAAATAGGCATTGTTAAAGACAGCTTTCATTGGCTCAAGCGTAACACCTCAAGTTTGGGAAAAAACTGCCTTATTTACCGCTGGGGGTAAGCATGAACCCCCGCAGCTTTTATGTCTAGTCCACAAAAGATGTATTTGCTTTCCCTAGGATGCTCCCTTGAAAGGAGAGGCAGTTGGTTCTTTCAAATTTCCCGATAAATTTGTTAGAAGCAACGCCATATCAGAAAGCATTACCGCTTATCATGCAGTCGCCTCCTCACTTTCGCTTTCATCACTGGTATCGTCTCCAGTCTTACTGCCGCCATCCACCTGAATTAGGTGAATATGCTTGTAACCCAGCTTAATTTCAAACTCATCACCAGGCTTTAATCCCATTGCCTCAGTGTAAGTTGCACCAATAACAATTTGACCATTTTTGTGTACGCTTACACGATAGGTTGGTTCGCGACCCCGACCATCTTTTGTTCCTTCTGGATCGAGGGGAACACCTTTCGCGCCTAAAACTGCGTCATAAAAGTCTGTTAAGTTGACGCGAGTCTGGTTGTTCTTTGTTACGGTGTAATAGCCACAGCGTTTTGCTGTTTCTCGCCGTGGTAAGTGTGAAAGCTCTTTTACTTTTTGAAGCAGTGCTTTCCCTGTCAATGGAGCTGTTGCGGTTTCACTCATCGCTATATGCAAAATACACTTCAATCTACAGTATAGTAAAGAGTGTCTAATGCCAATATTTGGCTGACTAAAAAAATATATCGTTAAATCACTCAACTTTCACAAGGATATTTACAAGAGCATCCTCCAAATTCTTAGATTGCAGCAAAATTGCGTAATTGGGTAAAAGTTGAGGTTCTTACTACCAGATAGCAGATGGTTAAAGGACAGACTAGAGACTAGAGACTAGAGATTTTGTAAAGTTTAAAGTATAAAGTGTAAAGTATTTACTTCTGAAAATCTATCTTTTGGAGGGGAAGACAGGAGAGCTGTCTGTTTTATCCTTCAAGCCTTCAGCATCTAAAAATCAGCTACACCCCCACGTCAAGTCATGCCAAACAAAGCTTGTATTTGTCTACAGATCCTAAATTCAGCTTTAAACTAGAAGTTAAGAGCAATGAAGAGCTTTGAAGCATGCAAGTCCTTTTTAAGGTCATCCGGCAGGAGCAAAATTCCTCTCCTGTAGTACAGACTTATACGTTGGATGTCGATCCTGGTAACACGATTCTGGACTGCCTAAATCTTATTAAGTGGGAGCAGGATGGAAGTTTAGCTTTTCGCAAGAATTGTCGCAACACAATTTGCGGCAGTTGTGGAATGCGAATCAACGGTCGTTCCGCTTTGGCGTGTAAGGAAAATATTGGCAGTGAAGTGCAAAGGCTGCAACAGATAGCAGCGAGTGCTACCCTTTCAGATGCCCCGCAAAAACCTTTAGATGCCATCCCAGAAATTACTATTGCACCAATGGGCAATATGCCGGTCATTAAAGATTTGGTGGTGGATATGCGTAGTTTTTGGGATCATCTTGAAGTAGTTGAACCCTATGTGAGTACGGGGGCAAATCCTATACCGGAACGAGAGTTTTTGCAAACACCCGAAGAACGCGATCGCCTTAATCAAACAGGCAATTGTATATTGTGTGGTGCCTGCTATTCTGAATGCAACGCCCGTGAGGTCAATTCGGATTTTGTAGGACCTCACGCCCTTGCAAAGGCTTATCGAATGGTAGCGGATTCTCGTGACGCCGAAATAGAATCCCGTTTGGAAAATTATAACGAAGGCACCAAAGGCGTCTGGGGTTGTACCCGCTGTTTTATGTGTAATACGGTTTGTCCGATGGATGTGGCACCAATGGATCAAATCGGCAAAATTAAACAGCAAATTCTCGACCGCAAGGACGATCAAGCCAGTCGTTCAATCCGTCACCGGAAAGTATTAATTGATCTAGTGAAGGAAGGTGGTTGGATTGATGAACGTCGGTTTGGTTTACAAGTCGTGGGAAATTCTTTTAGAGACATCAAGGGGATGATTAGCCTGGGGCCACTCGGATTAAGAATGCTGGCTCGCGGTAAGTTTCCTTTGGGGTTTGAGCCGTCTGCTGGGGCTGAGGTAGTGCGATCGCTCATTGAATCTGTCCAAAGCCTTGAGTCTTAATCATATTGAATCACGATTGAAGTAAAAACAATGAATCCTGAAACAACTTCCCCAGAACAATCACCCGTAGAAACACCCGCAGAAAATTACAACCGACCAGAGCCTGCTTTCGGCTGGACGCTCTACTCCGAGCAAATCAACGGACGATTCGCAATGGTAGGGTTTGTTGCTTTATTGGTACTGGAGTTTTTCACCCATCAGGATTTTTTTACCTGGCTGGGTTTGCGCTAATCCGCACTTAAAGACATGGATTGGTTAACCGCCAATTCCATTCGTAGGGGCGTGGATTTGTGAGTTGCTAATTCCATCCGTAGGGGCATGGTATAAACACGCCCCTACGCATCTAGATTCTGCCTTAATATCTACCCAAATTAACTGGCTACACCTGAACCGGAGTGCTAAACCGGATTTTAAGATAATCATCCTCCATCTTTGCTCCAGCCGGTTGCAGGGCTGCCAAGGCTTGCGGTAACACCAAATTGCGGCGGTGATTGCCTATCGTAATGTTTAATTCATCGCCGGTTTTACTTAGTTGGATATTATCTTTGGCAATACCGGGCAAGTAAAGTTCTAAGCTGTAGTTATTTTGGTCTTGCACAACCCTCAGAGTGGTTTCCTTGTAATACACCTGAGTGGGATCTTCATCTTTATAGAGCGTTTCCTTTAACCGTTCTAAAGCCTCTAACCCACACATTTCTTCTGAGTAAAGCGGAACTTCCTTTACTGGTAAGGGATGGAAGTTTTCGTGAATTTCCTGCCGATATTGCTGCTGGCTTTCTTTCCAACGTTGAAAGAAAGGGTCGGTCACTTGCTCGGGGATAATCCGATTTGCCACCACTAAATCCGTAGCAACATTGTATAAACTTAAATAAGCATGGGCGCGGAGAGACTCTTTAATCACCATTTTTTCGGGATTGGTGACGAGGCGCACCGAAGTCTGAGTATTGTCACTCAATACTTTTTCTAAAGCTTCAATCTGCTCGTAGAATTCAAAGGGAGCGTCCATTACCTCTTTATCGGGCAAGGAAAAACCGGCAATTGGTCTGAAGATCGGTTCAACTAGAGGTCTGAGCGCTACTGATATTCCCTGTAACGGCTTGTAAAAACGTCTCATATACCAGCCGCCGACTTCCGGTAGACTGAGCAATCTTAGAGCCGTACCAGTAGGAGCTGAGTCAATAATTAAAACGTCAAACTCGCCTTCATCGTAGTGGCGCTTCATGCGTACCAAACCGAAAATTTCATCCATGCCGGGTAGAATTGCTAATTCTTCCGCTTGTACGCCTTCCAAGCCTCTTGCCTGCAAAACTTGGGTAATATAACGCTTAACTGCGCCCCAGTTGCCTTCTAATTCCATCAGAGCGTCTAATTCAGCACCCCACAAGTTCGGGCGAACCTGTCGCGGATCGTGCCCTAGTTCCAAATCAAAACTGTCGGCGAGAGAGTGAGCGGGATCGGTACTTAAAACAAGGGTTTTGTAACCGAGTTCGGCACAACGCAAGCCAGTAGCGGCGGCTACAGAAGTTTTGCCAACGCCACCCTTGCCGGTCATCAAAATTACGCGCATGAATGCTTTTTTCCTATCTGAGAATTGTTTACGTTACTTATTATTTTTTCCCTGTTTTAAGGGTAACAAATGTTGTTTCAACACATCAAAACGCGAACATTTCCAGTAGTCGATATGGGAAGCAATCATTCCATCAGTGTTGAGTTTTAACTCGCTCCAGCCTGGGATGGCGATACGAGGTTTCCACGGCAGAGGGGTATTCCAGCTCAAAGTCCACTCAAGTTGGATTGTATCTCCGGATTTGCGAATGTCATGTAAATCCATCCTGACGTTCATAAACCAGGTTTTGATAAAGCCAATCATGAGTTTGTAACGCTCAAGACCATTAAACTTGTTCAGCGGATCTTTGAAAAAAACGTCTTCTGCATAGATGCTGTAGGTTTGGTTTTCTGGAAATCTTTGGTAGTCGTCTTTGAGGATTTGAATGATGTCCATGAGACTTAGAGGGTGACAAGAAGCTACGGTTCGATTTCAGTCCAGAGGCGTTCTAACTGACGCCGCCATGCTGCCAGCACTTCTTCACGAGCCTCTGGAGGCAGATCCAAATCGCCCATGAGACCTTCTTCGTAGAATCGATCGAGGGTTTGGAGTGTGGCTTCGAGGGATTGTCCTTGCTGCTTGGCAGCAAGGATAATTTGACTAATTCGACTTTCAACTAGCTGATTAAAGCAGTCAGATAAACCTGTCTGATGCAGAGAAATCAGTCGCGCGATCGCTCCTGAAAAATCCTCTACATTTAAAGTCTCAAGATTGTGCTGAAATACACCCCATAGCACTCCCTGATTCAGGGCGTAACGAGTCTCCTGAGTGTCATCAAAGTTGGCTTCCAGCAGCTGTTCTACAAACGGTTGCGCTTCTTGAGCGGGTGCAATCGGTAAGAGAACTCGCAGCCAAGAACTGTCATCGGAAAGCAGCACCAACAGACGCATCTGAGTCGTTTCTACTTGCCACAAGCCGGGGGCAGTTGCTTCAATCGCTGCGGCATCAAATAGTTCTGTAAGGGTTTTGGTAATGTCTTCAGGTTTCATAATTTCCAAATAATAAACCCCCAGCCTTAGCCGGGGGAAACTTCAAAAGACAGAAGATTGAGGACAGAAGGAGGAATTTATTCCTCATCCTTCATCTTTTCAAGAGAGCCATTCCTCAACAGCGTCTTCTTTGGTGTTGGTATTGCGCGATGGCGTTTCGCGGTTAAACTTCATGTGAATCGAGCGAGTTTGCTCGCCATCAGCCGCCACTGCCATAATCGGGTAGTCAATCAGACCATCTTGGAAGGACATCTGGAAGCGGAAGGTGCCATCTGGATTCAGCTTGATGGGACGACCGCCAATTGTGACTGTAGCATCTGGCTCGGTAGCACCGTAAACAATGAGTTCAGCATCGGCAACCAACCAGAACTGGCGAGGACGCATCGGGATGCCGGAACCTGAGAAGCCAGCGCCGGACATTCCTACACCAGACATGGTAAGACCAGATACGGTAGGAACTGCCCACATCCCAACGCCAGAGGGGAAGACGTAGGAACTGAGAGCTTGTTCGGCAAGGGACACTGACTGCATCGAACCAGGTACTTGCTGCATGGAGCCAAACAACGAACCGGCTACCCGTTGAGCTTCGACGGTCTGAGCCATGCCGAAGATTTCGTCGTAAATAGGATTGCCACCTGTGGCTACACTACCGTAGCCAGCCATTGCCATTTTCTTGGCAGGGGGAACCAGTTCGAGGAAAGTCTTGCCGCGCAGGTCTTCTTCCCAAGAAACGGTGATGAATTGGTCTTCAATCCAATCTGAGGGATAAACGGGAGGAACGCGGACGGGAGCGGAACGAGCTAAGACGAGCCAGCGACCATCAGCACAACGGTAGCCGATGTCTACAGCATAGTCGCGATCGCTCACGGGCATTGGCAAATACCATTCCCGCGCTAGCTCATCGCAAGGATATTCCTGAATGCTGTGAGGGCTTTGATATTCCAGATTCACGTCGGTGACATCATAGAGTCGCAGCGCGAGTTGTTGTCCTCCCTGACGGCGTAAATCTTCTTTATGATCGTTGGGGATATCCCAGTAGGTGTATGCCCATTGGGGGTCGCGAGGCATCAGGACAACCCGGCTTTCACCGTAGCCACCCGGAAGATCCCCTAGACCTTCATCTACGGATGCCAGGGTTCCACCTGTGCGATCTTCCTGACCCAGTTCAAATTTTGCTGCTTCCACTTCTTCTTGCGCCTCCACTATACGAGTTGAACCGAGAGAAATCTTGGTGCGTTGAACTTCTTTAATTGCTGTTAGCAGTTGCTCTTTACGCATTCTGCTGTATCGAGAGATGCTGCATTCGCTAGCAACTTTACGGAGTTGCCTTAATGTCATCTCTTCCAATGGTGGGCGTTCTTTTGCCATAACAAATAGTCTCCGGTAGTTTGGGCGGCAGTTAGGTTACTTCTCTAGAGACTGACTAGCAAAGCAGCACAAAATGCTATTTCGCATCTCTTCAACTTCGGAAAGTTGTGCCATGTTATCCCCTTTCTGAAATCCGTAACGTCTCAATGGTTAGCTGCGGTCTTGAATGAGCCGGTGTCAGTCTTGAATAGGGGCTGCTTTTGTGACGCCAAGAAGACTGACTGGCTTTCTTGGCTGGATTGAGAATCTAACTGAGCGCCCAGGATTTTAGAAATTTGCTGATTAGAGCATTTCTTTGGGATCGCGGGATCGCTTTGTTAATTTCATGTTGCAGAAAAATACCGGGTTAGGTCAAGAGGTGTTTCAGCCAATTATAGGTATATCTACGAAGTTATAAGGGACTTGGGGATCGAATTGTCATGATATTTTGACATTACAAATGGATTGGGATCGCCGTAACTTGTCAATTTGTCGGAAACGTTCCCATGCAAATCTACAATGTCAGAGAATTATGACAAAAGAAGCGAAACCCAGTCACTTTTTTGGGGCAATCGTTTTTGGGGCAATCGTTGAAATCTGTCCTTGCCCCAATCCTTCCCCAATCATTAGAGGCAAAGAGAGATTGGTCTCATTCTTAAGCTCCCCTGCCTTGGGAACGTTTTCTTCAGAGGCTCAACTTTTGGTAATCGGCAAGAAAGCTAGATTAATGAGGCAGAAACGAGAACTCCTGTATTGGCGTTTTCGGATTAACCATATACAAGCAGCCAAACCGGAATCATCAACAGTAGCAGTCCGATACTTAGGACAATACTGCTGGCGGCTAAATCTGGGTCGAGATCGTACTCCTCCGCCAGGATCAAACTCGCAAAGGCAGTGGGCACACCTGCCATGAGAACCATTGCCAAGCGGGCATCGCCCGATAAACCAATTAGGGTGGCTGCAATACCCACCAGTCCTGGCATCACCACAACTTTCACCAGGGCAGGGAGTAAGGCAACCCGAAAACTCTTCCATCCTTGTAGCTGAGCGAGCCGTATCCCCATTAGCACAAAGGAGCTAGCAATGACAAACCCTACAGAAGCTTGCAGTCCTGATTCTAGTAGAGTCGGCAGTTCAACCGAGCGAGTGAGGTATCCGAAACTAAATGTCCACAAGGCAGGAACGGTCAAGATATCTCGAAGTTGAATCCACCAATGATTTCGCTTTGCGGGTCGCCCAAAGTAGCTGGCGATAAAGACACCAATTCCATAGGTACCAATGATGTTATTCGTGACGCTGTAGAAGACGGCTAGACCCACAGCTTGAGCGCTAATCAAAGAAGGAGCGATCGCTAACCCCACAAAACCTGTATTGCCCAGCATGGCAGACAGGATGAAACTTCCGTAGCGAGGGCGGTCTAAAAAAGGCAGAAAAGAAGACTTTTTACTGTCGCCATTTTCACGGCTGAAGCGTTTCCAAACCTGCAAACTTAGCCATGCAAAAGTAAAACCGACCGCCAAAGCTCCTATGGCAATTAGCGGCACTACTCCAGCATTTTCTGATAAGTTTGCCTGACGAGCCAGCGTCAGAATTTGTAGCGGCACCCCAACCCAATAAAGACCGCGACCCAGCAACCTGGGTAAGGAATTAGGGATAAATCTAAAGAGTATAAAACCGAGTGCCGTCCACAGGATGATGGGGGTATAGGCATGAAATAAGGTTTCGGTCATTCGTTATTAGCCACTGGTTATCAGCCACGGTCAAGCGTTAACAATCGGTCGCCTAATGACGAGCCGACTCATGACTAATCCCCAATGACTACCTCAGAACCTTCATGTCCTGGATCAGCCACTGACCATCTTTGCGTACTAGGTCATAACGCACGCGCAGGCTTTCATCATAGGAAGAAGCTTGATTGAGCTTACCTGCTTTATAGAAATCTGCGGCTTCATTCACCTGTGCATCCACTTTGGCGCGATCGGGATTGCGATCGCTCATTTCAACAGATTTCACCTCGACCTTGTGCCTGTACTTCCAGTACGAGTTACTGTTCTTTGTGCTTTGAGAACGTTTTTGCCAACGAGATAAAGCGGGATCGGCAAGGATTTGCTGTAATTTTTCGACGGTATGCTCTTCACCCAAGGCATCGGCTTTACTAGCAAGCCAAATCTGAACCAATTGTCGAGCCGTCTCCTGGGTTAGAGGGCCAGATGGACTCAGTAGTTTACTGCCTGGTTCGGGAATGGGTACTGGAGGAGCAGCTAGCTGTACCATTGGTTGCTCTCCTTCTAAGAGCGGGCCTGAGAAACTTCTCTGGAGCCAACTGAAAGCAGCGGTCGCTAGCATTAGCAAGACTCCCAAACTGAGAATCCCGGCAAGTCCCAGTAAAAGAAGCCGTCCGGTTTTCGCCGAGCGCAAGGAAGCTGTAGAACGTTGAAGACGACCGCCTGAACGACGAGCTGATACATCTCCTCCCGTGGGGGATGCCTTGGACACAGAATCTGGTCTCCGCAACCGACTCGCGATTGTTGCCCGTGGTTGTTCATTTTGTTCCGGTGAATTCCCTCGGCGGCGCTGACGCTTCGAGGCAGAATCCCCAGGCAGGCCCGGATCGTTGCCTTCTGGTTCTGGAGACCGAGAAACTCGTTCTGCCGCCGGTAAATTCGATCCTCCCCCTGTTTGCGGGCGATCGATTGTAGCGGTCATTGTCGCCGTTCGATGAGCTGCGCCAGATTGCTGTTCCACCAATTGTTGAAGGCGATCGCGCGAGGAACTTTCTTCAGCATTGGGACGCAAGGGCGCGTTGCTTGATGCCGCATCGCTCATCCTGCCCCCATTCTCTCCACTGCCGTTCCGCCCACTGGAGCGAGATACCACACTCTCCGGTCTGCGAAATCCTGGGGAGTCACTTGTCCCTCGCGAGACGGGAGTCGCAGCATAAGATACTTGCTGAGTCGGCAATACCGCCCACTCATTGGTTGTATCTTCCTCTACTGGCAATTCTTCTAAGTACGCCTGAACCTGATCATCGGCAAAGTAATCCTTCAAGGAAGCTCGCACCGATGCCAAATCTCGGAAGTGGGGAAACACTTCTGCTTGCAACCAACGCTCCCCGTACAAACACAACCCAGGTAACAAGTCTGGCGCGCCCTGAGAATGTTCTCGAATGAAGGCGAGGGGTTCGTACTCTTGGCTGAGTTCTAGGGCGCGACTGGCTTCTTCCGTCTGACCGAGAAGAAGGGCACACACCGCCTGTTCCAAATGCACATCCTGACGCTTGCCTAAGCGCATCAGCATCTGCTTAGCTTGTCTAATTAGACCCGGCTGTCGTTGGGCAAACCCCCGACCTAGTAAAGCATAAACCGCTAAATAGGTAGCCACTGCCGAGGGACGACGCGCTTCTGCTTCAAAGAGATTCTGCTGTTCGGCGGAGGTCAAGTAGCTCCGCAGCTGCTGAATGAAGCGGAGAAAGTCATCAATGTTCAGTCCCGATTGATCGTCTCCAGTGCCATCGATGCCGCCGCGTTCTTGCAACATTTCTTGCAAATGCTGCAATCCTTTACGGCGTTCGGTTACTTTGTCTTCACTACTTGCGAGTAATTCCAAAATTCGGTACGGGCGAAGCTTGTAAAGATCCGCCTGAATTTCACCCCGCAGGCTGGCAAATATCCCTTCTCGCAATAGTAATTCTTGACCCGTCTCTAGGGAGGTGGCGGCGTTTTCATATTGACCTTGCTGCCATTGCTCTCGGCCTAGTTCCAGACACGCCAATGCCAGCGTCAACACAATATCTGGTTGCACTAGCTGAGGGTTGCCCAAACGACCCTTTTCGATACTGGTGCTAGCACGGCTGAGGAAGGGACGTCCCAGCTTCAGCACCAGTTCGTATTCTCCTAGCTCCTGTAAGATCAGCAATGCCCCAACGAATTGCTCATCTTGAATTTCGATGCTGGGCGTATAAGGGTCAAGGTCGGTGTCTGCTGTACCATTTCCTTCCTGACGAGTTGCTGTTCCTGATTCTGAATCCAGGTCGTATGTTTTTGTCAGAAATGTAGCGTCGTAAGCGGAACGCTGTTCTGGATCGCACAGAATCGCGTAAGCTTCGTCTAGCAGTTGTTTTCGGGCGGCGATCGTGATTTCTGAATACTCTCGTCGAGGAAGTTGCAGAGCGCGATCGCGATACGCTTGCTGCAACTGCTCAGCCGTAGCCTGAATCGGCAGGCCCAGAATCCGGTAGTAATCGAGCGGAATTCTCACAGTCTACTTCCTCAGCCCCAGGCAACTAAATTAATCTGTATCTGTACGAGCGAACATAAACGATAGAATAGGTGCGATAATTATACCCCCTAGCTTCTATAGTAGAAGCTTATCTTGGTAGATAAAAACCGCCGTTCAACCAATCACGTCAAGTTTATCCCTTAAATCAATGGTTCAGGAACGCATTTTACCCGTCTTTCACGCCGATCAAACCCAAATCACCAAAGAAGAAGGATTGATCCTTTACGAGGACATGGTCTTGGGGCGGTTTTTTGAAGATAAGTGCGCCGAGATGTACTACCGGGGCAAAATGTTTGGTTTTGTCCACCTATATAACGGTCAAGAGGCTGTGTCAACTGGCGTCATCAAGGCAATGCGCCAAGATGAGGATTATGTTTCCAGCACCTACCGCGACCACGTTCATGCTCTGAGTGCTGGGGTGCCTGCAAAAGAGGTAATGGCTGAGTTGTTTGGTAAGGCAACCGGCTGTAGTAAAGGGCGCGGCGGCTCGATGCATATGTTTTCCTCGGAGCATAAACTGCTGGGAGGTTATGCTTTTGTGGCTGAAGGGATTCCTGTTGCTACGGGTGCGGCTTTTGCCAGTAAGTACCGCCGCGAAGCCTTGGGAGATGCCGGTTCCGATCAAGTAACCGCCTGCTTTTTTGGCGACGGTGCAGCGAATAACGGTCAATTTTTTGAATGCTTGAATATGGCGGCGCTGTGGAAACTGCCAATTTTGTATGTTGTGGAAAACAACAAGTGGGCAATTGGTATGGCGCACGAACGGGCAACTTCTGTACCAGAAATTTTCAAGAAAGCCCATGCCTTTGGTATGGCAGGTGTTGAGGTTGATGGGATGGACGTGTTAGCAGTTCGTGCAGTCGCCCAGGAAGCGATCGCGCGTGCCCGTGCGGGTGAAGGGCCAACCTTGATTGAAGCCCTAACCTATCGCTTCCGAGGTCACTCTCTCGCTGACCCTGACGAACTTCGTTCTAAAAATGAGAAGGAATATTGGTTCGCCCGCGATCCAATCAAAAAGTTGGCTGCTCATCTTGTAGAACACAATCTGGTAGACCAAGAAGAACTCAAAGAAATTGACCGGAAAATCCAAGCCGTCATCGACGATGCGGTGAAGTTTGCCGAGGAAAGCCCAGAACCCGATCCTAGCGAACTGTACCGTTATATTTTTGCCGGTGATGATTAACAGTTAGCGTTAATAACGGTAGTCAAAAATAGAGTAGGCATCGCCTACTCTATTTTTTTAGATGCGTTTTAAAACTCTTTAAAATTGACACAATTTTATATCCGTTAAAGTTACAAGCACATTTACCGCATAAGTAGCGGGGAAATATCGATACAATTAACCCTGTGCCGTTCGTGCAAGGGTTCCATGTCTACAATCTCATCCGCTCCGTTTACCCCCGAAGAAATTGCCGCAGAAGGTATAAAACCAGAAGAATACGAAGACATTGTCCAACGGCTAGGGCGTCATCCGAATAAAGCTGAGTTAGGGATGTTCGGCGTCATGTGGTCGGAGCATTGCTGCTACAAGAACTCGCGACCGCTACTGAAGCAGTTTCCGACAGAAGGCGATCGCATTCTCGTCGGGCCAGGAGAAAATGCTGGTGTTGTAGACTTGGGCGACGGACTGCAACTCGCATTTAAAATCGAATCTCACAATCACCCCTCAGCAGTTGAACCGTTTCAAGGGGCTGCAACGGGAGTCGGCGGGATTCTCCGGGATATCTTTACAATGGGTGCGCGTCCCATCGCCTTGTTAAATTCCCTCCGCTTTGGTTCTCTGGAAGATGCCAAGACGCGGCGACTGTTCAATGGTGTGGTGTCGGGAATCTCCCATTATGGCAATTGTGTGGGAGTCCCCACTGTGGGCGGTGAAGTTTATTTCGATCCAGCTTATTCGGGCAATCCCCTGGTAAATGTCATGGCACTGGGATTGATGGAAACTACGGAAATTGTTACATCTGGAGCCGTAGGGATTGGAAATCCAGTGCTGTATGTGGGTTCTACGACTGGGCGAGATGGCATGGGCGGGGCGAGTTTTGCGAGTGCGGAACTCAGCGATGAGTCGATGGATGACCGTCCAGCGGTACAAGTGGGCGACCCTTTCCTAGAAAAATCCCTCATTGAAGCTTGCTTAGAAGCATTTAAAACGGGTGCTGTTGCTGCCGCGCAAGATATGGGTGCAGCAGGCATTACCTGTTCCACATCAGAAATGGCGGCTAAAGGTGGCGTTGGGATTGAACTGGATTTAGACAAAATTCCCGTGCGGGAAACAGGGATGGTGCCTTATGAATATTTACTATCCGAATCTCAGGAACGGATGCTGTTTGTTGCTTACAAGGGGCGCGAACAGGAGTTAATTGATATTTTCCACCGCTGGGGTCTACAAGCTGTCGTTGCAGGCACTGTGATTGAGCAGCCGATTGTGCGGATTTTGTTCCAAGGCGGCGTGGCGGCAGAAATTCCAGCAACGGCTTTGGCGGATAATACGCCCATTTATCACCGAGAATTGTTGACTGAAGCGCCAGAGTATGCGCGTGTAGCTTGGGAGTGGACAAGCGATCGCCTTCCGACTTGTACCAGCGCAGGCATTGAAATTCAAGGTCGTTCTCTCACCTGGAATGAGATTCTCTTGACTTTGTTAGATACTCCGACAATTGCCTCTAAGCGTTGGGTTTATCGTCAGTACGACCATCAGGTGCAAAACAATACTGTGATTGTTCCAGGTGGCGCAGATGCCGCAGTGGTGAGGGTACGACCCCTGGAACCCTCCCCCAATTACTCGATTAACCAGGGGGACAATAAGGGGGTTGCTGCCACTGTCGATTGCAATGCTCGTTACGTCTATCTTGACCCCTATGAAGGAGCCAAGGCAGTCGTCGCAGAAGCGGCTCGTAATCTTAGTTGTGTAGGAGCCGAACCTTTAGCAGTCACGGATAACCTAAATTTTGGGAGTCCAGAAAAGCCGGTGGGTTATTGGCAACTGGCAAATGCTTGTCGGGGAATCGCGGAAGCTTGTCGGGAATTGGGAACGCCAGTGACTGGCGGCAACGTGTCTCTCTACAATGAAACCCTGGACGCTGACGGGAATCCCCAGCCAATTTATCCGACGCCCGTGGTGGGGATGGTGGGGTTAATTCCTGACATTACGCGAATTTGCAGCCAAGCTTGGCAAGCCGAGGGAGATTTAATTTATTTACTGGGAAAACGTTTGGATTCACCAGAGGGAGTCACGTTAGGTGCTTCCGAGTATTTGTCAGCCATTCATGACATTGTCGCCGGTAAACCGCCCACCGTAGATTTTGGTTTGGAACGCCGGGTACAAGCTGCTTGCCGGGAGGGAATTCGTCAAGGTTGGATTCGCTCAGCTCACGATTGTGCTGAGGGAGGAGTTGCGATCGCTCTCTCGGAAGCTTGCATCGCTAGCAATTTGGGAGCCGAAATTCA
The DNA here is from genome assembly GCF_039961975.1 of Trichocoleus sp. DQ-A3. Classification (NCBI taxonomy): domain Bacteria; kingdom Bacillati; phylum Cyanobacteriota; class Cyanophyceae; order Leptolyngbyales; family Trichocoleusaceae; genus Trichocoleus; species Trichocoleus sp. DQ-A3. Next base: position 16,385 of record NZ_JAMPKC010000019.1, on the reverse strand, counting down.
CTGGAAACTTCCTCCAGAACCCTCTGTACGCTTGGATTCTATCCTTTTTGGTGAAGGGGGAGCGCGAATTTTAGTTTCTGTCGTGCAAGAACATCAAGAAATTTGGGAATCCTATTTAAAGGAGCAACTGGAAAATTGCTGGGAACAAATGGGTCGCGTCGGAAAACCGGACAGCGAGTTACGGGTTTTTACCACTCAAAGCCAAACTTTGATTGACGTTAGCATTAAGAAAATGGGCGATGCTTATTACAATGCTATCCAACGCCGTTTAACCGTTTAGCCAACCTTCCCCAATTTACTTCCAGAAATCGCTGACCCAGACAGAGCTAAATTCCTGGTCTATGTCTTCGGCTAGCGACATTAACGCTTTGTTATGAGATTATTAAGAATTACTAAGCCTGGTTAGTTTTTCTCTGCCTCAACAAGTAGGAGCCAAGTTCTCAAATGATTCCCAACCATCCCTTTGCAAGTGATGAGTCTCCAGCTGAGTCTAACCACTTGAACGATCAGCGACCTGATAAGCCAGAGGAAGCCTGTGGCGTTTTTGGGGTTTATGCACCAGGTGAAGATGTCGCCAAACTGACCTATTTTGGTTTGTATGCGTTACAGCACCGGGGTCAGGAATCTGCTGGTATTGCCGCTTTTGACGGCAAGCAGGTTCATTTACACAAAGAGATGGGCTTAGTTTCCCAAGTCTTCAACGAATCCATTTTGAACCAGCTACCGGGGAACTTGGCAGTTGGTCATACCCGTTACTCCACGACGGGTTCCAGCCGCGTTGTTAATGCTCAGCCAGCAGTTGTAGAGACTCGGTTAGGAACCCTTGCGCTGACACACAATGGGAATTTAGTCAATACTGGGAAACTGCGGGAAGAGTTGTTGCGACGCGACTGTAACTTAGTCACGACGACGGATTCTGAGATGATTGCCTTTGCGATCGCAGAAGAAATTAACGCAGGCAAAGACTGGTTAGAAGGAGCGATCCGAGCCTTTCGGCAATGCGAAGGAGCCTTTAGTCTGGCAATCGGAACGCCAGACGGCTTGATGGGTGCCCGCGACTCCAACGGTATTCGTCCCTTAGTGATTGGCATTTTAAACACGAATCCTCAGCGCTATGTCCTCGCATCAGAAACTTGTGGCTTAGATATTATTGGGGCTGAGTACCTGCGGGATGTTGAACCGGGCGAGTTAGTTTGGATTACCGAAGAAGGTATGGCTTCCTTCTTCTGGGCAGAACAACCCAAGCGGAAACTATGCATCTTTGAAATGATTTACTTTGCTCGTCCGGATAGCGTCATGCATGACGAGAGTCTCTATAGCTACCGGCTGCGCTTAGGACGGCAACTCGCTCAGGAATCTCCAGCGGATACCGATATCATTATTGGCGTACCCGATTCCGGCATTCCCGCCGCGATTGGGTTTTCCCAAGCATCCGGTATTCCTTACGCCGAGGGATTGATTAAAAATCGCTATGTTGGTCGCACTTTCATCCAGCCGACTCAGGCAATGCGAGAGTGTGGCATCAAGATGAAACTCAATCCTCTTAAAGATGTGCTGAGTGGGAAACGAGTCGTTATTGTTGACGACTCTATCGTGCGAGGAACGACTAGCCGCAAACTTGTCAAAGCCCTCAGAGATGCTGGTGCCACCGAGGTTCATATGCGAATTTCCTCTCCACCCGTAACTCATCCCTGCTTTTATGGCATTGACACGGATAGCCAAGATCAGTTGATTGCGGCAACAAAGTCAGTCGAAGAAATTGCCGAACAAATAGGTGTAGACTCGCTAGCTTATCTCAGCCGCGAGGGAATGTTAAAAACTACCGGCGAAGATCCCAACAATTTTTGTTCTGCTTGTTTTACGGGTGACTATCCCATCTCAATTCCAGAGCAAGTTAAGCGTTCTAAGCTGATGTTGGAAAAAGCAGCTAGCTGTTAGCTTTTTGTCAGTGGTTAAATAAGTTTGAAAAACTTACACAGGAAAGAGGTCAAAACTTTATTCCCGTGTAAGTTTTTCACTTTATGTTTGCTTTGCGTATTTATACCGGAGAGTGTCAAGAAGATGGGAGACCTAAATAAAACTCCGTCATTTTGAAGTTTGGGCGATTGTCCACCCAACATTGTCAAACCAACATTGACAAAGGTTTGATGGTTTCGCTCCTGCTCTACCCATCCTACAAATTAATGAAGTCTCTCTACTTAATCCCCTGGCTTCACCGGCTGCATTGGCCCCAAGTAGTTGGTCAAATAGGGCGAAAAAACCTCATAAATTAGCGTCAGCGGACGCCCATGATGCCAAAATAGGTAGTGACGCCCCCAGAATGGTCCTGTTTGTCCAAAGGCAGATTCTAAAGCATCGGACTGACCGTAGTAAATTCCCTGGACATCCCGATATAACTCGGTACGCAGGCGAGCCAAACTTGCCCAAATTGGCAAGGAACGGTTTTGTAAATACTCATCTACATGGCTGGCTTCCCACCAGGAAGTCGCGTAAGCCAGCCGCTGACCGGAGGTGGTACGCAGCCATACCTGTCTTCGCAACCTAGGTCCTGGTACAGCCTGGATTTGATTGGGTGCCGCATCAGCATCCATGCCAACAGGCGACATATCAATGACATCTACTTCTGTTGGTTCACCCGTCAAAAGTTGCAGGTGACGGGTCGGGGAGCCATCTCCCAGTAAAAGCATCTGCCATGCTGGTGCTAGCTGTGTGTGAGGCAGTCCTTGCTGCACCACTTCTTCGCCTCCCTGCCAAAGCGGACTGAGAGCATACCAATCTCTTGGTAAGCTAATGCTGTTTGTGGGTATAACAGTTGAAGTCAAAGCTCTTTACAAAACTTCATTTTCTTATATAAAATCATAAACAATTTCTTGCCGGAAACCTATTCCAGCAAAAAAAATTGAGTGGTGAGTTTAGTTCTTTTGCAATTTCAGTTCTCAGTGCATACTATGCGTTGATGCGCTTGCAGCACTGAGAACTGAAAAAGTAATGCGGATGGCGAGACTCGAACTCGCAAGGCAAAGCCACACGCCCCTCAAACGTGCGCGTATACCAATTCCGCCACATCCGCTTGCATATATACCAATTGTATCATCTTTGAGGCAATTTCGTTCTCTTTGGAAGAAACAAGACTTTCAATCAGTATCAATAACTGTTCTAAGGCGAGGTGATGCGATCTATATATTGTACTGATGCTGAAGGCAACATCCTGAAATAATAATGATTGTTCCTTGCGCTACCCCATTTCTCTAAAAACTAGAAGATGCGTTTTTCAAAGATTTTAATTGCTAACCGAGGGGAAATTGCTCTCCGCATTCTCCGTACCTGCGAAGAAATGGGGATTGCGACTGTTGCAGTTCACTCGACGATCGATCGACACGCCCTTCATGTGCAACTGGCTGACGAAGCCGTTTGCATTGGTGAACCCCCCAGTATCAAAAGTTATCTGAATATTCCCAATATTATTGCGGCAGCTTTGACGCGCAACGCGATCGCTATTCATCCGGGCTATGGTTTTTTAGCAGAAAATGCCCGATTTGCGGAAATCTGCGCGGATCACCAGATTTCTTTCATTGGCCCAACGCCGGAAGCGATTCGGGCAATGGGAGACAAATCCACTGCGAAAGAAACGATGCAACGGGCGGGTGTGCCTACAGTGCCGGGAAGTGATGGGATATTAATGTCCGATCGGGAAGCATTAGCGATCGCGGATGAAATCGGCTATCCTGTCATGATCAAAGCCACCGCCGGAGGTGGAGGGCGAGGAATGCGTTTGGTGCGGGAAGAAAGCGAACTCGTCAAGCTCTTCCAAGCTGCACAGGGAGAAGCAGAAGCTGCATTTGGCAATCCAGGCGTCTATCTGGAAAAATTTATTGAACGTCCCCGCCACATCGAATTTCAAATCCTAGCCGATAGCTACGGCAACGTAATTCACCTGGGTGAACGCGATTGCTCTATCCAACGGCGTCATCAAAAGTTACTAGAAGAAGCCCCAAGTCCAGTTCTCAGTTCAGAACTGCGCCAAAAAATGGGCACTGCCGCTGTCATGGCTGCTAAGTCTATCAACTACACGGGTGCCGGGACTGTGGAGTTTCTGCTTGCACCCTCTGGGGAATTTTATTTCATGGAAATGAATACTCGGATTCAAGTCGAACACCCGGTGACAGAAATGATCACTGGGTTAGACTTGATTGCCGAGCAAATCCGCATTGCTCAAGGGGAGAAATTGTCGCTGACTCAAGATCGAATCGTTCTCCGAGGCCATGCCATTGAATGTCGAATCAATGCGGAAGACCCCGACCACAACTTCCGTCCTCATCCGGGGCGGATCAGCGGCTATCTGCCTCCTGGCGGCTTTGGTGTTCGGATGGATTCTCATGTCTACACGGACTACGAAATCCCTGCTTACTATGACTCCCTGATTGGTAAGTTAATTGTTTGGGGTAGCGATCGCCCTACTGCAATTAAGCGGATGAAACGGGCATTGCGGGAGTGTGCCATCACGGGTTTGCCCACAACCATTGGCTTCCATCAAAAAATTATGGAGACACCGGAGTTTTTACAAGGCGAGGTTTATACCAATTTTGTTGAGCAGTTAATGCAGTCCCAGCAGTAAGTAAGGAGTGGGTAATCGGTAATTTTTTCCGTTACCCACTCTTACTAACCTCGTCGGAAGCACCTTAATGAGTATGAGCAAACATCGTCAGCAGTCCTTGCTGACCCAAGAGAATCTCTCGCACTAGGCTAAAGATCCCTACCCAAACGATCGGGGTAATGTCCACACCACCGATAGGGGGCACAATTTTCCGCAATGGCACTAAAAAAGGTTCTGTAGGCCAAGCAATCAAGTTAAAGGGAAGCCGATTTAAGTCTATCTGGGGATACCAGGTAAGGACGATCCGAAAGATAAACAGCAAAGTCATCAAGCCCACAAGCGGGCCAAGAATCCAGCTAGCCAGCGAAACAGCGTCCATTGGTTCTTAATCAAGAATATTTCCGGGTGTCAAAACTTTAGCCGTGTCGCGTATTTGTCATGCAACTGACGCGGCAAGGCATTATAGTTAAAGTTTTGTAACCAAATCTCTCATTATTCTAACGCAGCGTGGCACTCAATCCTATTCAGCCAGACTGGTACAGGGGTATAAGAGACGTAAAAACAAAATGAAGCGACAAATAGGCTTCTCAAGTTCATAACATATCGTTAAAATTGATCAAAAGAAATCGTTGTCAAAGCGAGCGAAAAAAAATGACGCCTTCATTAGCGAATTTTCTCTATAGTCTGCTCTGGGGTGCTGTAATTGTTGTCATCCCAGCCACGGTGGCGCTGATTTTTATTAGTCAGAAGGATAAAATCCAACGTTCCTAGATTGTCGGAATAGCCGGAAACCTCAGTTTGTCGAGAGAGTAATTATTAAATTAGTTGCTCCCTCTAAAAAAACTGAGGTTTTATATGTTAAAGGGAGAAGAGCTGATGCGATGCAGCAAGCCAGTTTCTGCCCGCTCGTTCTCCTGCTGACCCAGGATACTTAGAATTAAAATTCCCAACCTGCGTACCAATTTCTGCGGTTAACTCGTTAACATAGATTTGTCTTGGGAAAACAGCAATGGTAAACTTCGGGCTTAACTCAGCCAGTCTTCTGGGTATTTTTCTGGCAGTGGCAGGGGCAGCACTGTACTTTCTGCGTACCGTGCGTCCAGAGCTAGCGCGAGATCACGATATCTTTTTTGCCGCAGTTGGTCTCTTGTGCGGCTTTATTCTTTTATTTCAAGGATGGCGACTCGATCCGATTTTGCAATTCGGTCAATTTCTGTTGACCGGCTCTGCTATCTTTTTTGCATTTGAAAGTATTCGGATGCGTGGAGTGGCGACGGAGGTTGCAAAGCGAAATACGCAAATTGTGGATGACGATCGCCCCGTAAGCCGCGTGTATCGAGCCGAGTTGGATCAACTCGAACCGATGGATGAGGAACCACCGAGACGGCGGATTCGGGGAACGCAAGAATCTCGCAATAGCCGGACGGTAGAAACTTACGAGGATGAACCGCGCCGCCGTCCATCCAGTCGGAGTAATAGCAATAGTAGTTCTGAAAGGCTGGGACAAGGAGACCGTCCTCGCAAGCGTCGTCCCCGTCCAACAGAAACTCGCCCAACCGAACAACCGGACGATTGGGAAGTCTCAGACACATGGGAGGAAAAACCGTCTCGCAGTAGCCGTCCCAGCTCGACTCGTCCACCCAGCCGAGATCCAGAGACTGCTGCCAAGCCAAGAAGAAGTCGTCCACCTAGAGGAGAATCGTCAGAGCGATCGCCCAATCGGGAGAGTCGGGAGGACGTAGAAGCAACCCCAACCGACTATGTGGACTACAAACCGATAGACTACCCGGAAGAAGGGGACAACTCAAGCAATTTTGACCAAGAATGAGTCAGGAAAGGGCGGTTCCTTCGTGTCCGTCCGACGTTTTATGAGACGCGGCTGGTTCATTGGGTCAGGTTATTTTTGCAAGCAACAATGCAGCTTTGACGTGAAAAGATTGGCGTGCGGTCTGGGAATCCATACCTGGGTCAAATGGGGAATCTGGTTTAGTATGGCTGGGTTAGTCGTCGCCTGTACCCCAGTCAATCGCTCAACAGGGCCAGTTGCTCTTAACAGTCGTTATACAGATGAGCAACCGGCTTTGAGCGGCAATGGTCGGTTGCTCGCCTTTGTTTCTAACCGCAATGGCAGCCGACAGATTTGGCTGTACGACTTGCAGCAGCGGCAGTTTGTAGATGTACCGCGCTTGAACCGACAAGACGCGATCGCAGAAAATCCCAGTCTCAGTCAGAACGGTCGTTACATTGTCTACATTGCCAGCGACCAAGGACGCCCGGAAGTTGAACTTTACGATCGCAGCACCAAATCCTCACAAATTCTTACAATGGGCTATCGCGGTTGGGTGCGAAATCCTAGCATTAGTCCAGATGGTCGCTATATTGCCTTTGAAAGCAGCAGTCGCGGTCAGTGGGATGTAGAGGTGCTAGACCGGGGGCCTAATATTGAGTTAGATATCCCCGATGGCAGTCCATCTGCCTCTCCCTGAGCGTGAAACGTAACCTTTTTCTATCAGTATTTGTTACCTTAGCCAGTTTATTGAGTAGTTGTACTGGCTCAGGTCGTCTTATGAGTTTTCCCTTTGATTCAGCAGGGCGAAGTTTAAATAGCCCAGCTTCTGACATTAATCCTCAAATCGCCAGTCGGTACATTGTGCTAATTTCTGACCGGCGCAGCAGTCAGGATGTTTACCTTTTCGACACGGTGGATCGGCGTTTGATTGATTTGCCTGGATTAAATTCCCTGGATGCGATCGCATCTAACCCTGCTGTTTCCGCTGATGGTCGTTACATCGTCTTTGCTGCAAGTCGTCAGGGTCGGTCGGGAATCTACCTCTATGACCGGGAAACTCGCCAGTTAAGGAATCTCGCGGAAAACGTGCAAGCAGAAGTGCGAAATCCAACGATTAGCGCTGATGGCAGTACAATTGCCTTTGAATCTAGTGAAAATGGTCAGTGGGATATTGTAGTTAGCGATCGCTCTGGACAAACGCTGAATCTTCCAGCACCTCCTTGAGGATAAAAGTGCTGAGTATTTGGGAAGGAATGGTTGGAAAAAGTAAATACCCGCTTATCTGAATCCACAGCTTTGGCGAATCAGGGGATTTTTTTAGCCTATAAAGGCAGGCTTGATTCGTGTAGTCGCACTTCACAGCTACAGTCATCAGGTATTTAGGCGCAAGTGATATGAAATGGCTAATTAACTGGCGCTGGCTAACGATTTTATTCACAATGGGGATAACTGGTTGTCTTGATACCCAGCTCTTCAACCCGCCGCAAATACTGACTGGCGGTATCAACAGCCAGACCCCTGACGAATATCCCGCCTACAGCAGTGACGGTCGCTATCTCGCCTTTGCTTCTGACCGCAATAATAATCGAGACATTTTCCTTTACGACTTGCAGCAACGCCGTCTCGTCGATCTCCCCAATATCAATCGTCGGGACTCCAGACAGGATCAACCCGCTTTGAATGCTGATGGTCGATTTATTGCTTATGTTTCTAGCGAACGAGGCAAGACGGATATCTTTGTCTACGACCGTCAAACTCAACGCTCCGAATTGCTCACTAGCAGCATCCGAGGCTCGGTACGCCATCCCACTATTTCCGGTGATGGTCGCTACGTGGCGTTTGAAACTAGCCAGTTAGGCCAATGGCATATTGCAACTGTAGAAAGAGGAACTTCAGCAACAAATTCTGGCTCTTTACAACAGTAGAAGATCGATGAAATTGGCGAGTTCCTGCACGAGCGAGTCAGAGGCTTCTTCTATGGAAAGAGCATTGCTTGAGAGCGATCGCTACTAAATATGCTAAAACAGTCAAAAAAGCTTAAAAAATTAACATAATGAGTACCAAAGTTCTGCGTATTGCCACTTCGGGCATCATCGCAGCCGCCGCTGCCATTGGTGCTAATGCAATCGACGCAATCGTTCCCTTTAACTGGCAACAGTCAAATATCGCTGTTGCCCAAGAAGCTGAAGAACAAACAAATATTCAGGTTTATAAACGCGCTAGTCCAGGAGTGGTATCCATCCAGGCTGGTGACGGTAGCGGCAGCGGTAGCATTATTAGCCGAGACGGCCTGGTATTGACCAATGCTCACGTTGTGGCAAATGGTCGCCAAACTGTTACTGTTATTCTCTCAGATGGCAGAAGACTCCCAGCCGATATCATTGCTTTTGCTAACAGCAGTCTAGACTTAGCTGTCCTTAAAATTCGCGGACAGAACAATTTGCCCACTGTTGCGATCGCTCCTCCAAACTCCGTACAAGTCGGTCAGCGGGCGTTTGCGATTGGGAATCCTTTCGGTCAATTTCAAGGAACCTTCACCGTTGGTATTGTTAGCCGGATTGACCAACAGCGCGGTTTAATCCAAACCGATGCAGCCATCAACCCAGGCAATTCCGGTGGTCCTCTTCTCAATAGCCAAGGAGAATTGATTGGCGTCAATACTGCTATTTTTACCAGCGGTCAGACTGCGGGAAACATTGGCATTGGATTTGCGATTTCTGTAGACCAGGTACAGCCGTTCTTGACCGCTGTGCGCCAAGGACGCGCCCCTACCACTGCTCAACGGCAACAACCCGCTTCTGGAAGACAACCGCCTCAGCCCATTGCTTTGAATGGTACGGTGATTAACGCCACTCTTGGCAGTGGTGATAATGTTCTCCGAGCGGATAATAGCTATTTTGACCTTTACACCTTTCAGGGGAGAGCCGGTCAGCAAGTTAGAATTGATATGGCGAGTCAGCAGATTGATTCCTACTTAATTCTGCTTGGCCCCAATGGCAATGAAGTTGCACAAGACGATGATAGGGGCGGTAGGGGAAACGCTAGCCTTGTGGCGACACTGCCTGCAAGTGGCACTTATCTAATCATTGCCAATTCCTCTGAGGGAAGACAAGTAGGTGCTTACCGTCTTCGAGCAATGGCGGCTGCCGGAGGCGATCGCTATCAAACTTCCCAAAGTCGTTTGCTGATGCGGCAAGCGGGTATTCTGGGTCGGGGTGCCAAGGTGCTTTCTGATGGCAGTTTGTTTCAGGAATATTCCTTTCAAGGTCGTGCCGGTCAGCCTCTGACGATCGCACTTGCCAGTCCTGATTTTGATACCTATCTAATTTTGGTCGATCAAAATGGTCGGAAGATTGCTGAGAACGATAACATCAGCCGCAGCAATCCCAATTCTCAGATGAGTGTGACTTTACCCCGAACAGGCGTTTATCGAGCGATCGCCACCGCCTCAAATCCGCGCGGTCGAGGTCGCTATCTCTTAACAATTCGTTAAGCGCGAATCTGCACCGGCATCACTAAGTAAGTCATTTTTAGACCTCCAAGCGGTGTCAGAATCACCGGACTATTCCCTGTATTCATCTGCATTTGAATCTCGGAGGATTGCAGCGCCTTCAGTCCATCTCTGAGATAGGTAATATTGAAGGCAATCTCTAGATCCTTGCCCGATATCTGTGCAGGTAGAGATTCGCGCCCGCTACCAACATCCTGTGCTTCCACTGATAAGGCAATCTGCTGGTTAGTGCTGTCTATCGTGAATTTGACAATATTATTTTTTTGGTCAGCTAGCACGGCAATTCGTTCTAATGCATTGAGCAACTGACGCCGATCGATTGTCACCTGCCGCTCAAATTGTTGGGGAATCAACTGACGATAGGCGGGATATTGACCTTCTAGGGTGCGGCTAGTCAAACGTTGATCGGCTAATTCAAATACAACCTGCCCTTGGTCAAGATGGAGAGCGATAGCTTCCGCTGACTGGCGCATTCCTAAAATTCGTTCCAGTTCTCGCAGTGCCCGTGCTGGAATTGTGACTTCTAACGGAGCTGTCTGACTAATCGTCTCAGAGGCTTCTTCATCCGTTTGACCTTGGTTAGTCGTTTCAACAACCGATAAACGATGACCATCTGTCGCGGCAAATTCAAGATATTCTGGTTTGACTGTTAAATGGATGCCCGTGAGAACCTGCTTCGTTTCATCGGGACTAGTGGCAAATAAGGAACCCCGCAAGCCATCAATTAATGCGGCGGCGGGCAATTGAGCAGCTTCGCCATTTTCTATTACTGGCAGTTCTGGAAATTCTTCTGCGGTCATACCCCGGACTTTATAACGCCCAGAGGCAGAAGTCAGCGTGGCAATAATTCCTTCACTTGTCCCTTCCTCCCCTTTATCCTCTAAAGTAATTTCTCCCTCTGCTAGACGGGAAACAATATCGTTTAACAGCTTAGCGGGTAAAGTGAGATAACCTTCCTCTTCCACTTGTGCTGGAAAGCTGGTCTGAATGCCAAGGCTGAGATCGAATGCCGTCAAACTGACGAGCTGAGTTTTTTTGTTAGCTTCCAGCTTGACATTTGCGAGGACAGGATGTGTCGGTCGCGATGGCACTGCTCGGCTGACGAGAGAAAGGTTGGTACTGAGATCGTTTTGGGTGCAAACCAGTTTCATAGATGTTCAACCTTGGAGGTGTTCAGCCAACCGACGCTCATAGCGCGGTACTTTTGGCACAGAAGGAGATCGTAGCACCCTTGTCCTCAGCAATCCAGATTCCCCTGCTTACCTCCTTTAGGCAAAAGTGCTGGAGCTGTGGAAAATGTGGAAAATGTTGTCAAATGAATTTCCTGTGTATGTTTTAGCAGCTCTAATGAATTGTGGAAACCTTGTGGAAAAAAGAGTCACTTTTCCACAAGGTATTTGTACTTGTCATTGTTTTCCACTGATGGCACAAAATTTTTCACGGCTTTACCACAAGCTTTTCCACAGAAAACCAGGAGTTTTCCACAACCCTTCTAAAGGTGAATCATTCTTTATAAGTACTTTCCGAAAACTTAAATTAACGGCTACTGGCTAGCTGTGAGAGGAGTATCAGGATTTATTTTGGCTTCTGCTAGCAAAATTGATGCGATCGCTAAGGTGGCGTAGCGTTCTAGCTACATCAGGATCGCTATCCTTTAATTGAGTAATTTTCTCGCAGCTATACATTACTGTGGTGTGATCTTTACCTCCAAATTCCTCACCAATCCTAGGTAAACTCAAATCTGTGTGCTGACGCATTAAATACATACCAATTTGTCGCGCCCAGCTAATCTCTCGACGACGAGAATTACTTTTTAAATCTTCAATGCGAAGATCAAAAGTTTCTGCGATCGCTATCATTACCGCCTCTGGAGAAACCGCTACTTTTTCCGCAGGTGGATTCAAAACTGGAGCAATATTTTCGACAGTCATCGACAAACCGGAAATTGAAATATAAGCCACAGCCCGAATTAAAGCGCCCTCCAATTCCCGAATATTTGAAGTATAGTTAGTCGCTATATATTCAATAACATCTCGCGGTAATCGCATATTTTCATATTCTGCCTTTTTTTGTAAAATTGCCATCCGTGTTTCTAAGTCTGGGCGCTGAATATCGGCAATTAATCCCATAGAAAAGCGGGAGCAAAGACGTTCTTGCAGGCGAGGAATCTGATTAGGAGGGCGGTCAGAAGCGATTACTACTTGCTTTCCAGCTTCATGTAAAGTATTAAAAGTATGAAAGAATTCTTCTTGAGTATATTCCTTTCCTTCTAAAAATTGAATATCATCCACCAACAGTACATCGGCAGCTCGATAATGTTCTCGAAACCGTTGCATACTATCTTTACGAATTGCTGCAATCAAGTCGTTTGTGAACTGCTCAGTAGAAACATAAAATATTTTTGAATCTGGGTGAATTTCCAAACGGTAATGCCCAATTGCTTGCATTAAGTGAGTTTTTCCTAGTCCAACACCCCCACACAAAAATAATGGATTAAACTCACGTCCTGGAGATTCTGCCACAGCTAAAGAAGCTGCATGAGCCATCCGATTATTAGAGCCGACAACAAAGCGTGAAAAAACGTATTTAGGATTTAATTCGGTTGGTCTGGGTCGCTGGTTGGGGGAAATTTCGGGGACACTGGTTTCTATAGGCAGCGACCAGGAAATTTCGGCATCATCAGCGCTAGAGATTTCATTTCCTTTGGCAACCGTGATGTGAATTTCCACCGGCTGTCCCAGAATATCTTGTACGACATCAGCAATTGTTTTGATGTAATATTTCTGCAACCAATTCCGGGCAAACGGGTTAGGCGTGCAAATCACCAAGCAGTTATTTTCCAGCTCTTGAGCGCTGGCAGTTTTGATCCACGTTTCAAAGGTAGGACGGCTCAGTTGTAGCTGTAGACGCTCTAGCACTTGGCTCCAGAGCTGTTCAAGAGAAATATCCACGCCTCACCTCTACGGCTTTGTGCAGAATAGTATTATCCATTCTTGTGAAGAGCGATCGCTCTTTTAAACCAGTCTCAACTATGGCTGAAATCCTGCCAATTACTCAACTGGGAAATCCCATCCTGCGCCAACCAGCTCAAATTATCGAAAATGTCCACTTTGGACAAATCCAAAAGCTGATTGATGACCTAATTACAACCGTTGCTCAAGCAAGCGGTGTTGGCATTGCAGCACCCCAGGTAGCTCAATCTTATCGCTTGTTCATCGTCGCATCTCGTCCGAATCCTCGGTATCCCACCGCTCCTGAGATGGAACCAACCGCCATAATAAATCCTCGCATCATTGCCCACTCTGATGAGGTGGTGAAAGGCTGGGAAGGGTGCCTCAGCATTCCAGGAATTCGAGGGTTGGTTCCCAGATATCAGGCGATTGATGTGGAATACACCAGTCGGGATGGTAAATTGCATCGTCAACAGTTCACAGATTTTGTCGCCCGAATTTTTCAACACGAATCCGATCACCTGGATGGCATCGTGTTTGTAGATCGTTTACAAAGCACGCAAGAGATGATGACCGAACAGGAATATCAGCAACGAATTGTTCAACAGCAGCACTGATATCCTAGATTGTTGACGATTGTTTGGTTTGACTAATTAGAAGCATAAGCGATCGCGTCCACCCTGCCTACATACGCTCTAGCACAGAAATGCCAAGTAGGGATAATCCTAATTTCAAAGTTCGCGCTGTTACATTGCACAAAACCAACCGAGATGTCCGCACGGGTTCCTCAGCTTTAAGCACCTGACACTGGTCATAGAACTGATTAAACTTTTGGCTCAGTTCAAATAAATATTGACAAAGGCGATTGGGTAGTAAATCTTGCTCAACGTCACTGAGAACTTCGCTCAGTTGTAGTAGATGCTTCGCTAACACTAATTCTGTTTCTTCTTGCAACAGAATTTTGGCATTCATTCCCAACTGCTCAAAGTCAATATCGCCTTTGCGGCTAATTCCCTGTACTCGTACATAGGCATAGAGTAAGTAAGTTGCTGTGTTGCCCTCGCGAGCTACCATCTTCTTAGAGTTGAAGATATAGTTGCTGTTCCGGTTTTGGCTCAAGTCGGCATACTTGACACAACTAATGCCAACTACCTCAGCAACGTGGGCAATGAATTCTTCTGTTTCCTCGCGCCCTTCTTCTTTGAGCCTTGCTTCCAAGTCTTCACGGGCAGATGTGATCGCTTCATCTAGCAAATCCCGCAACCGCACCGTTTCGCCAGAGCGCGTTTTCAGCTTCTTGCCACCTTCTCCCAACACCAAACCAAAGGGGACGTGAACCAACTGTACATTATCTGGAATCCAGCCAGCTCGTTGCGCTACCTGAAACACCTGAGTAAAGTGATTTGCTTGTCCAGCATCTGTAACGTAGATTATCCGCTCAGCTCGATCTTGTTCAATCCGGTAGCGTAAGGCTGCCAAATCAGTAGTGGCGTAGTTATAGCCTCCATCAGACTTTTGGACAATCATGGGCAAAGGTTCACCTTCTTTGTTAGTAAACCCTTCCAGAAATACGCATTTAGCCCCATTGTTTTCCACGAGCAAGCCCAACTGGTCGAGGTCTTCCACTACTCCCGCTAGCAATGGGTTATAGAAAGATTCCCCTCGTTCTGTTAGATGCACATCAAGCCGATCGTAGATAATCTGAAACTCGCGCCGGGACTGTTCGCACAGCAGCTGCCATGCCCGCCGAGACTCTTCGTCACCCGCTTGCAACTTGACAACTTCTTGTCGGGCCGTTTCTTGAAACTTCTCATCCTCATCAAACCGCTGTTTTGCTTTGCGGTAAAAAGCAACTAAATCGCCCAAATCTATAGCATTAGCAGTCGTCAAAGCCTCTGGACAAACTTCTCTTAAGTAGGCGATTAGCATTCCAAACTGGGTTCCCCAGTCGCCCACATGATTCAGGCGCAAAACATCGTGATTTTGAAATTCCAAAGTTCGGGCAATGCAATCCCCAATGATCGTTGAACGCAAGTGCCCAACGTGCATCTCTTTAGCAATATTAGGGCTAGAAAAATCCACCACTACCCGCTGGGGATGTTTTGCCTTGCTGGTACCCAATCGGGAGTCTGCCTGAATAGCACTTAGCTGCGCTTCCAAATATTCTGGTTTCAGGGTGAAATTGATAAAACCAGGACCCGCAATTTCTGGCGGACGACAGAAATCGTTGACATCTATATGCTCAACGATTTTTTGCGCGATCGCTCGTGGCGGCTGACCCAACTTTTTAGTTAAGGACATTGCCCCATTGGATTGATAATCACCAAATTTGGGATTGCTAGCAGGCACTAGCATTGGGTCTACCCCAGCATAGTCACTGCCAAAAGCGGTAACTAAAGCTTGCTCAAATCTATTTTTAAGTTGTTCAAGGGTAGAGTTCATTGGGTTTTGCCGAAACTTCAGGAAGCGTACTTCTTTCCTTTATCGTACTAACGTCTATGTTCATACTCAAATCGAGCCATGTTGAGCGCGTAATCGGGGCGCTACTGGAGATGTAGTCTACGCCAGTTTCAGCCACAGCACGAATAGTTTCTAGAGTAATGTTGCCCGAGGCTTCAATCTTGATCCGGTCATTGCTATGGCGAATTATCTGCACTGCCTGCCGCATCATCTCCAGCGGCATATTGTCCAGCATGATGATATCAGCACCGTGCTGTAAGGCTTCTTTCACTTGAGCTAGGGTTTCGGTTTCTACTTCTATAGTCAATGGATAGGGCATTTGGGAGCGAATACAAGCGAGCGCCTTGCCAATCCCTCCAGCCACAGCAATGTGATTATCCTTGATCATCACAGCATCATCTAACCCCATTCGGTGGTTCATCGCTCCCCCCACCTGTGTCGCGTACTTTTCTAAAATTCTCAGCCCCGGAGTCGTTTTGCGAGTATCCACCAATTGAGCTGGCAAATCCGCAATTTGCTCAACATACTTACGGGTGAGTGTAGCAATCCCACTCAAACGCATAGCTAGGTTTAAAGCAACTCGTTCTCCGAGCAGCAGCGCCTCTAGCGAGCCATCAACGCGAGCAACCAACTGTCCTCGCTGGCACTGTTCCCCCTCAGCGACAACAGCAACAAAACTGACTCTATCGTTCAACAGTTGGAATATCCGACTAGCTATCGGCAATCCGGTAATGACTCCTGCCTCCTTAGCAGTCCACTCAGCTTGCCCCACACGTACCTTGTTGCCTAATAAACCTTGACTCGAGCGATCGCCGCGACCGACATCTTCCAACAACCAGGAGTGCAGGAGTGGGTCTAATACGATCGAGGGAGGTAGAACAGCCCTGGGACTCACCACGTCAGTTTTCCCCTAATTTTTCTAAAAGATTGCCCAACCAACTTAGCCCAAAAGCTGCGCCCTTGGGGATTTTGAGAGTTTTCCAAAAAAGTTTTTCAAAACAGTTGACAGAAGCGGTTCGTGGTTGCTACATTAATAAAGCGGTCGGGAGAGCAAGCGAAAGTGAAGCGACACCGAAGCGC
>NZ_JAMPKC010000018.1:0-116258 GCF_039961975.1 Trichocoleus sp. DQ-A3 | reverse complement strand
CATTGAGTCCTCTGCTTCGCTTAAGATAATCCGAATCGGAGCAGGCATAAATAATGGAAAACTCCCTTTAGAGAACCTATCCCATCTTATATTTAATTAGTCCCAGCTACTTATAGCAATCCTATTTTAGTTGGGAGATGCTAGTGTTTCAGCTACCCAGCTTTTTTAAAAAAGTCGGGTATCTCGCTTCACAAATTATTTAAGACAACACTATATCAAGCTCAAAAAGCGATTCAAGCAATATTCTTTAGAAAAAAAAGCGATTGAGGCAAAGGGACAGAGAAAAGTAATATTTTCACAAATCTGGGAAGGTGCTATCTTCCCTTTCAATCCTTATTTTTGCCTTCTGGTAATCTGTATAGCACTAACCGGCGAATTAAGGGTTCTTTACTATGGTGTTGCCGCAATAAAATAACTTTTACTAATAGCTTCCATGCAGCAAAGGAAAATATAGCGGGGAATACCATTTGAGAAGCGATCGCTAATTTTCCTTGCCGAATCGCTAAAAATCCTGCACGCAGTTTGAAATAAGCTTGCCACTCTTGAAGGTTGGAAATAGTAGATTGGTGTTTTTCACTAACTAAAGCATAGATTTTTTCCATCACTAGAACATTTCTATCTAGTAAATGATTTTGGTTCTGGAGCTTTTTGTTAAGAGATTGAGGAAAATCCGTTATCCCAAAAAGCTTCCATCCAACTAGCGAAACGACACCATTTACAGCCATTTTAGTAGCGCTGAAAAATTCTCCTTGCTTGAAAGCAATCCGGCTACAGCGGAATTTTAGAGAAATGCGTAATTCTTGAAGCTGTGCTGTTTTAAACCGATTCTTTGGAACAATAGAGCCATGAATAGATTCCGAATAAGGAATCGATTTAGACAGCGAACTATTGGTATCAACTTGCTTTTGAGCCAAGAAGACTTGCCGAGGATTCGATAGATTATTAATTACTAAAATCTTCCATGCACTTAGTGAAAAAACTGAGGGAAATGCCATTTTAATAGCACTCAATATTTTTCCTTGCTTGAGAGCTACCAGACTCCAATGTAGTTTAAGATAAGCTTGAATATTTTTAATTGGTGGAGTTTCAGCACGGTGAGTTTCACTCACCAAAGCATAGATTTTTTCCTTCATCAAAATATTAGTATCCATCCTCGTTTTAAGAGGAAACTTTTGATTGTAAGCTCCAGGCCAAATTGTGCGATAAGCAAGGCACTGATTTACAAAAACAGCATCTCCAAACTGGGCAATTTTGATCCAAGAATCAATGTCATCAAAGTTCGCATCTAAGCTAGAATCCCAGCCGCCGGATTTCAGAAAAGCCCAACGAGCGAAGACAACTTGAATGGGAGTACCAAAAGGGATAAGTTCTAGTAGCATCCCAAAATGAAGGTCTTCTTGGGGAATAGAGAAAGCTTTGCCGGGACCAATTTGTCGGGTTCTGTAAAGTTCGACCTCGTTGACATCAACCTGCGCCGCCTGACAAGAGGCAATGACAGCGTTTGGACACAGCGCGATCGCCCGATTCATTTCCTCTATAAAATTCGGTGCTAAATAGTCATCATCATCAACCGGCTTAATCCACTCGCCTTTAGCAAGTTGCACTCCAGCATTCATCGTCGCCGAGTGACCCAGGTTAATTTGATTGCGGTGATAAACGAGGCGTTCGTCACCTTTGTCTCGAAGCGCTGCCACTAAACCGCTCACATAGGCTTGGGTGCCATCCGAGGAGCAGTCATCAGCAACAATGACTTCACAGGGCAGTGTTTGGGCAAGAGAGGTGTCAATTGCCCGTTTTAGTAAGGAAAGGCGGTTATAAGTCGTAATAACGATACTGAATTTCATCCCAGCTCCGCTTGGGATACTTCAGCCAAAGGTATCCTATCTTGATGCAAAAGAGAAGGTGGAAATTACTAGATTTGCAAAGCTTTATAGTACAGGAGTCAGACAATTTTAGCTTTTAGAGGAGCGATCGCTCCTCCATAACCGCTTTAAAATCCAAAATTGGCTGACTAGAGAGCTAGTGGCTGGGCGCAAAGCAGTGGGACGTAAAGTTGCCATGCAACCCATAAGGGATATGATGCTTCAAGTGCAATCGCGCCACCGGACCTCGATCGACGTGTGCGGCATCTAAAATAACGACATCAGAGCGGTGGTGAGAAGAGTCGTAAACTAACGTCAGCACCCAACCCTCATCTTCACGGGTAGCACCCGGACGAGGGACAAAGATCGGTTCGCTAACATAGCCTTGGGGTGCTGCACTCCAGAGTTGGCGACAATCTGATTCTAAATCCACCTTGAGGATAGCTTGGAGAGGCGCATTGCCCTCGGCAGCATGAGCTGCACCCAGATATAGATACTGATAAGGGCGTCCGACTCGTTCGGGATGAACGAAGGGAAACTCGCAGCAACGGCTTTCTAAAAGCCTCCGCCGTACCGTTTTATCTTTATCCTTTAAATTAAACTGGAACCGCCACATTTGTCCGGGGGATAGTGCCTGAAAGTCTACCTCCCGATAGTCTGATTCCGGCTCAACTTCTGGAAAAGACTCATAGCAAATTGAGTCAATACAAATTTCGTCCCCTTGCTCAAAGGCATTGGCATGGTGGAAGACAAAACCCGACTGAGTTTCAAAAATTTGCATTTTTTCCCCTGGTTGGGGGTTGCGGGGAATCACCACAATCCGGGTGAGTTGCTCCGCCTGGAACTTGACACACTCACCCGCACCGCGAAATCCCAGCAGGAAAGGCACCGGGTTGAAGGAAACGGGATTTTGGAAGAAGATGCAGTAATTGGGCGTAATCGCAAAATCGTGGATGAAGGCGAAGCCAGGAACGCTGTGAGAGTTCTGCTGCACAACTTTGCCAGCCGCGTCTAATTCATAGATGATGATGGTGCTGGAAAGACCCGGTTTAATGGCAAAGTTCACCAGGCAAGGGGCACCACCCTGGCGATCGCATCTAGGGTCAATGCGAGGATGAGCGGCAAAGGCGTCACCATTTTGCAAAACCCCGTCCAAATATTCTTTCCCCAGGGTTTCCAAGGTGTTGGGGTCTAAAAGATGAGGTTCGGCAGCTTCCCAAAGCGCCAGGAGTTTGCCCCCCCAGTAAATGACGTTGGTGTTGGCAATATTTTTGAGTTTCACATCAAAAGCATTGGCTAGCCAACCACCGGGCTTCTGGGTGCCAAAGACGCCGCGATAGAGAATTTTACCGGCTTTCTGTTCTTCCACATAGCCCTGTGTGCGGACAAAGCGATTGCGAAAGTGGGCGCGACCTTCTGAAAAGGCGATCTTGGCAATCATGCCATCTCCATCAAATGGGTGATGGATGCGTTGACCCTTGACATCTAGCAACCCGGGGCCATTCCGAAACAGCGTTCCTTCTAGTTCTGCGGGAATCTCCCCTTCAATGTCATCAATCCAATAATCGAATTCTTGCGGCAAAGATTCATAGCCCTTTTGCCACTTTTTAATGTGGTAGGGAAGTTGATCGGGCACCTCTGTGGGCACCGGAAAGCGTTCTGGTGTGGGTATTTGCATATTAAACGATTCGGCTTAGAAAAACTCGTGACGCGATCGTGAACTAGGACAGACGTGTTAGCGCCGCTGCACGTTAAGTCGCACGGATGAATGATTTGTCGGATGGGATAGCGATCGCTACCCTATGCAGGTGTTGGGTTTCCTGGCGTCCCAACCGACGAAAATCTTCAATTTCATTGCATCCGCCTAGTGAGTGCCGCAGCTTTCTGATTTTCGTTTCCAGTCTGAAACGGGAAGCGGAATCAGCACTGCCTACTCTCGATCCTTCCTCTTTTAGTCGGCGGGTTCTTCTACTGTGGGGATGAGTTCTGGAAGAAAGTCAGGAACAAAAGACCGTTCCCGATGCTGAATGGGGGCTGACTGAATATGTATGGCTGATGACGGTTGCAAGCTTGGCATCTCGCCAGATGGCTCGGTTTCCGGTTTGCCTGCGGGTAGCCAACCAATCAGTGGCAGCGGCAAAAGGGTTGATAGATTCGTAATCACGACCAACTGCCAGAGATGGTCAAAATTCCTTTCGGTGATGCCCAGCCAATAGGTGAGGACGGCTCCCAGTTCGTGGGACAATAACCCTGCCATATTTGTCACCGACATCAGCAGCGCAAACAAGGTTGCTTCTACTCCAGGCGGACATAGCCGCGCCGCGAGTACCAACAAGGGCATATAAGCAATCTGTCCCATAACGGTCAGAATCAGACTGTCTCCCAGGCTGAACCAGCGATCGTCGATGCCTAAAGAGCGGTTGGTATGAGTCACCAGCAGCAGCGTGGTCATTCCAAGTGCCGCTGCGATGATCGTTGTCCAGGTGAAAATGGTGCGAAAGGGGACGGCTTTGAGAAATCGTTGAAAAATTGCAATTCCGAGCAGGGAGGCGAGACTGGTGACGAGACGTACCCGTCCCAAAAATTCTGGCTCAAACCCTAGTTCGTTGGTAGTGAAGTAGAAAAAGGCACTATCTGCGGTCGGTGTGGCTTGCAAAAGGAACAGAAAGGCGGTTGGTAGCCAGATTGATTTTTGGCTAACCGCTTTTCCCAGTTGTTTGATCTGGTTGGCAACGGTGGAGACATCCGGGCGATCGCTAATTGGCTCTTCTGCAATTAACCAAGCAACCGCTGACACGATTAAGGGGAAACCAGCGGTAATGGCAAAAATAGTATGGCTCCCGAAGTGTTGCAAAAGGAAACCGCTAAAATACGCAGTTACTAAGCCTCCCAGCGATGAGGCACCCCAGGAGAGGGATTGCAGGGAACCGGCATCACTCTGAGACTCTGCCCTGGCTCGTTCTACCACCAGCGAGTCTACAATTACATCGCTAACCGCTACCGAGAGGGACGAAAGCGCGATCGCCACTGTCGCCGCCCAAGCTGTATGCACAATCGTTGCCAGACTAAACCAGGAAATCGCTCCCAATAGTCCGGATAAGATCAGATAGGGTCGCCGCCGGTAGCCAAACACCGGTAGACCATCTGACAGAAAACCAAATAATGGCTTTACCACCCAAGGAATGGCAGCAATGCCCATCAAAGCCGAAACTTGAGCCGGACTTAGCGACAGTTCATCTTTGAGAAAAAAGCTGACTGCTAGACGCGCTAAACCCAAGATTCCCTGCACCAAATAGACCGTTAGAATGGCGCATAACTCAGGAGTCGGCTCATGACCAAAGAACACCTTTTTGATCGCGGAGTTCTTGATTTCGGACATACCAGAGGGGGAAAACTGCATTGATAACTTTTTTTAAGAAATATCAACATTCACCCTATGATAACCTCCCACTTTGGATGTGTTGTCAGTCCAAAGCCGGGATGATTCAGTGGTTGGTAGCCCTTAATTCCTTCCTCTCAAGAGAGTACAGATTAGGCAGGATAGGAACTTCAGAGGCTTCTAGGGAGAAGGTGGAAATAACTGCATTCGGTAATCTTGTTGTGGGAAAGAAGTCGTCTATAAAGATTGACTTGTATAGGGTTGGCGATATTTGTAAGTCGCTTTCCCAT
Organism: Trichocoleus sp. DQ-A3; assembly: GCF_039961975.1. Classification (NCBI taxonomy): domain Bacteria; kingdom Bacillati; phylum Cyanobacteriota; class Cyanophyceae; order Leptolyngbyales; family Trichocoleusaceae; genus Trichocoleus; species Trichocoleus sp. DQ-A3. The sequence continues at coordinate 110,727 of NZ_JAMPKC010000018.1, read as the reverse complement.
TTCGATCGAACCCATTTCTAGAAATTAGCAATTTTTTCTTTTTCCATGATTCCTGACTGTTTACCCAGAATGAGGGGTGTAGCCCGTCACTGTCCAAGTGCCATAATGTGGTAATGCCAAATCAGCAGTCGGTAAATTTACCAGTTTTCAATTCCCGAAATTAGCCCAAAAGCTACAGTAGAAAATGCTATGGCTCTGTCTTTGCCTCTGTTTCTCCCCATGTTAGCTCCGCTAAGGCTAGGGCGATGATGAAAGGCTTTTTTAAGTCCCAGACATCCACGCTATTGGATCTAAGCGATCGCCTCAAGATTGCGTTGTCGGAATTCACGGGTGTGCGAGTGGTAGCGATCGCTAGTCTTGTTGTGAGCGGGTTCGTTTTAGGAGTGCGTCATTTGGGCGGTCTACAACCTCTAGAACTCGTCGCTTTAGACCAACTGGTGCGGTTACATTCCGATCCAGGTCCCGACCCTCGGCTCTTAGTTGTGGGCATTACAGAAGGCGACATTCGCACTCAGAAACAATGGCCTTTATCCGACCGGACAATGGCGCAGCTATTGGCAAAGTTGCAATCATTGCAGCCTCAAGTAATTGGCTTAGATGTGTATCGGGAAATCCCGCAACAACCAGGAAATGCCGAACTTAAGGTGCAACTCCGGGAAAAAAATATCTTTGCCATTAAGAAATTTGGCGATACGGAGCTGGAACTGGTGTCGCCGCCGCCGGGATTTCCAGAGGATCGAGTTGGTTTTAACGATTTGCTGCTCGATCCGGATGGCGTTGTCCGTCGCAATCTATTGTTTGTCTCGGATGATACAAGCACTTATTTCTCGTTTTCCCTGCGGCTAGCGATCGCTTATTTAGAAAGTGTAGGCATCACACCAGAGTCCAGCCAACAAAATCCCGATTATATTCAACTGGCAAAAGCGGTATTTGTCCCGCTCCAGCAAAACTCTGGCGGGTATCAAAATATGGATGCGCGGGGCTACCAAGTTCTGCTGAATTACCGCTCCTCAAACGTGGCGCGGCAAGTTACGCTCACCCAAGTTTTAAAGGGACAGATTGACCCGAACTGGGTGAAAAACAAGATTGTGCTGATTGGCACAACGGCACCCAGCGCCAAAGATACTTTCTCAACCCCCTACAGCCCAGCCGAGAAGGAAACCGCCAAGATGCCCGGCGTCTTGGTTCATGCCCAGATGGTCAGCCAATTCCTTGACGCTGCCACGGGGGAGCGACCCCTATTTTGGTTCTGGGATGAACGGATAGAGGTGTTATGGATTGTCGGATGGACACTGCTCGGCGCGATCGCGGCTTGGTGGTTGCGGCATCCCGTTGTCTTAATTTTGGGCTGCGGCGTTGGTTTGGGGGTTCTGTTGGGCACCTGCTTCTATCTATTTACTGTGCAAGGATGGGTGCCTCTGTCGGCTCCCGTACTGGGATTTATCCTCACCAGCGGGGTGGTCATTACCTACCGCTCTTATGATGCACAGCAGCAGCAACAAATTATCATGAAGCTTTTGGGACAGAATACTTCACCGGAAGTTGCCAAAGCTCTCTGGAAAGGACGCGATCGCTTGATCAAATCTGGGAAATTACCAGGAATTAAGCTAATCGCAACCATGATGTTTGCAGATATCAAAGATTTCAGTACCATTGCCGAACAAATGCCTCCGGAAGCTTTGCTGGAATGGTTAAATGAAATGCTGGATGTCGTCACCCACGAAATCATCGGCCATGAAGGCATTATCAACAAGTTTACCGGGGATGGCTTCATGGCTGTGTTTGGCGTGCCGATGGATCGCATCCACAAGGAGGAAGTCGCTCTTGATGCCCAGCGCTCGATAGAATGCGCTCTAGCAATCGGCGAAATTCTAGAGGAATTGAACCAAAACTGGAAAACTCGTGGCTTGCCAGTCATCCAGATGCGAATTGGAATTTTTACGGGTCCCGTCGTCGTTGGCAGTTTAGGAGGCAAAGACCGCCTAGAATATGGCGTCATTGGGGACAGCGTTAATACTGCCGCTCGCTTGGAAAGTTGCGAGAAACACCGCCAACCAAGCAACTGCCGCGTCCTGATCGGTAAGGAAACCCTGGTTCATCTTGATAACCAGTTTCTGGTTGAATCTTGGGGACCATTGCCACTGAAGGGCAAACAGCAAATGGTTGATGTCTATCTTGTGGTGGGGCGTCAAAGGGAAAGAGCGTCAGAAGTTTGATGACTAGCAAATTTTCTAAGATACAGCGAGTGTAGATGCTCCTTTGACGTGTTCCGATTAATTAGGTTACAAAAATTAATGAATATTTTTTGCGCTTATTAAAGCAGTGTCATAAATCGTTAAAAATTAACGTCACTATCAGAAGTATGCTGAATGATGAAAAACTCACTTCCCAGATAAATCGGTTACTGTTGTTAGCAGTTATCACACTTTCATCAACATCTACTTCCCGATTCATTGGGTCAGAAAGCAATAAAAACAGAGCGATTTTTTCTGATAAAGAGGCATTTCGATGATTGAAAAAATTTTGTTAGCAGACTCTGGAACTGGACATTCTGAAGAGATGCTCAAGGCTTTGATAGAACTGCCTTCGATCCAACGGGCAGCGGTCACTATCTTGCACGTCGTTCCTTCTCAAATTACCACTGAGTCCATGACTTCAAAGTGGGAAGAGGGAGGCAGGATTCTCGCTACAGCCATCCAGACTCTGAACCTAGACCCAAATCACGTTAACACCATGCTGAGGCAGGGCGATCCGAAGGATACGGTTTGCCAGGTAGCAGAAGAAATAAATGCTGATTTGATTATTATGGGTTCGCGGGGCCTAAAGCGTCTGGAATCCATTTTAGAAAATTCGGTCAGCCAATATGTTTTCCAATTGTCTTCCCGCCCAATGTTGTTGGTGAAAGACGATATTTACGTCAAGAAAATCAACCGCATCATGGTTGCAATGGACGGCTCAGAATCGGCACAACAATGCTTAAATCTGGCTTTGTTTCTGTTGCGAGATAAAAAGGGTGGGCAGTTGGTTCTGGTTCACGTCAACAAAGCTCGGACAGGTTTTGAAGAAGCCGCTAACGCTGAAAAAGATCCTGTACTTGCTCCTGCGATCGCTGCCGCTAAAAAACAAGGCATTTCTTATAAGTGTGTCACCGGAAATGGTAAAGCAGGCCCAGAAATCTGTCGTTTGGCAGAGGAATCAAATGTTGATTTGTTGATGCTGGGTTCTCCCGATCGCCGTCCTTCGATTGCCAAAGGTTTACCAGATTTGGATCGCTTGCTGGGAACCTCGCTATCCGACTACGTGCGAGTCTATGCAAATTGTCCCGTTCTCTTAGGACGCACAGCGACTACCTAAGAAACGCCAAACCTAAGCCTAAAAAAATTCCCCTCGCCAGAAGGACATGGCAAGAGCCTTGTCCATACTACAGCGGGGGGATTTTGTTCGATACAGATGATTAAGGATTCTTGTTGCTTTCGCGGCTAGCAGTTTGGATGTACAGAATCAACAAGAAAACTGTGGGAACCAGCACAAACAGGATGCTGGCGACAAAACCAAGATCGTTAACTTGCATTGAACCCAGCCTCTAATTAACTTTAAAGCACCACCCTTAAGCATATCATCCGGTGTCTGTCTTGAGGAGAGTGCGATCCCAAGAAGCCAAAATAGCGATCGCATTTTCCCATGCAAGCGCGATCGCTCTCCTGGAGCAGACATTGAGGCGATCGCGCTCTCACCAATATAAAAAGCGAACCGACAGGTCGGCCCTTCGCGATCGCGCTTTATTCTTAAAGGAAAGAGAAAAGCGATCGCATATTTTACGCAACAACCTTACTCAGACTCGTCACCCAAATAAGCTTGGCGACTGTGCCGAACATGAAGAACGGCTACGACATCTTGTTCGACCACAAATAGAATGCGGTATTTCCTTGGTTTTCCGACCCATAATTGCCGAATTTCACGACCAATCATCGGCGCTTCTGGTGCTGCTGTGCATCGGTTGGGTAAAGTTCTGAAACGATGCGATGCGATCTCAAGATGTTCCCTTATTTTTAGGTACGACTTTTTAGGTACGACCGGGTATGCTCACATCCAACCGGGAAGATTCCAATTTATCAAAAGATCAAGCAAGAATTTTTCAAGCTAGTGTCGCTAGGAGGATTGTTCTAGGCAGTAGAGCGAGAAAACTTAAACGCAGAGGATGCAAAGGAATCGCAGAGTCCGGCAGAGAATTTATCATTGCCTTTGCGTAACTTTGCGAAATCCTTGCGATCTTTGCGTTAATAAACCTTCAATTTTTTATCGCGGCTTTGTTTTCACACTTGTTGGGCCATTTACAAGAGTTTGACAAGCTAAGCGATAGGTTTCTGGCTTTTTCTTCAGTTTGCGATTTTCCACCTCAGTGCGAGGCGAAAGATTTTCCATACCTTCCACAATTTCCACAATGCAGGTACCGCATTGACCGTAGCCCCCGCAGTTCATCATCTTTCCCCTAAAGGTATAGATATCAATGCCGTTCTGGAGGGCTTTTTCTCTTAAGTTAGCCCCATCCGCTGCGATCGCTTCTTGATTTTCATTGACAAATGTAATATTAGCCATCCGCCTTTTAACTCACCTCGCTTCTATTAACAAATCTTAAAAAATTATACAAATTTAGCAAAGCCGATCTCTACTGAAATGCCAGTGGTGTTTTGAGACACCGTAGGCTCGATTTGCTTCGCTCACCCTATTGGGGCTGATCGAAAAGTTGACTATCTGGGAGATTGCTGATCGCCCGTTCGAGAGCTGCCAGAGAGCGATTGTAATCCAGAACCGCTGTAAGACGGTTTACTCTAGCACGAGTTAGCTCGGTTTGAGCGCTAATGACATCTGTCTGGGTACCAACGCCAGATCTAAATCGTAACTCTGCCAGACGCAAGCTTTCTTCTGCCTGGGTAACGGCAAAAAAGGCAGTTTGAATATTCTCGGCATTCGACCTTAAGTTGAAATAAGCTTGTTCCACCTCCAAGCGGATTTGGTTGCGCTGGTCGGCAAATTGAGTTTCAGCGATCGCTATGTTCGTTTCTTCCTGACTGGCTCTCGCTCTGGCGGCTCCCCCATCGTAAAAATCCCATCGGAATTGCGCCCCCAGGGTTAAACCATCGGCAGGCCCGATATCGTCATTTAATACCCCTAAAACGCTGTAGTTGGCAACGAGGTTGACTTGCGGTCTGGTTGCCGCCAGGGCAATGCGCCTTTGCTCTTGGCTGATGTTCCGTCGAGCCAAGAGCTGTTCTAGCTCAGCGCGATTCTTCACGGCGAGGATAATACTCTGTTCTAGTGTTAGATTCCATTCACCAGCGACCTCAATTTCATCTGCTGCTGCCACCTCAACGGTTTCCCCTAGACTCAACAGCCTCGTTAATTGCCTGCGGGCAATGCTCTGCTGACTCCGGCTGCGAGTGAGATCCTGCACGGCATTTGCCAGCTGCACCTGCGCCCGCAGTACGTCAAATCGCGTTCCAAGTCCAGCTTGTTCTAGCAATTGAGCATCCCGGAGACTCCTGGCGGCATCTGTCACTGCTGCTTGGGAAATCTCAGTTTGGGAGTCGGCTTCTTGCAGATCGTAGTAAGCATTGCTGACATCCAGGCGTAGTTGCTCGGACTGGCGTTCTACTTCTAACTGATCGAATCGCAGCTGTTCTTCTGCCGCCCGGATACGTGCCCCGCGCCGCCCGGAGGTGTAGAGTTCGTAACTCACTTGCAGGCCGGTGTCAAAGGATGTCGAAACAGTATTATCGTCGTCATTCCCCAAGAATGGGTTTAATGGCGATGACTGTTGTCGCCGATTTTGTAGCTCAGCATTCGGGGAATCTGACCTAGTAAAATTTGATTCTACGCCGATTGTTGGAAACTCAGCCGCCCGAAATTCTCGCACGGATGCCCGCGATCGCTCTAGGGTAAGAATTGCCACTTGTAAATCCCGATTGTTGCGCCGTGCCAGCTCCAGAGCTTGTTGTAGGGTAATTCGTTGGAAGTTTTGAATTTGCACTTCCTCAGATCTGGTCGGAAATTGTAGGGGATTAGCGCTGGGGTTGAGATATTCAGGGGGTAGGCTTTCCAGCGTGGCGGGTGCTTGTGGCGATTGTGCTGGAGCCGACTGGGAAACGTCTGTCTTGCCTCCCGTTGCATTTGGAGGGCTAGCTCCATCTCGGCTAACGGCTTCCTTTAGCGTCTGGGAAGAGATTGCGGGAAGCGCTGGGGTAGGGGCAACCGACGGGGTTCCCTTACTTTCAGCGGAAGTAGGATTTGGCTGAGTAAGCGGAGGCTTTTCTTGTGCAACACTGACTTTTGCACAGCTCATGGCGATCGCTGCACTCGCACCCACAGCCATGAAACCAGTTCCTACCCAGTGAAACGGATGACTAGAATTTGGCATAAGTTTTTGAATTTGGTCTGCGCTGTTAGAAAAACTTCTTTTCTTTAGCTCAAGCACCTTAAGAAGGATACTGGGTTGCGAATGTGCTTGGCAAACGAATTTTTGTGAATTGGGGCAAGAACCTGAAAATGCAGAACCCTAAGCCTGATATTGGTGCATTCTGCCAGAAATAATTGATTTCCTTAGCCCTAAAGCAGATAGCCCCTGTATTTCCCTTGACATGGCTTTGCCATTATTTGATTGCAGTATTCGATGTCTCTCAAGTGGCGATGATTCCCGCCTCTACCTGGCTTTGCCCCGAACTTCCCAGAGGGGGTTCGCTTCGTTCAGACGCCAGTCGTTCGTTCAACCATTCGATTTCGCTTTGAATCACTGCTTTACATCTGTGCCAAACTTCTGCCTGGTAAGGTTCTGCTGGCAGCGATTCTCTTTCTTGGCTTTCCAGGCGCAGCCGACAAACCATCAAGCGATGCTCCAGCAACTTAATCCGTTTGGCAGGTTCTAAGTGACCAAAAAAGAAAAACTTGATCGTGAAGCGAGAGCGAGCATTCACCCAGCTTTCATGGGGATATTCCATCATTTTGTGCATCCATCGCTCGCGCCCTCGATCCGTAATGCTGTAAATCTTGCGGATCGAACCCGCTTCTCCTTCCTCCTCTACCAGCACTGATATTGCACCCCGTTCTTCCAGGCGCTTCAAGAGCGGATAAATAGCTCCATAGTTGACGCTGATACAACCACTCATGAACAGCTCTAGTTGCTGTTTTAGGCGGTAGCCATGTAGCGGTTCGCGTTGTAGTAAACCTAAAGTAGCTAATTCCAGCATTTATATCAATCTGATACAATTAATAGTTGCATTTGATTTTAATATATGTAGATGTTATCTGCTGTCTCTCTTTCGCAATCATCCGGCTGAGGTGGGGTGGCGATGAGCGCAAGCCGATTAAGAAAACTATATAAGCCAATCACGACGTTGTTAAAAGTGGTTTAAGTACGGCTTTGTAAGTGTAGAGCGGTTTGCTATCAAACTTAAGTAAAAGGAGAGGAAACGACAATGCCCGATCCTGATTCCCCGTCTCCAGTTCCAATTGACGCAGAACCGTCTGCGATCGCAGCCGACGGTCAGGCTCTAGAATACGATGAGTCTGCGGCAAATGAGCGGTATCAACCACGGAAAAAACAGCGTTGGTCTATGGCGCTGGGAATTATCCTTTTAATCGTTGGTGCAGGTTTTGGTTGGCGGTGGTGGCATAGCCGTGCTAATGATGCACCGAATGCGACTGCTGCGGCGGCGGGCCAACCTCAAGGAGTTCCTGTCAAGCTATCAACGATAGAGACAGCGACAATTCAGGAAAGTTCCGAGTTTGTCGGTGCTTTAGAAGCGCAACGTTCAGTGGTATTAAAGCCTGAAATTGACGGACGAGTCAGTCAGATTTTTGTTGCTGAAGGCGATCGCGTTCTGGCTGGGAAGCCCTTAGTCCAACTCAGCCGCGAAAAGAGACAAGCAGAATTAGCTGGCGTCCTCCAGGCTGTTAACGCCGCCCGCGCCACCCGTGCCAATGCCGCCTCGCAAATTAAAGCCTTAGAAGCAGAACGGGCTTCTCGTGTCGCTGAAGTGGAACTACAACAGGAAAACCTCCGCCGCACTTCCACCCTCGTACAGCAAGGCGCGTTGCCCAGAGCGCAACTAGACCTAGTTACCCGCGATATCCGCGCCGCCCAAGCCGCCTTAAATGCTAGCAACCAAGGCATTCAGGCAGCTCAAGCCAGCCTTTCTGAAGCACAAGCCGGGGTACGGCAAGCTGAAGCCAACGCCAATCTTTCCAATGAAGAACTGAAAGATGCCACAATTGTCGCCCCCATCGCTGGCGTTGTCGGACTTATCCCAGTCAAGTTAGGAGACTACGTTAGGAGTGGCGATACGATTGCCACGGTTACTCAAAACCAAGCGCTAGACCTGCGGTTATCTATCCCGCTAGAACGAGGGCCAGATATACGCTTGGGGCAGAGAGTTGAAGGGAAGGATTCTCAAGGAAAGGTGCTAGGTACAGGTCAAATTAGCTTCATTTCGCCTAGAGTAACGAGCAATTCTCAAAGCATCCAAGCAAAAGCTAGCTTTGACAATTCACAAGGACAACTGCGAGATGGACAATTTATCAAAGCTAATCTGATTTGGCAAGAACGTCCGGGAGTTTTAATCCCCACTAGCGCTATTTCTCGCTTGGGTGGAGCAACTTTTGTGTTTGTGGCGCAAACACAACAACCTCAACCAGGGCAACCAGAACAACCAGGACAACCCAAACTTGTGGCTAAGCAAAAACCCGTGAAGTTGGGCGCGATCCAGAAAAATAATTATCAAGTGTTAGAAGGATTACAACCCGGAGAAAAAGTTATTGTCTCAGGCCTTCAGAATTTGTCTGATGGCGCTCCCATTCTTCCTGAGTCTAAGTAATCAGTAATGGGTAATAGGTAATGGGTAAGATAATGGAGAATTTTCTTCACTAATCCCTAATATCTAATACTTAATACCCACCGATTACCAATTACAAATTACTAACAATATGTTTGCAGATTTCTTCATTAAGCGACCAGTCTTTGCTACAGTCTGCGCCATAGTTATTTTGCTAGTGGGAGGAATTAGTATTCCCACTCTACCTATCGCCCAGTTTCCAGAAATTAGCCCGACTCAAATCAACGTTACGGCTAACTACAGCGGAGCTAGTGCTGAAGTCGTAGAAAACGCTGTGACCAACATTTTAGAAAGGCAAATTAATGGAGTCGAGGGATTAAAATATCTGAGTTCGAGCAGCAGTAACGATGGCACCAGTACAATTACAGCTACCTTTGACTCATCCCGGAACAAAGATATCGCCGCAGTCGATATTCAAAATAGAGTTTCCGTCGCCCAACCGCAGCTACCACAAGCCGTACAACAAACTGGGGTCACGGTAACAAAACAGTCCAGCAACATCCTCTTAGCAATTGGTTTGTACGCCGAAAATAAAGAGTACGACAACATATTTTTAAGCAATTACGCAGACCTCTATTTAACAGATTCTCTGAAAAGATTAAAGGGCGTTGGTGACGTGCAAATTTTCGGTGAACGCCGATATTCTATGCGTTTATGGCTAGACCCGAATCGGCTTGCTAGTCGTAGTTTAACGGCTCAAGATGTAGTCAACGCACTCCAAGAACAGAACTTACAAGTCGGTGCTGGGCGAATCGGTCAGGAACCTGCTCCAGAAGGGCAAATGTATCAAATTGACCTGCGTGCAGTCAGCCGGCTGACAGAAGCTTCTGAATTTGAGGAAATTGTCTTAAAAACGGATACTGACGGCACGCTTGTCAAACTTAAGGATGTGGGGAGAGCAGAATTAGGAGCGGAAAATTACAGCTCTTTTCTGCGATTTCGAGGCAATGATGCTGTAGGTTTGGGTATTTTTCAGCTTCCCGGTAGTAATGCTTTGGATGTTGCCAGAGCAGTGAAAGCAGAAATGGCAAAACTGGCTACTCGCTTTCCGCCTGGTTTGCAATATCGGGTGGCGTTTGACACAACTTTGTATGTTGAACAATCGCTCAAAGAAGTAGTTAAAACACTATTTGAAGCGATTGTTTTGGTCGTCTTAGTTATCTTTGTTTTTTTGCAAGATTGGCGAACAACTTTGATTCCAGCAGTGACAATTCCCATTTCCTTGATAGGAACTTTTGCTTTTATCAAGGTATTCGGGTTTTCGATTAATAGCTTGTCTCTGTTTGGTATTACATTAGCTACTGGCTTGGTAGTTGATGATGCGATCGTTGTAGTTGAGGATATCGATCGCTTGATCCAGCAAAAGGGGATGACTCCTCGTGCAGCTGCAAGTGAAGCGATGCGGGAACTTTTTAGCGCCTTAATTGCAACTTCACTGGTGCTAATGGCGGTGTTTGTTCCAGTTGCATTTTTTCCCGGAACAACGGGAGCGCTGTACAAGCAATTTGCATTAACAATTGCTTTTTCAGTTGCTATTTCTACCTTTATTGCTATTACATTGACTCCATCTCTTTCAGCTTTGTTATTGCGTCAGGGACAAAAGCCTGGAGGATGGCTTGGCTGGATTTTTGACCGAATTAATGGAGCGATCGACTGGACGCGGCGAGGATACAAGCGATCGCTTAACTTCCTGACACGCTTTCGAGGCTTCGTCGTCGGGTTGTTTATCGTTTCTTTGGGAATAACTGCTTGGCTTTATCTGAGCGTACCTACAGCGTTTCTTCCCGAAGAAGATCAGGGTTATTTCATCACGCTTGTCCAAGGGCCAGAAGGCGTTTCCCTGCAATATACAGGCGAAGTTATGGACAAGGTAGAAAAAGAAATTCTTAAAAACCCTGAAGTAGTCGGAACTTTCGTAGTAGGTGGCTTTAGTTTTAGCGGTAATACTTCTAACAATGGGATTATATTTACTACTCTCAAACCTTGGGAAGAACGCCATAAAAAAGAGCAGTCAGTGCAAGCGATTATTGACAGTTTATTTGGTACGCTATCAGGTATCACCGAAGCAAGAGTCTTCCCCGTTAATCCTCCATCAATTCAAGGTTTGGGCAGTTTTGGCGGCTTCCAATATCAGTTGCAAGACCAACGCGGTAATAGTCCCTTAGAGTCTTTGGTTCAGTCAATGGGTCAACTATTAGGTCGTGCTAACCAGACACCTGGATTGCAACAAGTGTTTAGCACTTTTGCTGCAAATACGCCACAGCTACTAATCGAAGTTGACCGCAACAAAGCTAAGGCGTTGCAAGTTTCGGTAGACGATATTTTTAATACACTGCAAACATTCTTGGGTTCGCAATATGTAAATGATTTCAATTTACAGCAAAGAAATTATCGGGTGTACGTGCAAGCAGACAAACAGTTTCGCTCTAACCCGGAAAATATTGGTAATCTGTACGTCCGCTCCCAACAAAATCAGATGATTCCTTTGAGCAATTTGGTAAAAGTTACTCCAACGACTGGAGCGCAAACTATTAATCACTACAATCTATATCGCTCCATTGAAATCACTGGTTCTGCTGCTCCTGGCTATAGCTCAGGACAAGCACTTAAGACAATGGAGCAGGTATCCAAAGAGGTTTTACCAGTTGGTTTAGGTTATGAATGGTCGGGGACTTCACTAGAAGAAATTGAGTCTGGCGGTCAAGCACCAATAATTTTTGGTTTGGGACTTATTTTTGTGTTCTTGGTGCTGGCTGCTCAGTATGAAAATTATGTTGACCCCTTCATTATTCTGCTTTCAGTTCCGCTGGCAATTTTAGGGGCATTGTTAGCTCAATCGATGCGCGGGTTGTCTAATGATGTTTATTGCCAAATTGGTCTAGTAATGTTGATTGGTTTGGCGAGTAAAAATGCAATTTTAATTGTAGAATTTGCCAACCAACTCCGAGAAAGCGGGATGTCAGCAACCAAGGCGGTGGTTGAAGCTTCCCAAGAGCGTTTGCGACCAATTCTGATGACTACTTTCGCCTTTGTCTTGGGTATTGCTCCTCTGGTAAATCCCGAAGGAGCAGGAGCCGCCAGCCGACGTTCTCTAGGAACTGCGATCGCAGGCGGTACCATTGTCTCCACTGTCTTAAGTTTATTCATTGTGCCAGTTCTGTATATCGTAATTGTGACGGCACGCGATCGCTTAAAAGGTGGTGGAAAAAAACCCGGTGGAAAGTCTAAACTAACTAAAAAACCAGAACCGAGTCGAGAAGCTGATATTTTGCACCATCACTAAGCGCACAAATTCAAACTGGCGATCCTTTCTGGATCGCCAGTTCTGAGGGAATTTTATTCCCAACTCCAATTTTGCACTGTTATCTTTTCTAGCGTTAGGGAAGCTCTGCGTGATCGCCCTACATTAACGATCCTCAAGCTCCCTATCTGCCTGATTAGGATGCGACCTTCGCAGTCGAACGGCGGCGGCGTCTTCCCGCAGCCTTCGCAGGTGGCTCTTCTTCCGGAGTTTGCAGTAAGAAGACGAGCAACGGGCGAGAAGACTGGAATTCGCGGCGGATCAATCGCTGGAGGGCAGACTCCATTTGAGTTTGCAGCCCTATCCAGTCAACTTCTAAAAGTTCATCATCCAAGGTGCGGGCGAATTCTGACCAGCGATCGCCCAAAAGAGATTCTAGGGTTTCGCGGACAATTCCCTGTAGGCGATCGCGTTCCATTGATGTCACAACACCGCGCAGGTGAACTTCTGGCTTAGCACTCAGTTTGCCTTCCCAGTTCACTGCCGCTGCAATCGTGACAATTCCATCCTCAGCCAACTGCTGCCGTTCCTTCAGCACATTGGCTTTCACCACGCCAGAATTATCTACCAGCTCAATGCCAGAAGGAACTTTACCTTTGACGCGGATGCCATCTTCAGACACCTCCACGACATCCCCATTGTCAATAATCACCATATTTTCCGCAGGGATGCTCATGCTCTGGGCAGTCTTGGAGTGCTGAATCAACATCCGATGCTCGCCGTGAACTGGCAAGAAGAATTTCGGACGAGTCAAAGCAATCATCAGCTTTTGGTCTTCCTGACAGCCGTGACCGGAAACGTGAATCCCCTTATCACGACCATAGATGACATTCGCACCTTGCATCATCAGCTTATCAATGGTGTTAACCACTGCAACGGTATTTCCCGGAATCGGGTTTGCCGAGAAGATCACCGTATCACCCTTACGGACTTTAATTTGTCGGTGTTCGCCGTTGGCAATCCGCGTCATTGCTGACATTGGCTCCCCCTGCGAACCTGTAGTTAGAACGAGCACTTTGTCTTCAGGCAGCTGATGAATCGACTGCAAAGGTTGGAAGAGATTGTCCGAACACTTGATATAACCTAAATTGCGTGCTTGGGCAATCACATTCAGCATCGAACGACCCACAACGGATACCACCCGTCCCTGTTTTTGGGCGATTTCCAAAACCATATTGATCCGGTGTACAGACGAAGCGAAAGTCGTCAATAGCACCCGTCCCTTTGCTTGACTGATAAAGCGCTCGAGATTGGGATAAACTGAGCGCTCAGAAGGGGTGAACCCTGGTACTTCCGAGTTTGTAGAATCGCTAATCAGGCATAAAACGCCTTTTTCGCCGTATTCAGCCAGCCTCTGTAAATCAAAAAACTCCCCATCTACGGGTGTGTGGTCAATCTTAAAGTCACCCGTATGGATGACGACGCCAGCTGGAGTATGGATAGCGACGGTGAAGCTATCCGCGATGGAGTGAGTGTTGCGAATAAATTCGACGAAGAAGGAAGCGCCTATTCGCACCAGGTCGCGGGGCCCTACCCGTTTGAGCGTGGTGCGGTTTAAAACGCCCGCTTCTTCTAACTTGCCTTCTAGCAACGCCATTGCAAGGCGGGGACCATAGATGACTGGAATATCAAATTGTTTGAGGTGATATGCAATTCCCCCAATGTGGTCTTCATGACCGTGGGTGACGATCATGCCCTTAATCTTGTGGCGATTTTCTCGCAGATAAGTCATATCGGGCAGGACGATATTGACGCCGTGCATTGAATCGCTAGGGAAAGCCAATCCAGCATCTAATAGAACAATTTCGTCGTTGTATTCAAAAACACAAGTATTCTTTCCAATTTCATGCAGCCCGCCCAGGGGAATCACTTTCAGGGCGGGGGCAGATGATTCGTTCTTATTGAGGATGGGTGCGGATGATTCGTTCTTATTGAGGATGGGTGCAGATACTTCGTTCTTAGTCATTTGTTTCCTTCTATTAAGTCAATCAATGTCAATCAATACAAAATCGTTGAAAATTTGCATAAGATAGGGCAGCTTTGGCACGTAAAAAGCCCCAAGTAAAAAGAGAAGGTTGTGTCTTTGGTCTTTTTACTTTGTCTTTTTTTGCCGCTTGCCTTTTTACTCTTGCCTTTGTGGACGTATTCAGTTTTCCAAAAAACCGTCGCCTTACATCAAAGCCATCTGAGTCATTACAGCCTCTACCATTTGCCTATCTGACTCTGAGAGATGGCACAGTGGTGGACGAGTGGCACCTACATCCCAACCTTGCAGTTGTAGAGCCGCTTTGACGGGAATAGGATTGGTTGAACAAAACAAAACTTTAAATAAGGGAAAAAGTTTCAGGTGAATCTCGGTTGCTACCAGAGGTTGACCGTTTTCAAAGGCTTGGATCATCTGTTGGAGCTGAGTCCCTACCAGATGGCTGGCAACGCTAATAACTCCCGCAGCCCCAATGGCTAATAAAGGCAGCGTCAGGGAATCATCCCCAGCGTATATCTGAAACTCTGCGGGGGTAGTGCGTCGAATTTGACTCGCTTGGTCTAAGTTGCCACTGGCCTCCTTTATTGCCACAATATTCGGAATCTCTGCTAAACGAGTCACGGTTTCTGGCTGGAGATTCTGTCCGGTGCGACCGGGTATGTTGTAGAGGATCAGGGGCAGGTCTGGGCAGGATTGGGCGACGCGGAGGAAGTGCTGATACAACCCTTCTTGCGGGGGCTTGTTGTAGTAGGGAACAACTTGTAAAGATCCATCTAATCCTAGTTTAGCGGCTTTTTCGGTGGCTGCGATCGCTTCTTTGGTTGAATTTGACCCCGTACCTGCGATTACCTTCGCTTTGCCAGCTACCGCCCGTTGCACTACCTGAAATAACTCGTATTCCTCATCCCAAGTTAGCGTCGGAGATTCCCCCGTCGTGCCGCATACTACTAAGGCATCGCTGCCATTTTGAGCCAAATGAGCCGCCAATTGCTCTGCAACAGCGTAATTCACACTGCCATCTTCTTTAAACGGCGTCACCATTGCGGTGAGAACACGCCCAAAATTTACCACACTCTTTTAACTCCTCCCTGTCTTTCGTGATTAGTTTTGTGATGGGTTGTTTGTTGATAGGGGTACACAACGACTGTGCCCCCTACTGTTGTAAATCGCTTAAAAAACTATTTAGAAAAAGCTGGGGTTGTCGGTTTCAGTAGATGCCGTTCTACCAATAATTCGGCAATCTGGATGGCATTAAGAGCCGCTCCCTTGCGAATTTGGTCTCCACTCAGCCACAGTTCTAACCCACAAGGATGAGAAATATCTTGCCGAATCCGACCCACTAACACTTCATCCCGACCGCTGGCTTCAATGGGCATCGGGAAATAATTGGTCTGCCAGTTTTCGACCAACTTAACGCCAGGAGCATTCGCTAACACTTCCTTTGCCTTTGCTACCGGGAAGGGTTGTTCAAATTCTAGGTTAATCGCTTCTGAATGGGCGCGGAGTACGGGAACCCGCACGCAGGTTGCTGTCACTCGCAGATCGGGCGCACCGAAAATTTTGCGCGTCTCGTTAAGCATTTTCAGCTCTTCCTCACAATAACCCAGATCGGTCATCGGGGAATTATGGGGAAACAAATTAAACGCTAAGGTGTAGGGAAAAATGCCTGGTTTCGGGTCTTCTCCCCGTAAAATTGCTGAAGTGTGGGTTTTTACTTCTTCCATTGCCCTCGCCCCCGCACCGCTTGCCGATTGGTACGTAGCGGCAACAATGCGTTTGACTGGCTGCACTTGATGCAGGGGCCAAACCGCCACTGCCAACAAAATCGTCGTGCAGTTGGGATTGGCAATGATTCCTTGATGAGTTGCTGCTGCTTCTGGATTTACCTCTGGAACCACGAGAGGCACCCCAGGATCGAGTCGAAAGGCGCTGGAGTTATCAATCACCACTGCCCCAGCGTCTACTGCTTTCGATGCCCAAGCTTTAGAAGTAGACCCACCGGCAGAAGCTAGCACGACATCCACATTATCAAACGAGCGATCGCCCACTGCCTCTACAGGCAAATCTTCGCCTAAAAATTGCAAAGTTCGACCGGCGGAACGGGGAGATGCCAAGAGTTTCAACTCAGCAACCGGAAAGTTACGGGATTCTAGGAGTTCTAGCAACTCCGTACCCACCGCACCCGTTGCTCCCAGAATGGCAACGCGATAGGAATCAGACAAAGATGGTTCCTCCTCTTGAATACATAGTAGGTGTCAAAAGTTTTAATGAGAGTGAGCCAAAACAGTTAAATATTTTTTTTCGTGAAATTTGAGCTTGTACGGAAAGATGCTTTTTATTGACTGTTGCTTGTTATATAACGAATATCTCTAAAGAAATTTTACACAGCTTAGCACCGACTTCGTCGAAGTTTCCAGTCCCGAACAAGCTAAATTGAATTCGCAACAGAGCGATGGCTTAGTCAATGTACTATCATCAAATATGTCAACGAGAGGGATAGGTAAGGTTTTATTTACCAAAGCTCCAACTGTTGCAAAACTAGGATATCACGGGGTTGAGACAGAAATTGTATCCATTTGGCTTGAACCGACCGTCCGAAAACGTCTGCAATACCCGCCCTCTCGAATTGTTATCAACCTTGTCGCTCTGAGTTTTGAGAGAAGTTAACTGATGAAAGTTACCCAGGAAAAGCTTCCCGCCAGCAAGATTGGCTTGGAAATTGAAATTCCAGCCGATATGTCAAAAAATGCCTACGAGCAGGTGATTCAAAAGCTCGCACGCTCAGCCAATATTCCTGGGTTTCGCAAAGGAAAGGTGCCTCGCCAGATCCTGCTACAGCAACTGGGAACGACCCGAATTAAAGCAACTGCTTTGGAAGAACTGATTCAAGATGGTCTCCAGCAGGCTCTCAAGCAAGAAGCAATTGAGGCGCTTGGTAACTATGAGCTGCGTTCTGACTTCGAGGAATTAGTCAGCCAGTTTAAACCTGGAGAACCTATCACTTTCTTAGCTGCGGTAGATGTCCAACCGCAGGTGCAGCTAAGCGATTACAACAACCTCTCTATCACAGCCGAAGAAGTCCCCTATGACTCCAGTGCGATAGAGAAGTTTTTAGAAGAGCGTCGCGTCGAGCAAGCTACGTTAATTCCAGTGGCAGGTCGTCCGGCACAGATGGGAGATGTGGCGGTAGTCGATTATACCAGCCGCTTTGTCAGCGAACAAGAAGATGAAGCACAGGAAGAAATTAGTGGGGGTCAGGCAGAAGACGCTCAAATAGAGCTGTTAGAAGGGCGGTTCTTGAGGGAATTTATCGATGGGATTGTGGGAATGAATCCCGGAGACAGCAAAGAAGTAGAAGTAAAGTTTCCGGAAGATTATCGCCAAGATTTAGCCGGTCGCACAGCGATGTTTACCATCACGCTCAAAGACCTCAAGGAAAAAGAGTTACCGGCGGTGGATGATGACTTTGCCCAAGAAGTCAGCGAGTTTGAAACCCTGGCTGAATTGCAAGCTGACTTAGAGAAGAAATTCCGAGAGAAGGCCGATCAAGAAATGTCAGCCAATAAAGAGCAAGCACTTGTCAAGGAACTTTTGAAAAGAGTTGAAATTGACCTGCCGGAAACCCTGATTCAGCGGGAAGTTGAAACCATGCTTCGTCAAACCATCATCCAGATGGGGCAGATGGGGATGGATGTCAAGAAAGTGTTTACTCCCGACATGGTAAAACAAATGGGCGTGCGATCGCGTCCGGAAGCCATCGAGCGGATCAAACAAACTCTGGCACTTGAGGAGATTGCTCAGCGCGAATCCCTCAAAACCGAGCCGCAAGAGGTGACAGATAGAGTCAATGAGCTACTCCAGCAGTTCCCCGATCAAGAGATCGACCTAGAACGGTTGCGTACCATCGTTGAAGGCGATTTGCTCAAAGAAAAAGCGATTAAGTGGCTGGAAGAACACGCCACGATTGAACTGGTTCCCCAAGGCTCTCTCGCACCTGAGGAGACGGAGGAACAGGCTGAAACAAACACTCCAGAAGCAATAGAAGCGGCACAAGCGGAAGATTCGGAAGTAGAAGCAACCGCTACTGAATCCGTACTAGAAGCTGAGGTGTCTGAGGTTGAATAAACCTTGTGTCGGGGCAATTTAAAAATTGCCCCAACATCTGCACACGCAGTCCTGAATGGTCAAATACAGCGGATTCGGATATAACGGAAGTATGTGGTGACAAGCCACTCGCCAGTTCACCTGATAGTGCAGCGTTTAAATATAAGTTTCGCTCGTTATGGATTTATCTCTGTCCCGGAATTACGAAATCACAAACCTGAGGAAGAGTAATATTTACTCGCAACTCCCCAGCAACGTCGTCCCTATGGTGGTGGAACAGTCCGGAATGGGGGAACGGGCGTTTGATATCTACTCGCGGCTATTGCGAGAGCGCATCGTTTTCTTGGGGACGCCGGTTGATGATAATGTGGCTGACTCGATTGTGGCTCAGATGCTCTTTTTAGACGCCGAAGACCCAGAAAAAGATATTCAGCTATACATCAACTCCCCCGGAGGGTCAGTGACCGCTGGGATGGCGATCTATGACACGATGCAACAAATACGCCCTGATGTTGCTACCATATGCTATGGTTTAGCAGCCAGTATGGGTGCGTTTTTGCTAGCAGGTGGAGCGCAGGGTAAGCGTATGGCTTTGCCCAGTTCCAGGATTATGATTCACCAGCCCCTGGGAGGCGCTCAGGGACAAGCGGTTGATATAGAAATTCAAGCAAGAGAAATTCTCTATCATAAGCAAAAGCTGAACGAGCTACTAGCTCAAAATACTGGTCAGCCGTTTGATAAAATTTCGGCAGATACCGAACGCGACTTCTTCATGTCATCTGCTGAAGCAAAAGATTACGGTTTGATCGATCAGGTCATCTCCAGACAGAACCTTCCCCACTCGGAAGCAACTGTTACTTCACTCAGGTAAGAGGCAAGTATGTCTAAGTACGACTCCCATCTAAAATGCTCATTTTGCGGCAAGTCCCAAGAACAGGTACGCAAGTTAATTGCAGGGCCGGGAGTCTACATCTGTGATGAATGCGTTGACCTATGTAATGAAATTTTAGATGAGGAGTTGCTGGACTCAGGGGCACCCGCACCCCAACCAGTACCTCGCGCCGAACCTCCCCAGAAGCGTCGAACCCGGTCGGGGAATATTTCTTTAAGTCAAATTCCCAAACCGAGAGAACTGAAAAAGTATCTCGATGAACACGTCATTGGTCAGGATGAAGCCAAAAAAGTGCTTTCTGTAGCGGTCTACAACCACTACAAGCGCCTGAGTTTTATCCAGTCTAAAGGCAGTGGCAAAGGTGGGCAGGAAGATCAAGTAGAGCTGCAAAAATCTAACATTCTTCTGATTGGCCCGACGGGATGCGGGAAAACTCTGCTGGCGCAAACGCTGGCGAGTATTCTGGATGTGCCCTTTGCAGTAGCAGATGCTACCACGCTTACAGAAGCGGGGTATGTGGGGGAAGATGTAGAAAATATCCTACTGCGACTGCTACAGGTGGCAGACCTCGACGTTGAGGAAGCCCAGCGGGGGATTATTTACATAGATGAAATTGATAAGATTGCCCGAAAGAGCGAGAACCCCTCAATTACGCGGGATGTTTCCGGTGAGGGCGTTCAGCAAGCTTTGCTGAAGATGTTGGAAGGGACGATTGCGAATGTGCCGCCGCAGGGTGGACGCAAGCATCCCTACCAGGACTGCATCCAGATTGACACCAGCAACATCATGTTTATTTGTGGTGGTGCTTTTGTCGGTCTGGAAAAAGTAGTAGAGCAGAGAACTGGGAAAAAGTCAATAGGCTTTGTCCAAGGTGGCGAAGGGCAACCGCGAGAAAAGCGGACAGCAGATATTGTGCGGAACCTGGAGCCGGACGACTTGGTGAAGTTTGGGATGATCCCAGAGTTTATCGGTCGGGTGCCTGTGGTGGCGGTCGTCGATCCGCTGGATGAAGAGGCGCTAATGGCAATTCTGACAGAGCCTCGGAATGCTTTGGCGAAGCAGTATCAGAAGCTGCTGAAGATGGATAACGTGCAACTGGAGTTCAAGCCGGATGCGCTGCGAGCGATCGCGCAAGAAGCGTATCGGCGGAAAACAGGCGCACGGGCGCTGCGCGGCATTGTTGAAGAACTGATGTTGGATGTGATGTACGAGTTGCCGTCCCGCAAGGATGTGACTCGCTGCATGATTACGCGGGAAATGGTCGAGAAGCGATCGACTGCCGAACTCATCGTACATCCCTCCTCGATGCCAAAGCCCGAATCTGCCTAAAGCTTGTATTCACCCTAGGCACAAAAAAGCTGAAAATAATATATAAACCCGTTTTCTTTCTCGAAGACGGGTTTTTTACATAATAAGCATCACTCAAAACTCAAAAATTTCAACATGGCTCATATTCAAGTTCGCGGCATCGCCCATTATTACGAGTGGATTAAGACACCCAGCGAGGAAGGTAAAAATAAGCCGGTGATGGTCTTCGTACACGGCTGGGGGGGATCTTCTCGATACTGGGAAAGTCCTGCAAAAGGCCTTTCAGATACGTTTGACTGTTTGCTGTACGATATGCGAGGATTCGGGCGATCGCGTAAACTTTCGCCTGTGGGGAACGGTAGCGCCTTAGCAGAAGAAATCTCGTCTCCACTAGCAGACGAACCTGCGACAGCGGAAGAGTTTACTTACGAAATGGAAGAATACGCAGATGACCTAGCAAGCTTATTAGATGCCTTAGAACTGGAGCGCGTATACATCAATGCTCATTCTATGGGCGCATCTGTCGGCGTCTTTTTTCTAAACAGCTACCCAGAACGAGTATTCAAGGCAATCTTAACCTGTAGCGGCGTTTTTGAATACGACGAAAAATCATTTAAAGCCTTTCATAAATTTGGCGGTTACGTCGTCAAATTCCGTCCCCGTTGGCTGTATCAACTTCCGTTTGTTGACCGAATGTTTATGGCGCGATTCTTGCATCGCCCCCTACCCGGTGCTATCAGTCGTGCTTTCTTAGATGACTTTCTCATGGCAGATTACCAAGCTGCTGTAGGCACCATGATTACCTCAGTTAGCGAAAAAGCTTCTGAAGTGATGCCTAATGAGTTCGTCAAGCTTACCGTTCCAACACTTTTAGTTGCTGGCGAATACGACATTATCATTCCCGCAGCAATGGGGCGACAAGCAGCAGGATTAAGTGAGAAAGTCGAGTATGTTGAGATTCCCGATACTGCTCACTTCCCCATGCTAGAGGCACCGGAAGCTTACCTGAAGGTAGTGCGAGACTTTCTGGGAACCCCAGCTTTAAATGAATAGAACACGCATTCTGTCTTTTTGGCGATCGCAGGAGATGATTTTGAACAGTTTACCTTAATTTTCAAACTGCATTCTACTGTGCCATTCGCTCTGCCATGCGAGACTTGAACGCTTCCATTAGCTCTGGTGTAGCCTCAGTCGCTTGCCACGTCTCTCGTGCGATTAGGCGATCGCACCAAGCACTCAGCTTTGGATAGTCACTCAAGGATACGCCCCCTCTCGGCAACCAGGGTATTACACTTCCAGCAACAACCTCGGCTAGAGTTAGGTTTGGACTACCAAAGTAAGAGCGATCGCCAGCATGAGAAAACCTCACAGCTTTATGAGTAGGGCTGGCATTGCCAATCTTACACCCTATACTCAATTGAATTTTTATAAAAGTGTCTCAACACTGACCTTTCAATTCAGGAGAGCCAAAATTATTGCCTGTGCCAGTTGAAAGAGCGCGTGTGTAGGTTGAAAATTCACAGCAGGTTGTACTTCATTACGTCGCAACCTGCTGTAGTTGCTGATAAAAACTACTTTCTTCCTAGTATTAGATTACCAACATTTAGTAGGCACTTTTGAGAAACGAAAGAAAGCAAAAAAAGTTAAGTTAACCGCTTTTAATTATTTAATCTACGGATACAGATTCTAGAAAACTCAGCCAGGTTTAAAGCGCAGCAAGCCAATTAGGGCAACGCCTGTAATGGCAGCGACAACAAGCCATGCCACGGCTAAACCGACTACCTCACTAACGAATAAGCGCGTCGCTTCGCGCAATAGTCCGCCAACAGCCCAACCCATTCCTAGCCCCATCGCCCAGCTGACAGAACTGACCAAGATCCATATCCAAGCTTTTTGCGCCTGCTCAAACAGGACAAGCCCTTGCAGCAGTCCCAGCAAAGCGCCTGCCAGTGCCCCATTTAGGATTCCAAAGATTATCCTGGCTTCAAATAGTAAGGTTTTGGGTGCCACCCAGCCGATGGCTCCGATACCACTGCCGCCAATGAAGCCCCAACTCAGTACGCTAGTGAGTACCCACCAACCCGCGATCGCTTTTGGCATCGCTTTACTCACCTCAACTCGCTGTCTGAGAACTAACCCTTGTGCCAAACCAACCGCAACCCCGCCGATTGCACCCTCTACAACGCCAATATCGGGTCTTTCACCCACCTCGATCCACAACAAACTGACTAAAAATCCCACGAGGGTGACAAATACCCACTGGAACCAGAAAATGTAGTAATTGGTAATTGGCGATTGGTCATTGGTCATTGGTCACATTGCTAATTGCTCATGGTTCATCACCGATTACCCTTTACCGATTACCGGATGGCAAAACCTGGGGTCGTGTAGCGCTGGCAGGAAAAAGTGCCCGGAATGCCTCTCGGCGTCGCTTTGGTGGCTCTGGAGACATATAACCCCACAAGCTTTCCCAGTAGAAGAAGGATACCCCACTAAAACCGCGATCGCGCACCGCCTGAACTTGCTGCTGAATCTGCTTCATGTCAACCGGACGACTCACTAAGCCCGATAAGATCCCGACACCCACTGGAATCTGACGACGCGCCATCTGCACAGAGGGTTGCGACAATTCAGCCAAAAAACTTTTTAGGTCATCTCGATACACTTGCACTACCAACTCCTCCACCAAACCCCGTTGTACCCAAGTCTGCCAATCTTGAAGATAGAATCTGTAGGCAAAAGAGTAGGGGTTAGGAGACAAAGACACCAAGCAGCCAGGTTTGACAGACTTAATAGACTGAAAGAGGCGCTGCATAAAATCAGTAATCTTGTTTGCTCTCCAGCTCATCCACTCAGCATCTTTGGGGTTGGTGGGAGGGCTTTTACCCTGGTGTTCTTGCCGATAAAGCTCGACTGTAAAAGGGTCGTAGCCAAACTCAACCGGCAAGCCAAAGTGATCGTCCATCTGAATGCCAGCTACATCATACTCAGTGACGACTTCAACCATCAGATTTAGGATAAACTGCTGCACTTCTGGATGCAGGGGGTTAAGCCATACGACTTTTCTGGCAAACTGGTTGCGGATAAATTGTTCTACTTTTCGAGAAGAAGGCTGAACATTTGGCTTTGCCGGGTCGCGCAAGCCCTGTTCCAGAATCTCCGGCAAGATATTCTTGGTGCCGTCCTGACGAAGTGAGATCCAGTCTGGGTGGCGCTTCGCCAGTTCTGAACTCGCAGGAGCCATAAAACCATACTCAAACCAAGGAATCACTCGAATTTGCTGTCGATTTCCCTGCTTGATTATCTCAGCCAGGACATCTCGCCCCAGCCCCAGAAGCTCTAACCCTTGGTCTTGAGGGCGACCCGTCTTCCGTCTTGCCACAGTGCTGGGGTAAAAAGTGTGTCCCCGATTCCAGACTACAGGGTAGACGGTATTGAAATGTAGTTGAGATAACTGGTGCATCGCCCGGTTAACTCCCCAGGGCATAAATAGCACGGAACTCGCAACATTGGTCAACCAAACGCCCCGCAATTCAGTGGAAGCTACAGAAGGCGGGGAGTTGGTTCTAAACTGGGGAGAATAAATGGAGAACGCGATCGCTAGCCCCAAAGAGAGCAAGGAAATGAACCAAGTATAAATCCCGTTCCTTTTTCGGCGGCGCGACCTCCTTAGACCATTGGGCTTTGAACTTGCATAATTTCTAACCACTGATTCTAACCACTGATAAATACGCCGCTAGATTGCTTCGGTCAATCCAACATCCAAAATGGCATAAGTTGAGTCAACCTCATCTGAAATTTTTGTTCAAAAATTTGAAATTGAACCGCAACGCTGCCATGCGCTGAAGAAATCCGAATTGGAAGTGCCGTAGCAGGAACTCTAATCTCCAATCACCTAACCAGTCATGGCATGATTAATCTAATTGTCGCGAACTTGACTGTTCTCGAAACATCGTTATAGTTTTTCAAGCGGCTCGTAAAAAATCGATCTAGTATGAAGCATTTTCTCCGACTAACAGCATTGGTTTTGGCACTCGTGCTTATCTGTTTTTCCCCTTCAGCACTCGCCGCTAGCTCTTCTTCCATTTCCCGTTCAGCTAGTCAAGGGGAACTTACGGGTAAGGATTTCTCCGGTCAAAACTTACAAGCAATTGAGTTTTCCAATGCCAACCTGGAAAATATTAACTTTAGCAATGCCGACTTACGGGGTGTGGTGTTTAATGGTTCAGTGTTGAGCAAGGCGAATCTACATGGAGCAGACTTTACCAATGGAATCGCCTATTTAGCTGACTTCACGAATGCAGATTTAACTGATGCAGTGTTTGAAGACGCGATGATGTTGCGATCGCGCTTTAACGATGCGGACATTACAGGTTCCGATTTTACTAATGCGATTTTAGATGGTGTCCAAGTAAAAAAACTGTGTGCCAGAGCAACAGGTGTTAATTCAAAGACGAAAGTGGTAACTCGCGAATCTTTAGGCTGTCGGTAAAAACCTGTTTATCTAGATATTCGGGGCTATCGGTTTTCATACACAAATTTGCTGACAAATCAAAAACCCGTTTTCTTCGAGAAAACGGGTTTTTCAAGCTAAAAAATTAGGTTAGCAGACTATCAGCCACTCAGCAGGGCTTCTACAAATTCGTAGCTAGAAAAGGGACGTAAATCTTCTATCCCTTCCCCCGCACCGATGAAGCGGATGGGCAAGCCAAGCTGTTGCACTACGGCTAGAGCCACGCCTCCCTTTGCCGTTCCATCTAGTTTTGTCAAGACGACGCCGCTGAGTTTTGCGGCTTCTGAGAAGACTTGTGCTTGACGTAAGCCATTTTGACCGAGGGTAGCATCAAGCACCAAGAGGGCTTCTACTTGGGCGTCGGGAGCTTTTTTATCGACAATACGGCGGATTTTGCTCAGTTCGTCCATCAGATTTTTCTTGTTCTGGAGACGCCCTGCGGTGTCGATGAGGAGTAATTCTGTACCCCGTGCCTGGGCTGCCGCGATCGCGTCAAACACAACAGCAGCCGGATCGGTATTCTGCCCTGGGTTGGCGATCACCTCAACGCCACTGCGCTGTCCCCAAATCTTGACCTGTTCTACAGCAGCGGCACGGAAGGTATCGGCAGCGCCAATTAAGCAGTTATAGCCGGATTTTTGGGCTAAATGGGAAATTTTGCCAATCGTAGTTGTTTTACCTGCACCATTCACCCCAGTCATCAGCCAGATATTCAGGGTGTCTTTTGTCGGGACAAAGGTGGGGCTGTAGGATTCCTGAATGGGTTGGTCGAGTAAGTCGCGCAAGATTTGCTTGAGGTAGGCGATCGCTTGTTCTGGCGGTAACACCTCATCTCGCAGCCTCTTTTGGAGCGTATTGATGATAGAGTCTGTCGCCTCAACGCCAGCATCTGCCTGCAACAGCAGCGCCTCAATCTCCATCACCGCGTCTTGATTCAACGGCCCTTGACCGACAATTGCCTTCAGCCGGTTGATCAAGCTGCGACGAGTTTTATCCAAGCCTTGCCGCAGTCGCTTCAGCCAAGTAATTTCTTCAATTGAAACATCCTCCGCCCGACGCCCTTGAGCTGCCAGCACTTGCGCTGACCACATGAAGCCCTCATCGAAGGTAAGTCCCGGTATCGCTCCAGTCTCCACGGTTGCCGCTGCTGGCTGCACGGGTGCCCTGACAGGTTCTGGTTCTTGCGTCTCTATCGCTGTTGCCTTGAGGCGTTCTAGCCGTGCCTGTCGGTCTTCCCGTGCCCAGAAAGGCACCGGGGCAGTGGCAGTCTCATCTGTCTGGGATTCAGTCGCTGCTGGCTCTGGTGACGCCTCTGAGGGTACGGCTTCTAAATCGACGCCAGTTTCGGCGATCGCTGTCTCGACCTCTGGTTGCGCTGACTCTAATTCTGGGGGGGCGGCTTCTAAATTAATCCCGGTTTCGGCGATCGCTGCCGCGACTCCTGGCTCCCCAGACTCATCTGTTGCCAGTGCTTCTGCCTCGACTACAGGTTCAGGCGTTTGAGTCGGTTCTGCTTCTGTTTCTTGGGCTGGTTCTACCGGGGATGCTTCTGCCAGTGTCGGAGTTTCAGAAGTTTCCGGTGCCTCAGGTTCAACCGTCGTTGTCGCGGGTGCTTCAACTGATTGAGCCGTTTCAGCCTCCACGTTGACTTCTGCCGTTTCTACTTCTGTCGTTTCTGCAACAGTCTCTAATTTGCTGGGTTCCGCTGCCGAAGTGGCGGGTGACTCAGTTACCGCTGGAGCCGTTTCCACCTGGGATTGTTGCTGTTTTTGCTGAATATTTTTGTAGGCTGCCTTAGCGTAGCTGAGCAGGTCTTCAGCAACCTGCTGTGACTGAGCCTCTGTTGTTGATTCTGACGTTTGGGTTTCGGCTTCCGGTTGTAGAGACGCAATATCTGGCGTCTCTACATCGGTTTTTTCCCGTTCAACTTGGGAATCACTTGTTTTATCGCTAAACTGACGACGGAACCAATTAAAAACCATTGCACCTACAAAACTCAGCAGCAATTCAGGAGCTATTACTGCTACTAACTATAGAGAACTTTTCTACGTCGTGGGCGATTGAGCCTTAAGCTGGTCAGTGACTCGGCGCAGGACGCCTTGAATAAACCGATGCCCTTCCTCATCACTGTATCGTTTAGCTAACTCTATCGCTTCATTGACGGCAACTCTGTCTGGCACGCCAATATACATAATTTCTACCACTGCCACCCGCAAGATATCTCGGTCAATCCGAGGCAGGCGGTTTAACTGCCAATTCACCATTGCTTCGTCGAGCTGTTGATCGATCTCTTCCCGCTTGGCGTTGACTTTGGTAATAATTTCTAAGGCGTAGGCGCGAACTTCCTGCTGGTTTGACAGTTGAATAAATTCTGGCAGTTCTAGCGCAGTTCCCACACGGTTGATGGCTGCCTGCGTTAGCTCAATGGCTTCGTTGATCATCACCTTTGCACTCTGAACATCCGAGGCGCGGGTTTCGCTACTGAGCAAGCGCTCGCTGGAGCGTTGAACTTCTGCTGCGGCAACTTCTAAAGTCTCTTGAACTTCAGAGCTGAGGGCGCGGATGGCAGCAGTGACTAAGCTGGATATTTGCTGGGTCGCCAGTCGTTCTACAGTCCCACTGAGCTGGCTAAGGCTGAGGAGAGCTAATTCACGGGCAATTCGGCGGGGTTGGCGGTTTTGCATGACAAATTCTAATGGGTAATCGGGAATGGGTAATCGGTAATCGGTCGTTGGTCAAAAGCTCATTCGTCATTGGTCATTAGCCAGTAGTAACGAACCAAGGACTAAGGACTAATAACTACTAACAATTACCGATTACCGATTACCGATTACTCATTCCCTCGTGATTTTTTAATCTTCCTCTGTAGGTAAAACCTGCCATCTTCCTTCAGAAACCAGGGGTTCTAGTTGGCGATCGCTACCAGTCGGAACCGGCACTAAGGGTAAGGGATTGGGACTGACAATTCCTCCCGAAACCACGACCTTGAAGGCATCTTCAATCGACATGGAGAGGTTCAGCACTTCTTCTTCCGGGACAACCGCATACCAGCCAGTGGTTGGGTTGGGCGTGGTTGGAATAAAAACGCTGAGCATGGGACGAGTCATCTGACATTGAATTTCGCTGCTCATCACACCTGTAACAAAAGCGATCGCCCAGACTCCTCGACGAGGATACTCTACCAAAACGACGCGGCGAAACTTGCCGTTTGTATCCCTTAGAATCGTTTCTAGTAATTGTTTGAGCGTTTTATAAACCGATCCGGCTAATGGAATCGCTTGCAACAGTCGCTCCCCAAAATCTAGAAGCCACCGTCCGGCAATATTGCGTGCCATTAAGCCAATCAGCATAATACACAGCAATGGAACTGCCAGTCCCACCAGCAGATTTAGGACATTCACCAGGATGGGATGCAGGCCATCGAAGGGATTTACCTGCTTTGGAATGCGGGTCAAAAAGTTGATCACCCAGCTGGCAATTGTAATTGTCAGCCAGATTGTGGTAGCCAAAGGAATGACAACCAGGAGACCTGCAATCAGGTCATTCTTTAAGTCCTGCTTGAAGCGTTGGATCACAGATTGCCCAATCTCCTTACAACTGGCGGTGCTTTCTTTATATCGGGATACCAATCTCACTCGGTGAGTGTTGGCTGAAAAAGTTCGTCAATCAACCCCAGAAGACACGCCTGCAAAATTGGAACCGGGCATTCTCTAAAAGATTGCTGCTCCTTCATGCATGACTTACCTGCTGCAACAGCGTAGGTTTGATTCTGGAATTGTTTCTTTTCTATCTTTATTTGTAAGACTTGTGAAGAATTGTTGCAACTCCCCAAGGATCTAGTATCACACTTTACACTTTAGCATTTACAAGTCCGTTACCTTTATCGAGGAGAGGAACTGACTGTCGTCGCATCCACATTCGTATCGTCTGGAGGAATTGGCTGACTTGGGTCATCCAGCGGGGACTGGGGAAGATGCTTAAGCTCCCAGACCTTGAGTAAGATGAGATATTCATAGAATGCCTGCAAAGTACACCAGGCAAATCCTCCTCGCCCGTCCAGAAAGCCACCCAGAAAGAAATACATATATACGAAGCGCACGAGCGGACGGAAGGGCAGCCTTAAAGACAAATCTTTGAGGGCGCGGCGTTTTTCTACTTCCGAACGACCCAAGAATAATTCTCGCCAGTTGACACTTCCTTTGTCTAACTGACGCAGGGTTTCAACGGCTTCGTCTGTAGAATAGCGGTTGTGCTTGTCGATCCAGCGACTCAATCCCTTACTACAGGTGTAGTGGGGATAGGTTTCTTTCAAGAAGCTGGTAGCTCCTTCGCAAACTTCCCGTTCGGTATGACCGTAGTCGCTAAACCAGACTTTGCCCGGTTTTAACAGACGCATCTGGTAGCGGGGATACTGGGTGCTGCGGCGAATCCAACTGCCCATGAACATGACGCGCTCTGCTGCATAGTAGCCGACATATTCAGTCGTTTTAATTGCTTCCAGGCATTCCTGAAACAGCTCTTTTGTCATCCGCTCATCAGCTTCGAGGATATAAATCCATTCGTGTTTGGCGGGGACTTCTTGAAGCATCCAGGTTCTTTGTCGTCCGTGACTTTCAAACCGATGCTTCACAATGCGCACATCGTAGCGACTGGCGATTTCGAGGGTGCGATCGCTACTGTACGAATCCACCACAATCACATCATCCGATAACATTGCCGACTCAATACAAGCGGCAATATCAATTTCTTCGTTATAGGTCAGGATGTAAATTGAAAACATGCGATGCCGTTCGTGAGAGGAAATAACCAATCCCTGCTTTAGGATGCACTTCAGAAAGGGAAATCCCAATCGCGTTGGGTTCCTTGGGGCGTTGTGACTTCAAAGAGTAGAAGTCTGTTCGTGGATGCTTTCTTCGCCGGATGAAGGATGAGAAATTGCAGCCTTCATCCTAGCCTACTCAACAGGCAGCAGCTTCGCCACCACTTCGCCGAGGGGAAAGCCTACAGCTTTTTCGGCAACTGAACCCCTAACCCCTCACAACTCGCGATTTCTTACCGCGCCTGAGCTTTCCGACGGCTTCCTCCCGAACCTGTCAACCCCAGTGCCGCAATGCTAAGGTAGCCAATCGCTAAGAGTAAACTGCTCAGACCATTCCGGATACTCGTCTTCAATAACTCGCCTTGAGCTTGTTTTTGGGCTTCTAGTTTGCCGCCTCGAACTTGGGTTTTAGCTGCATCGACTTGTGCGTTCAAAGCTTTTGGGTCTTGCTTTAACTTTTGTAGTTGATCTTTGAGTGCTTGCAATCTCGCCTGTTGCTCCCCTTGAACTTGACCGCTCTTGAGCGCCTGATCTAGTTCCGCAAGCTTCTTACTATCTTCAAGCAAGGCGGTAACTTGGGCTGACTGGCTGGCGATTTGAGTTTCAACTTGAGTGGCTCTTTGGTTAATTCGGGCGAGCGCTTCCTGGTTCAGCAGACGCAGGCTATTGATGTTCAGTAAGGGAACTGGCAGCAGGAAGCTCAAACCTAAAATAACAGAGAGTATCAACGCTCCGATTTTTACTATATCTTCCCACCCTTTTCGAGCTACTCCAGAGTTATTGTCAATCCAATATCCAGCGAACAGCAGCGCCAGACCTACCATTGGAATCACCCCTCTGTCAATTAGCTGCCCTGTAACGCCCTGTTGCCACTGTAGGAAGTTCAGCCGCCACTGTGGATCGTCCACGCCACTAGGTCTATTTGGCGGAATTAGAAAAACCGCATAGTCAACCAGTGAGGACACAATTAGGATCACTCCGACCAACTTGAGGATTTTGGAGGCAACGGAGGAAGGTTGACGGCTATTAGCTGCTTTCATGGTTTTCGTCGTGAGTTATGAATTTTTTACTTCAAACTTAACTGAATAACATACTGAGTGACCTATCTGCCCACCGGATAATTACGCATTTATCAAGGTTTAGAAGACTCAGTAAAGGAAGGGAAGTTTTCTTAGATTCACCCGTTGGCTTCAGGGAAGTTAACCCAGAGGACTTCTACTCAGTTGTCGGTACGCCGTGATTATCTTCAGTTTAAAGCTGCTGATTTTCCAGAGACTTTCTTAGCAAGTTCCACATCTTACATCAACTGGGTCTATCAGTGTTAAATAATCACAATTTGCAACTAAAAGTATAAAACTTTGTAAGCATCGCAATCTTTATGTTCATCGTCCAAAAAATTCGCGTCCAGAGCGTGAGGAACTGTTAAAAATCAGTTGTTTTGCTTTTGCTCTAATAAATCTTAGCCGTTTTTTTTAAAGATGGCTATCGAAGAATGCAAGGCTAAAAAAAATAATAATATTTCCGGAAAGCGAGTTAACAGAAAAATAAAATTTATAAGAAAAATACATTGACATCGTCAATGTAAAAATTGCTCCCGCTACTCCTTTGAGTTCGGAGAGAGAAAAGTTCAGACATCACTTGCTTTGCTGCAAATTGCCTTCATTAACTCAATCCGATAAACCAGAATCGGTGCATCCAATCCTTTAAGATTCATTGCGTTACCCCGCCGGGGGCAATCCTTGACAGCACTGGCAGCGTCAGTGTCCATGAGTACAGTTTCGGTACAAGCAATGTCGTTTCCTTGGCTTGTCGCCTGCACCCGTGCTGCTGTATTCACCGTCGTGCCGAAGTAGTCAAGCCGCTCGTTTAGGGTGACACTAATACAAGGGCCGACATCAATGCCAATTTTGAGGATGAGCCGATCTTCTGCTGTTAGTTGCAACTGTTGATTCAAAGCTTCCATCTGCTGGTGCATGGCGATCGCGCTTCTCGTCGCATCAGCAGGCGCAGTGAATGCTGCCATCACCGCATCCCCAATCGTCTTGACAACCACACCATTGTGGGCATCTACTACCTGAAACAGCAGCTCGAAGTGTCGGCGCACCAGATGATAAGCCCGCGAATCTCCTCGCCTTGCGTAGAGTGCCGTCGAACCAGCTAGATCCGTAAATAAAATCGCTACCCGCCGGATCGTTAAACTCTCATTAGGCGGAATCGTCTCGCGGGGAAAAAAGTCGCGGAAAGTTTGCAGCGTCAGCATCTGGTGTCCGGAAACTACCCCATATTGAGCATCGACTTTAGCGCGGAAATTCGGATCGTCCGCGTCCCTTCCCAAGCGGCGCAATCGTTCATCAATACTAAACGTAATCCGCACCTGCTCATCAGCATCAGTGGCGTGGACAGTGTGACACTGTGGGCAGGTATGGTTTGTCCGCAGATCGTACAGACTTTTCAGATTGAAGTCGATGCCCCGACACATGGGACATTGAATGTCCCAGTTGAGAGATAGGATGCCTTCTTTCAGAGCAGTGACTAAAACTCGCAGCGCCTCCCGTTCGCTTAAGTGCAATCGTTCGGCAATTCGGCGGGGGTTAGCATGGTAGAGTTCTCGGCTGTCGCTTTCCTGCAAAAATGCCGTCAGATGCTGCCGTACTGCTGGTTTAACCCCATAAGCTTCCAATGTAGCGACAGCTTTGGCGATCGCGCTTTGGCGTCTAGGAAAAAAGTTAAGCACTGCCCGGTTTATCCTCTATATCGCTAGGTTGATTGAGAATTTTGGTAGCGTGCAACCCTGAGTGTAATCCCAATACAATGATGATTAGCGATTCAGTTTTAGCAAGATGAATGGGTGCCAAGAGTTATCTTAGTACCAGCTTAGAACATTACTAGGAAGACCCCTTTGTCTTTGTTTAGAAAAAAACACCAATCACAATTGGTTCTCTCAATACAAAAAACTAAGCTGTGCAAATTCCCCGACTGCATCCAGACACGATTGAGGAAGTAAAGCAACGGGCTGACATTGTAGATGTCATCTCGGAATACGTCCTATTGCGGAAGCAGGGCAAAGATTTTGTGGGTTTGTGCCCTTTTCATGAGGAAAAAAGCCCTAGTTTTAGTGTCAGTTCCAGCAAGCAGATGTATTACTGCTTTGGCTGTCAAGCTGGGGGAAATGTAATTACCTTCCTGAAGGAACATTCTAAGTGTTCTCTGGGCGAAGTCGTGCTGGATTTGGCGCGGCGCTACCAAGTTCCGGTGCAGATGCTGGAACCAGAACAGCGACAGGAATTGCAGCGCCAAATTACGCTGCGAGAGCAGCTGCATGAGATTTTGGCAGTGACTGCAAGCTTTTATCAGCACGCCCTCCGGCAAGCTCAAGGAGAGGTGGCTTTAGAGTATTTACGCGCGAAGCGGCAACTCTCGGAAGAAACCATCCAACAATTTCATCTAGGCTATGCACCAGCGGGTTGGGAAACCCTCTATCGCTACTTGGTGGAACAGAAACACCACCCGGTGCAGTTGGTAGAACAAGCGGGGTTGATTGTTCCTCGGAAGACGGGCAGCGGTTATGTAGATCGATTCCGCGATCGCTTGATGATTCCGATCCACGACAGTCAAGGGCGCGTCATTGCCTTTGGCGGTAGAACCTTGGGGGATGAGCAACCCAAGTATCTCAACTCCCCCGAAACTGAGTTATTTCATAAAGGCAAAACTTTATTTGCGTTGGATAAAGCTCGTGACGCGATTGGCAAGCAGGATCAAGCCGTCGTCGTAGAGGGATATTTTGATGCGATCGCTCTCCATGCAGCAGGCATTTCTAACGTCGTCGCTTCTCTTGGCACCGCCCTCAGCTTAGAACAAGTGCGGCTGCTGCTGCGATACACCGAATCCAAGCAGATTATCTTTAACTTCGACGCCGACGCCGCGGGGACAAAAGCAACTCAACGAGCGATTGGAGAAATTGCCAATCTCGCTTACCAAGGACAAGTTAATCTCCGCATTCTCAACCTTCCAGATGGGAAAGATGCTGACGAATTTATCCGCAAAGGCGGCACTCAAACCTATCGCGAGCTGCTGCTCAACGCCCCGCTGTGGCTTGATTGGCAGATTCAGCAAATCTTAATTGGCAAAAACCTCAAACAAGCAGATCAATTTCAGCAAGTTACGGGAGAATTGGTGAAGTTACTCAACAACCTCACCAACGACGATCAAATTACTTATTACATCAATCACTGTGCGGAAATCCTGAGTCAGGGGGATTCCCGGCGGGTAGGATTGCTATCAGATAATCTTCTCAATAAAGTTGTTCGTCACTGGGAAGAACTCCTCAATCAAGATAGTTCTCTACAAGTGCCGCTGCTAATTAACAATCTTCTCAAGCAAACTAAGCCCCATCAAAATAAACGTTTCCAGCCGCGCCGTACTGGTAGCAACAATAAACGCCAACAGCCAGTTGTACCGGGTTCTTCGGAACGCAGTCTTTTAGAACGAGCCGAAGCTTTACTTCTGCGCTTTTATCTCCATTGCCCCGAATATCGGCAGGCGGTTATTGATGTGCTAGAAGAACGAGATTTGTTCTTTAGTCTTCCCCACTACCGATTTTTATGGCTAAAAATTTTAGATATACAAAGAAATTCTGAGGCGTCTACAGTAGAAGCGTCAGAACTGATATCTTGCCTACAAAACTTGTTAATTGAGTTTCCTGACGATTTGGCTCAAGTTTCTCCGCTGTTTCATCTCGACGAAAATACACAGCAAGATATTCTCTCTCCTGAATTGATTAAATCAGCTGCTGCTTGTATGGAACGAGTGATGTGTGAAAACATCGCCCGCCGCTTTTTGGATTTATGGAAAAACCCCGATACTTCAATTGCTCCTGAAAAGCGGGAATATTATTGCCAGGAATTTTATAAAGCAAAACAGCGGATCAAAGAGTTAGATGGGCAACTGCAATTTTCGTATTTTTATCGTTAATTAAGCTTGCGAAGCAAGGACGGCAACAGACGGCGTAGCTGGTATTGTCAGGTTAACGGTTCTAGGAATTACGCCTTGAAGACGATCGCGGGATCGACGCGAGTGACTTTTTGAATGGCAAAGATGGCAGAACCGACGCACATGACAACCGTGATTCCCAAGGCAGCGATCGCAGTTGCCGGAGTGATTAAAATGATGATTCCTTGACTGGAAAATGTCCAGGCTACCACTCCTAAGCAAAGAACCATGCTGGGAATATAGCCTAGAATTGCCATCCACAGCGCCTGCTCGATGATTGCACAGTAGATAACCCAATCGGATGCGCCCATCGCTTTGAGAGTACCAAATTCCTTGATGTGATCGGATACTGACGAGTAGAGGATCTGACCGACAACGATCGCCCCGACAATTATCCCCACCGCTGCACCAAGACCCAGAAGGAACCCAATTCCAGTTCGCTTTTGCCAGTAAGTCTGAGTCATTTCAATCATTTCGGCGTGAGTGTACGCACGGGTATCGGGTAAGGTGGCTTCTAGTCTTTGTTTAAGTACCTCTAAATCCTGACCCGGCTTGGCTTGAATCAAGACATAAGTGATGGGGTCTGATGCGGCTAACGGTTTGGGTACAGAAGTAGCAGTGGGATCGAGCTTCTCATAAGTGTTCGTACATTGGATTCCCCTCGATCCCGATTGCAATCGGCAAGACAAATTAGAAGTCTGACCGGAACTTAAGTAAGCATTGGCACTCTCCAATGAGGTAAACATATAAGCATTTGATGCAATTGAGCGATTTCTTTGGGTGAAGCCAACTAACCGAGCTGGTAAAGTACCTACTTCAGCGACATCACCGATCTTTCGTACCTTTAGGGAGTCCAAGTTAGTTACATCCACCATTACGGTGTAAGGTTCTTTTAGGGCACTCACACTTCCTTGTGTGATATTTGTTGGTACAAACAATTGTCCGTTTGGGTTAAATCCGATGACTCTCACTGGAGCAATCTCACCTGAGGGATGACGCCATACGGAACCCCTAGCAATCAGTGCTTCGGCTCGCTCTACGCCTGCCACCTCTTGAGCCAGAACGACGTGCGCCTGGGGGATTGGCAACGTCAAGTCCAGGTACACCATACTTTTGGATGCCACCCAAATATCGGCTTGGGAATTGTCAATTAATTTAGCAGCGGAGCGACTAAAGCCATTGAAAATTCCCGTTTGAATTGTTACCAGGCTAACGGCAAACATAATCCCTGCCTGAGCCACAAGTAAACGAGGAATGTCTTCGAGCAAGTGCTTCCGAGCTAGTGAAACCATAAGAAAAGATTTACGATTACTTGCAAGTTTGACCAAAAGTTAGGCTAAAAACTTAAACGGATAAGTGCTTCTCAAATTAACTCTACTGTGTTTAAAAAGAGCCGAATCCAGGATGATTCTACCGCAAGAGAATTTAATAATCGTCAAATGGGAGCGATTGTTGCCAAAGGGGTAGAGATGGCATTCCCTTCAGGGCGACAGTCTTATCAAGTTCTTAAAGGGATTGACTTAGAAATCTGTAGGGGCGATATCCAACTCTTGATGGGGCCGTCTGGATCGGGGAAAACCACCCTGCTGTCAATCTTAGCTGGGCTGCTAACACCCTCTGCTGGAAAGGTGTACTTACTCGGAGATGAGATTACAGGAATGTCTAGGGCAAAGCTAGCACGGTTCCGACTACACAATATCGGCTTTATTTTTCAGGGTTTCAACCTGTTCGGGGCACTGACAGCATCTGAAAATATTGAAATCGTGCTGAATGTTAAAGGCATTTGGGATAGGGTCGCCCGACAGCAAGCAAAAGTTTTGTTGGAACAGGTGGGATTAGGGGATAAAGCAAACCAGAAGCCGGGTGATTTGTCTGGAGGACAAAAACAGCGGGTAGCGATCGCTCGTGCTTTAGCAGGCAATCCGCAATTGATTATGGCAGATGAGCCAACCGCTGCCTTAGACTCCCATAGTGGGCATACCGTAATTGAGTTACTGCGTCAGTTAGCGAAGGAAGGCGGCTGTACGGTGCTGATGGTGACGCACGATCCTCGGATTGTCGATGTCGCCGACCGAGTCGCTTATCTGGAGGATGGAGTTCTCAAGAGAGAATAGTGCAAATCGTGCAACATTCACGATGCGGCTTGCATGGTTTGGACAATCTCACGTAAGGTTTCTGATGCTGAGCGAGGATGCCAACTAAGTTCCTGAAAGGCTTTGGTGGCATCCACCCGGACGCAGCGGTCGTAAATGTAGTGAACGCGCTCCCGACTGAGGGGTGGCTGCCATTTGAGCAGGCGTCCGACTGGATCGAGTAAGCTTCCCAAAAATCTCACGACGAGCTTAGGAGCTTCGGAGGGGGCTGGAATACGGGTTTCCTGGCTGAAAATCTCAAACATTTCGCGGGTAGTCAGCTCACCGGCAGAAATAATGTAGTGTTCTCCAGGTTTGCTTTTTGCTGCTGCTAGAATCATCGCCGCAGCTAAGTCATCCACATGGACAATGCCGGTAATGCGATCGCCTCCAGCCCACAGCTTTAGCCGTCCTTTGAGAAATTGCTGCATTACAGGGCCAAAATGGGGATCGTCCGCCCCAAAAATCCCAGACGGCAGAAGACTCACAACCGGAAGTCCTTGCGCCGCAAATCGATCCACCCATTCTTGTGCTTGGTATTTAGTGCGATCGTAGGCAGAGGAAAAGCTAGTTTGTGTCCGTTTAAAAGTTTCATTTACACGTTTGCCCCCCGTATCGCCGAACACCCCAATCGTGCTGCAATAGACGACTTTGGAGACACCAGCGGCTTGAGCCGTTTCTAACACGCAGCGGGTTCCTTCCACATTTACCCGCTCCATTTCTGCCTCATCAACGATGCCCAGTTCTACATAGGCAGCCGTGTGAAAAACTATATCTACCCCAGCCATTGCCGAACGCATAGCATCCCGGTCGGTGATATCTCCGTAAACCAACTGCACGGTGCAATTAGAAAGACGCGCTAGATTGCTTGACTTTCGGACTAGCCCCACTACCAAGTCGCCCTGCTGCTCTAAAGCCCGCACTAAGTGAGAACCTGTAAATCCGCTGGCTCCAGTAACTAGCGCCTTCATAATGCTTTTTCGTAAATGCGGTAAGTTTTATAAATCTTGCCCCC
This sequence comes from Trichocoleus sp. DQ-A3, assembly GCF_039961975.1. Classification (NCBI taxonomy): domain Bacteria; kingdom Bacillati; phylum Cyanobacteriota; class Cyanophyceae; order Leptolyngbyales; family Trichocoleusaceae; genus Trichocoleus; species Trichocoleus sp. DQ-A3. Next base: position 72,785 of record NZ_JAMPKC010000018.1, on the reverse strand, counting down.
CGCTGCTTCAATCAGCTTGCGGGAGGGAAAATTATCTTCATAGACCCAGGAAAGTTCCGCTTGCTTATAGGGTTTACCTTTTTGAATTCCCCCTTGCATTCCCAAATAAATCAAGGCGAGGGGTACCATTTTTCGGCGATATTCCGGCAGAGAACAAATGGCAATTACTCGCCCTCGATCAATTTGACGGCGATACCAAAGAAACTTAAGAATTCCTAGCCAATTTAACTTTCCATTGACGTGTTTTAGAGGAATATTATAGTCGGGTAATCCCATCCAAAACCCAATCATTTCCCCGTTATATTCGGCAATTGGAAAGACATCCGGATCTACTAAAGTCTGTAGTTCTTTCGCTTCTTCTAAAAATTCTTCCAGGCTGCGCGGGGTTGAACTCCAGTTATTAGCGAAAGCGCGGTTAAAAAGATGATAAAGGCTGATACAATCTTGCTCAAATCCTTCTCCTTTCGTTCTTAACGGACGAAAGGTAACACCTGATTTACAAGCAATCCGATAAGCTTTCTCAAATTCTGCTGATAAGGGTTTATCTAAAGAAAAATTATAGGCGTAAGCATCCTTAGCTTTATGCCAGCCATCTTTCTCTATAAATTCTGGATAGTAGGACGGATTATAGGGCATCATCACCATTGGTGGCGAGTCAAATCCGTCTACTAAAAATAAGCAATTATTGTGAGTTGAGAGGTCGATGGGACCCCGAACAACTGTCATGCCTTGCTCCCGCAACCAGTTGCAGGCAGTCTCAAATAAGGATTGCGCGATCGCAAAATCTTGGACACACTCAAAAAAACCGAATAAACCAACATTTTGTCCTTCTCGTTCAATCAACCGATGATTGACTGCGGCAACAATGCGTCCTACTGCCTGAGAACTGTTTGCTCCCTCAGAGATAGCAATAAACTGTTGTAGTTTCCCATATTGAAGGAACGGATTACTAGGAGTGAACTGCTTGGCAATACTGCTGCGAATTTGCGCTACCCAGTGAGGATCGTTCGCATAAACCCGCTCCGGAACATCCAAAAACATTTTGGTTTCTTCCGGAGTTGTTACCGCTCGAATTTGAACCTTTGTTGTTTGATTTTCCACCATTTCTATAGTTGTAAAAGTGTCTCATAAAACAACTTTTGTTTAACTCTCCAAATTCATTGGTAAAGTCAATCCATTGAATGGCTCAAATTGCCAGAACCTTTTCTTGAGGAGTTTCTGTTCCCTTGTTCGCTAGATATTCGGTAAGCTGAGCTTCGATTTCGTCGCGCACAATTTGACGGTACTCGATGAAATGCTCAATATGGGCGCAATTAATCAAATAAGACTCAAATACACCCGGATTGTGTTGAATGATGGAGAACATCTGACGCCAGAACTGGAAGCGGGTATTGCGCTTCAGTCCCTGTCGCCAACAAATAATAAATAATGCCTTGATATCACTGAATCCCGGCATTCGGAACTTCTTCTTGTGAGGAGTCGGCTTCATCTGTATAAAGTGCCGATAGACTCGCGCTAGATAGCGAGATGGTTCATACAGTTCCCAGAAGCAACTGACATATTCACGAGCCAATTCTTCTAAAGGACGACTGGGGATAAAATTGGTCAGCGTTGTCTGATGGATATTCGCCTCTTCACTCCCCTCCAGCAAACGACCCTCTTTTTGAAGTCGATGCCACAGTGCCGTATTCGGCAAAGCCTGAAGCATACTGAACAGTGCTTGAGGAATTGCTGTCGCTTCCACAAAATCAATGATCCGCCGACCTGCCCCAGCCTTTTCACCATCAAAGCCAATGATGAAACCAGCCATTACGCGCAAACCCACCCGATTGATTTTCTGAACCGATTCCATCAGGGAATTGCGCGTATTTTGGAATTTCTGAGTCATCGCCAGGCTCTCTGTGTCCGGTGTTTCGATGCCCAAAAACACTGCACTGAAGTTGGCAGCGACCATCAAATCCAGCAATTCCTCATCCTGTGCTAAGTCTACCGAGGCTTCCGTCGAAAGGCGGAAGGGGTAGCCGCGAGTTGCCATCCAGGGACCGAGTTCGCGCAGCAAGAGCTTGACGTTGCGCTTGTTGCCGATGAAGTTGTCATCAACCACAAAAATAGAGCGCCGCCAGCCTAAATCATACAGAGCTTGTAACTCAGCGAGCAGTTGCGCGGGGGTTTTCGTGCGTGGCTTGCGCCCATAGAGAACAATGATGTCGCAGAACTCGCACTGGAACGGGCAACCCCGCGAAAACTGCACCGACATATCGTTGTAGGCAGTTAGATCCAGCAGGTCGAATCTGGGAATGGGTGTGTTCGTGACATCCGGCTTTTCGCCATTGGAACGGAATACCCCCTCGGTTTCACCCCGTTCTAAAGCCTCGACTAAGAGCGGCAGGGTAATCTCGCCTTCGTCTAAAACCAGAAAGTCTACTCCGGCTTCCTGTGCCGCATTTGGAACTGAGGTAACGTAGGGACCACCGACCGCTACCAATTTGCCGCGCTGCTTCGCTTCGCGGATCAGGTGTAGCATATCGGGTTTCTGGACAATCATCCCGGAGATGATGACGAGGTCTGCCCAAGCCCAGTCTGCTTCAGTCTCACATCGAACATTGCGGTCTATTAAGCGGAACTCCCAAGTTTGGGGCAGAATCGCTGCGACTGTAATCATTCCCAGCGGAGGAAGCGATACCTTCCGTCCGATTAGTTCTAGCGCTTTGTCAAAAGACCAGAACGATTTGGGAAATTGTGGATAGAGGAGCAGTACACGCATCACGCACTCCAAAAAAGGGGTTAAGCAAACGGCTAGTCATACGGCAATCTCAGCTTAAGCCTGGTATTGCTATGCGCTAATCGTTGGTTTATACAACAAGTCCCGAACGGCTACCATTCCTGCCACCAAACGATCCATTTCCTCGTGAGTGTGGAGAGCGTTGACGGTAATGCGGAGGCGGGGTTTGGCAATAAACCAAATCGGAGAGACCCAAAGACCGCGCTCTTGCAAAAGTTGTCTGCCAAAGACCTTGGGATTAATCTCCGACGGTAAAATGACTGGGACAACGTTGGTCTCGCCAATTGCGGCAAAATCATTTTCAGCTAAGCGCGATCGCAAGTATCGGGTATTTTCCTGTAGCTTTTGGACTCGTTCTGGCTGTTGACGAACGATACGGATGCTTTCTAAGGCAGCCGCCGTGGTTGGTGGCGGTAAAGAAATGGTTCCAATTGAGGTAGGAGAAACATTCAGCAGGGGTTTTAACTCTGCGACGTGGCTGCTAATGGCGGCTCCGGCTGAGGCGGCAAACTTAGAAAAAGTCGTCATAATCAGCGGCACGACGCCCCGCTCAATCGCATAACTGGGCAAAATGCCAAAATGCTCGTAGATCCCTCTGCCCGTGGCTCCAATGGCACCGCTGGCATGAGCTTCATCCATTACCAGCACGCTGCCCTCGTATTTTTGCAGCACACCGATCATGTCGAGCAGCGGCGCGATATCCCCATCCATTGAGAATACGGCATCGGATACAACCAGAATGCGATCGCCAGGTCGGGCATATCGATGGAGTTTCCGCGCTAAATCCTCCACATTACAATGGCGGTAAGCTTTTACACGGGTGCGGGGGCTATTGCCAAACACTTTTCCGGAACGAGTCCCGGCATTGACCACGGCTGAGACAATGCAGCCATGATTGAGGACATCGGTGAGAATTAAAGTTTCGCGAGTGTTCTGAAATCCCGGCACGGGAATTGCCAAGTGGCAGAAGGCATCCATTAAGGCTTGCATCGCCATCCAAGCATTCAGAAATAGCTGGGTATGGGGCAGATGCTTAAAGGCTGAAATCTCGTCCTCTAGCTGTCGATGCAGATCGATTCGACCGCTCAAGACGGAGCAGGAGCTGTTTGACGTTCCGTATTTCAGGATGGCATCAATGGCACCTTGCTTAACGGCTTCTTCGTGAACTAACCCTAAAACATCATTGGTGCAGAAGCTGAGAACGGTTTGACGCTCACCCGTCGCCGCGTCTTCAATCTCGACTGTATTCCCCTGCTTCTGATGACAGATATATTCATCGGGGTCAAGTCCACTCTCGTACCAATGCTGGACATATTCTTTTACAATTTGCACAAGTTGACTCCTCTCAGCTTTTACCAGATCGGCGATCGCCTCTGGCTCAACAGTAATATTTGCCAGACTCGGTTTCTGCTATCCAGGTCTGACGAAACGCCCAAAGGAATAAGACCTCATAGTGTTTATGAATATATTGCTCCAGCTCACTTGACCGCAGGACTGAGAAAGGGCTAGAGGATACGCCGCTGCTAAGATTGCCTTCATCCGAGTGAATTTTCTTGGGTTAGTTCAGATGGCTCTCTTGCAATCGCCTCACGAGAGAGAAATAGACTTTTCTGAATTCCCCTGATGATTTTGCGATTGACTAGATTTTTGCACAAATTTCTCATGTTGCCGGACAATTAGCCGCTGGATAGCAATAATCGCTGGATTTATTTCTACATAACGTCGCTGGGGATTGGCTAAATAGGTTCGCTGCTCGCTTTCGATCATCTCGATGTCTTGAGCGAGAAATTTCAACAACACAAAGCGCGGGAGCAGGATTTGCAACAAAGGCTTGAGCGGGTTGAGTACCCATTTTGGCAGGCGGACTTTGAAAAAGAAAAAGGCAAAAGAGCGGCTCTCAGTTAAGCCAACGGGCAATCGCATCAAGTATAGGGCGGAAACTCCTTGGAGAACGGTATAAAAATGAGGGTATCGATACTGAATCGAGATCGGTAAGGTGGTTACTTCGTCAGCGCGATCGCTCAATCCGAGAAACTGAGCCATGCGACCTTTGTAGGAAACATTGTATTCGGCGCAGACTGCGGCGTCCGTCTCTCGCAGACTTGTTAGCACCGGATCGAACCAACCCTGCAATTTTTGGTGCAGGAAACCATGAAAAACATCCATCGTGTTCTCATTGCAGATGGAAAAATGTGCCTGGAAGTGGGCACTCACTGGCACCATTAACCAATCTGGCTCGTCAAATTCAGGGATATCCGGCGGCTGACAGGTGGTGGCGAGAGCGCGATCGCCAGGGAAGATCCAGATAAGATTATATTTTTCTTGCACTGGATAACTGCGGGCTTGGGCGCGGGGAAGTTTTTGGGTGTCGGGAAGATAGGGAATGCTGACACAATGACCTTCACCGTCAAATTCCCAGCCATGATAAGCACACGCCAAGTTACACCCTTGGACGGTGCCCTTGTGCAGTGCGATGCCTTTGTGAGGGCAAGCATCCTCTAAGGCATGGAGATTCCCTTGAGTATCGCGAAAAATTGCGATCGCTTGCTGCCAAATGACGACAGGCATGATATCACCGGGCTTCAGTTGGTCTGCCCACCCCACCGGATACCAGTGATTCCCATTGATGCCCACCTCTCGAACAGCATTCTGAACGGTCTGGCTGGTTAGCGTTGTAGCCAGTTCCATGAATTGTGCCTCTGTTGCCTGTTTCTGTGACAATATTTAGCTTCCTAGTCGCCGATAAGTCAATATCAATTTGTTTTGTCTTTTGGGATTTTTCAAATGATGAATCACCCATCACCCAGAACAGCCCAAAATAAGTTGATTTCCACCTATCTAGGTTATGATGACCAAAAATTGCAGGTTTCTGGCTTATGTTGGGCGATCGCAGACTGTTAGTGCTGCTGGCAGCAGGCTCCCTGACTACCATGACGGGGGGAGTCATTGCGCCAATTTTGCCAGAAATGGTACAACAACTTCACCTCGATCCTGCATTTGCCGGTAATTTGGTGAGCCTTCATTGCCTGACGATTGCCCTATTCAGCCCACTGCTAGGGATTTTGGCAGATCGAGTTGGTCGGTTACGGGTGCTAATTCCTTCCCTAATTCTCTACGCAGTGTTAGGCACGGCAGGAGCTTTCATGCAAACGCTGACGCCGCTGTTAGTGATGCGGGGGTTGCTGGGTATCGCGAGTGGGGGGATTGCCGCGGCGAGTCTGGGCTTGCTGGGGAATCTGTATGAAGGCGAAGCGCGATCGCAAGCTTTAGGTTACGCAACCAGTACCCTAACTCTGACTGGTATTGCTTTTCCGCTTTTAGGGGGCTGGGTTGGTGCCACTCACTGGCAATATGCTTTTTATCTGTATGGGCTAGGGTTGCCGCTAGCGTTTTTGGTTGCTTTAATTTTGAAAGAAAAGCCACCGAAGCTTCGGGTTAAAGAACGCGCCACCGATTCCAACCAAAAGCTGGGTAAAATCATCGGACAGCCCCACGCCTTGCAGTTGTTACTGACCCTTTGCTTAGCCTCAGTGGCAATGTATGCCGTCGTTATTTACGCACCCCTTTACCTCAAGGCAACGATAGGGGCAGGAGCATCTCTCAATGGGATTGTCCTGGCATCGCGGGCAGTTGGGGCAGCGGCTGTCTCCGCTTTTGCTGCGAAGGGACTCGCCAAGCGACTCGGTTTAAATCGAGCCACCGCAACCGGATTTGCCCTGATGGCATTAACCTTGGCAACCATCCCACTGCTGTCCCAACTCCTCTGGATTTTGATAACAGCGGTACTCTTCGGGGTGGGATTTGGGATTGTACTACCCAACCTCTATAGCGCTTTAGCCGATCTCGCCCCCTCACAACTCCGGTCTAGCGTGCTGGCAATCGGAACGGGTGCCGGTTTCCTCGGACAGTTCCTCTCCCCGATTCTCCTAGGGCCAGCGATCAATTATGGCGGCTTGCCAGGGGTCTTTTATGGGGCAGCGAGTGTCTCGATGGTGGCAGGATTGCTGCTTTTCTTTGGTAGCAAAGACAAATTTAATCGCGATCCTCTGGAAGTCTAACCTCTTGCTCCACTTCCAGTCCAGCTAGAAAATTCCGATCTTCGCTAATATGGGGAAATTTTAGTTGAGAATCCGGAATTCCCCTTTCTACTTGACGTTGGCGAACTTTGGCAAAGCTGCCAGGAGCCAGAATTCGCAGTCGGGGAGGAGGCACCTGATCCTTGCGTTTGGATTGATAGTAAACGTTAGTTTCTTTGAGTTTACGGTCAAAGCTGGCTAAAAAAGCAAGGCGATCGCTCAAAATATGACCATTAACGAGTTCAATATTCACGAGATAATGGGCGGGGAACTCATTTTCGGACAAAGTGATACAAAAATCCTCTAATGGCAAGCCAAATTCTTGTTGCAGGCTTTGCATCACTTGAGTGGCATGAAATTCAGTCGTTTTCTCCGTCGTGGAAGACAAGATCCCGCCTCGACGGTGACGGAATACAATCAGAGGAGCCTGCTCGTAAAAGCCTAGAACTTCGACAACATCACCAATATCGTAACGGTAGAAGCCGCTATAGTTGGTCATCAGAATCCGGTAAAGTTCTCCCGCCTTCACTTCCGTGGCAAGTAAGGTTTTGGGATGCTCTACTTCCCACTGGTCTTGCGGGATAAATTCAAAAAAGCCTGCTTCAATGGCTAAGATGCTGCCATCGTTGTTGAGGTCGTGGTAAATACTAAAGGTGCCTTCAGCGGAGGCGAAAACAGCCCCAAAGCTAGGGATGTCGTCAAAGTAGCTGGGAAATCGCTCAAAGTAAAAATCTGAGGTTCCTCCCCGCGCGGTGGCGGTAAAAGATAGCTCAGGCCATGCTAGTTTCGGGGTAAGCCGTCCCTCTGATTTTAAGATTTCCCGCAATTGAGCGGCGCGACTTGGATTTGCTGACCATTGCCGTTCCAATTTGGCTCGAAGTTCTGGTTCGAGTGTTAACCAACTGGCAATGGTTCCGGTTTCGATGTCTCGGATTAAATCTTCCGCGTAGCGCTCTAAATAGTTGCAGATTCGCAGGATGAGCATGGGAAAATTGGCTCCGATTCCGCGCATCGAGCGATCGCGCAGGGCAAATAAAAAGCAAAGATAGTGGCGTGTTAGACTATCCGCAGCTTGTAGGGTTTCGTAAGGATGAGCAAAGAGTTGTTCGTAGAGAAACTTGCCCATGCGGAGGACGCCTGTACCTCCCGGCCCATACTCAATCCCGCCACTGGTGCGTCCCGTGATTTGGGCGGTGTTGGTGACTAACAGTTTGCCAAATTTTCGCTCTTGCGAACGCAGCGCCTCACTTAAAAAGCCGATGCAAGTCAGATTCGCCCATCCCAACGAGTTCTGAAATCTCTGAGTCACGGGGATTAATTTCTGATTTCCTGTCGAGCCACTGGTCGTATTGAGATAAACGACCGGATCTGGCGTTAAAATATTTTTTTCACCTTGGGCAATGCGTTCAGTATAGGGTTCGTAGCTGCTGTAAGGCAGAATCGGAATCCGTTGTTGAAATTGCTCGATTGTTTTGATATCTCTCAGCCCATATTTGCGACCTAATTCGGTATCTTTATGAGCCTGCAATAGCTCCTTTAATAACTGCTCCTGTACAGCAGAAGTCCGGCGAGTTTTTTTCACAAAATTCGCCCTGGCACGTTCAGCAATCGTTGTCAAAACTGGTAGCAATAGATTTGCCATTAGTGCATTAGATCCATTAGCAAGAATAACTAGATGTCGATTAAAGCAGATTTTTTCTTTTTCTTCAAACTAAATGCTAAACTTCGCTAGTAGTTATTATTCATAATGTCTTTATTAATGACTAATGAGCGATGAAAACGAAGCTTTTTGGGGACAGTTATAGCAGTTCTATAGGAGTTGTAAATTTTATGAACCGCGTTGGCGAAGCCTGCGCGTTGGCGTTAGCCTCGCGTTAGCGATAGCGCTTAGACGCCAAGAGCGATAAGGAAGAGAGAAAAGAGATATCTAAGCTTTCATAAATGAATTATGATTATATATCCAATTATTATTGACTCAAAATAGGTGAGGAGATAGGTATGGAAACCAAATCGGAAAATGTCATAAAATTAGGCTTGGAAAAGCAGGTCAAGCCAATCGAACGAGTGGATATTTCATCGGTAACACCAGAAATATTTTTTGAAAAATATCAAAAAACCGGAACTCCTATTATCATTACGGGCTTATTGGAAAGTGAAGGTGACTGGAATTTAGACTATTTATGTGAAAAGTTTGGCAGCCAAGAGTTAATCTTCCGAAATCCAGGGCGGGAAAGGGAAAAGCAGGAAAAGCGCAAATGGAAAAGCATCGGCAGTGGCGTAAATCTGCAAAGTATGCCATTCACAGAATATGCAGAGATGTTGCGTAACCATAAGGCTCATGAAAATGACATTAACCTAGGAAAATGTCCCCTCAAAAATACCCCGCTTGCTAATACCCAGTCTTTAAAAATCATTGGCTCTCGGCTAGGTTTAACGAAACCTGCGAGCGAACTGAACATTTATGTAGCTCCGGGAGGTCATCGCTCAGGCTTACATTATGACTCAGTGGACGGCACGCTGATGCAACTGCATGGTGCTAAAAAAATAGTGTTTTTTCCACCCTCAGAGACATACAATCTCTATCCATTTCCGGTGTATATTCATTTGCGCCACGGATTGAAATTGCGTTCTTGGTTTAGTCAGGTGGATCTGGAAAACCCTGACTTTAAAACAATGCCAAAATTCAAGCAGGCACTCCAGCATAAATGCGAAGTAATCCTTGAGCAAGGTGAAACACTTTATATTCCTGCCGGTTGGTGGCATGAAGTCATCGGATTGGGCGATGAAATGGTGTGTGCAGTCAATCGTTTCTGGAGGATATATCCTACATCACGAGCCGTGTTCTCTTGGAGTCGATGGCGTGCAGCTTGTGGAATTATATTTGCCTTACCCTATACTTTTTTGAATTTCGCGATCGCTCTCGGCAGCAGCAATAGAAAACAAAAAATTAGTAAGATTTCCCATAGGATATAACCGTCCTAGCTAATCAAATCGAATAAACAAGGCTTCAGGTGTGTTGATATACAGAAAAAGTGTGAGGAATGGGAGTTTATGACCTTATTAGCAAAACTTTCTGTAGGAATGGCTTTTTTTTGTGTGGCGTTTGTCTTGGCAAGTCTGGTGGAATATTGGCTACATCGCTTGATGCACGTCTCGCCTCGGATTGGCGAACGTCATCGAGATCATCACCGTCGTAACGAAGGACAGGGGGTGTTGTGGGAGTTTCGAGACTATGTTAGAGGCAGTTTGCTAGTAATGTGTTTGATGTTTTTCTACTCGTGGGAGGCTGGAATCGGTTGGTTCCTTGGTGGCTTATTCTATGCTGCATTTTCAGCCTATGCCCATCAGCTACAGCACGAAAACCCAACCAAGTGCTTCTGGATGAAGATGCCAGTTCACTACGTGCATCACAAATATGGAATGTGGCATCACAATTTTGGTTTGGGGGTGGATTGGTGGGATCGGGTTTTTGGCACTTACAAGCCTGTAGAATGGCTGGGCGAAGAGGAACTGAGTCAATCACGGGGTTATTTGCAACTCCGGTGGCGGTAGGCGTGTCCTAGAGGGAATGGGACTGACGCAAGAAGCCGGGAAATTTATTTCCCGCTTAAAGCTAAAGTAAGCTAAAGCTTACTGGGGTAAGCGATTGAACCCGTTTGAACGGGTTTTAGCTTTAAGCCCAAACTTTAGTTTAGGGCTGACTTAATGACATTCTCCTCGCTGCCATCCCAAGGGTAAAATTTCCAAACTGGGTTAAAGCAACCTAAAAAAATTCTAATTTCTCTCCCTTTCGCAAGAGACTTAGTGATATCGTTCCTACAACGCTTTGAGTTTGACAAATTCGGGTTTCAACCGCAGGAGAATTACTTTGAGCTACTTCCAGGAGGCTAAAGCCCACTTTGTTGCGAGTCATCAGCATCCCATCAACCAGTTTCTGCACCACTTGACTAATGTGCTAGCGATCGCCGCTGTGGTCTTTCTGTTTTATGATTGGCGGTTAACGCTCGTGTGTTTAGTCCTCACCCAAGTATTCGCTTTGGGCGGTCATGCTGTCTTCGAGAAGAATCACCCGGCTTTTGTCAAGTACCCCGGCATTACCATCCTGGTTTCCCTCATGTGGTCTTTTGAGAACTGGTTTGGACTGCGCCAAGTTTGGACATACTTGCATCGCAAGCAGAAAGCGTTGAATTAAATTTCAGCCGCAAGGCGAGTATTCAATTAAAAACATTGTGTCTTCATCGGGGCAGGCTTCTATCCGACGCCCTGAAAACCTGGAATTTATTTGCAGGTAACGATTGAGCAAATTATTAAGGAGTGTTCATGTATCAAGGTCTACTGGTAATTGATGCAGATGCCCATAAAATAGAAAATCCTTTAGTAATGCGGGATTATCTAGAGCCAGAGTATCGCGATCGCATCGGTTTAGCGATTGATAGTCTGGGCGACCAACGGGCGAGAATCGTAGACTTTAATCCGGCAACGGGTAAAAACGACTTTATGCGGATGTTCCCGCAGCCTCAGGGACTGGGGAAAGGTGGCTTTCGCAACCTGCATCCAGATACAACCTTGGGGGCAATGTTCAATCGCGTGCGGATTGAACACATGGATAAAGAAGGCATTGATATCCAGGTAATTTACGGCACGCTCAACTTAGTTTTTTCCAGCTTATTGGATAAGGACTTTGCGATCGCGCTGTGCCGTGCCTACAACAACTACATTGCCGACGACTGTCGGGGTTACGATAACCGGCTCAAACCGATTGGTGTATTGCCTCTACAGGATGTAGATGCTGCGGTTGCGGAAATGCACCGTTGCGTCAACGAACTGGGCATGATTAGCGTCGCCGTTGCCCCAAACCTCCCGATTCCCCATCCGAAAGCGCCCCAAGCTTTCCCCGATATCCGTACCTGTAAAGCGATTAGCCATCCTGACTTCCGCCCGATCTTGCAAGCAGCCGCCGATTTGGATATTGGTCTGGGCATTCACGGAGGGCCGGGATCTTACATGGTGGGGGGGATTTCCGATCATGTGGAAACCTTTGTCTTGACGCACATTTTTGTGCAGCGGAACCAGCAACAATTGGCTTTAGCCAGAATGGTTTTTGATGGGGCGTTTGAGCAATTCCCCTCCCTGCGGGTTGGCTTTTTAGAAGGCGGTTGTGGTTGGGTGCCGGATCTTGCCCATGCTTTCCACGAGCATTGGGAAAAACGCATCCGTGACTTTGACCCCAAGCATCCCTATCGTCCTTCCCTGATGGAATTCACCAAGCTGATGATTCAGGAAAGAGGCACTCACAACAATATCAATCTGATTAGTCAGGCAAAAAATCTCTTCGATCTCCTGTGGAATGCTCAGCATGACCCATCTCAGATTGAGGATGCAAGTCTTTATGAGCATTACGATCTCCGCCATCGAGATCCGTTGGAATACTTTGAGCGGGGTCAAATCTTTACTTCCTTTGAATCAGACGATCCAGGCCCTGCTTATCTTCACATTGCGATGGGAGAAATTGGCAAACATCTGGCTTGCTTCTCTGGAGATTATGGGCACTGGGATGGGGTACTCCATGACTGTGTCAAGGATGCTGCAACTGTTGCCGATTATGACCGGGAGCATTTAGAACTATTGCTTAGCGGCAATGCACTGGCTCTGTATGGCGATCGCTTACGCCAATCTGCGGCTACAATCGCTGATGCACCCATCAACACTACGGTTAATTAGCCCTTTTGGTTAGAGGCAAATCTGGAAACCTCACCAGATAAGGATTCTGTTTTTTCTGGCAGTTAAGACAGAATCCTTATATTGCCGTTCTCAATTCATTGAGAAATATCGCAATTCTCAGTTGTATAGATAACACTCTCCGGGGCATGGTAATGCCGTGTCCCGGAGAGGATTTGTATTGCACGCTCATCGAGAACCTCCTCAGAGCGCTCAAAAAGGATTAGGGGCAAAACAAAGTTTCGCGGGTTTCGCGCCCAGTAGTGGGATTGGTACCGGACGCTATTTTACACAACTGTTGTTGCACATCCCGACGAAGCAGCACATCTGTAAAATCAGCTCCATCAATAATCGCACCTTCAAACTTAGTGTTAAAGGCAAACGCCCCTTCCAAAACCGCGTTCTTTAAGTTCGCTTTGGTCAAGCGGGCTGTGTCCAGAGTTGCGTTTCTGAGATCGGCTCCTTCTAAATTGACGCTTTCCAGATTAGCCCCAAAAAAACTGACACCCCGCAAATTCGTATGACTCAGGTTACTACTGCGGAGATTGGCTTTAGTAAAGCTGGAGTCGGTCAGCTCTTTGCCGGAGAAATCTACACCAATCAAAAATTCTTTGTTGTAGTCGTTCGCCCAGGCGGGAGATGCGATCGCGCCAAAAGAGGCAATGGCGATCGCCACAAGCAATAAACCGAGTAAAATTGTCGAAATCCGATTATCTAGCCTACACTTCATGCTGGTTCCATTTGATGGAAAACCGTCGTCTATCTCATTATCCCGATATCGGTGTTTTAGGAGAAGACCTAGTTGCTCAATGGTTGATTTCCCAAGCCTGGGAAATTCTTGAGCGCCGGTGGCGTTGCCGCTGGGGAGAAATTGATATAATTGCGCGACAACGCCCAGATGAAGGTAAGGGAGGGGGAGACAGAAAGACAGGAAGACAGCGGGAGGAAGAGTTTCCCACTACCCATTACCCATCACCCGTTCCCCATTGCCCCATTACCCTGTCCTCTTGCTTAATCTTTGTCGAGGTCAAAACTCGCAGCCGGGGAAATTGGGATGCGGATGGAATGCTAGCGATTACACCGCAAAAGCAAGCTAAACTCTGGCGCACAGCAGAGATTTTTTTGGCAGAGCGCCCAGATTTAGTAAATCTTCCTTGCCGGTTTGATGTCGCTTTGGTCAGATGTCAACGTCCTAAGACCAATACTGTTCTGCTACCAGAACCTGAAAAGCTCCCTTTGATTTCTTTACCAGAACCTAGAAATTTAGCTGTGGGAGAATATCAGTTGAGTCTACAAGACTATATTCAGTCCGCTTTCGATGAGCCGTTAAGTTAATTAAGCTAGAGTTTCCGGGCAATATCCCAGCCCTTTTGTGAACTGCTGGCGAAAGGCTTCAATATCGCTCCGATCGGGACTACCATGAGAAACCACAGCGACTTGGTAGCGACGCATCACATCGATGGGGGACTGTCCAGTTTCCAGACTCCAAAGCGCCATCTGGAGGCGAATAGCCGGTTCGTAGGGAATACCCAGTTCGTTCATGAACGCCCGGAAGTCACCATCTTGCTGCGCGTTTAGATGGTTACTCATTTTGACCTTGATCACCCAGCCATCAATCTGATGAATCACCGTCATTAAACGAACGGGCAACTGGGGCATTGTGTGTAAATACTCAACCACCCGTAGTGTCAGGCTGGCATTGGCCAGAAAGTAGACGTATTCCATGAGAAGTTCTTAGTGTCTAGGTCGTGCTGGTTCTATAACTCTCATTCTCCATGAGTAAGATAGTCTGCGATAGGGGAGAAGCCCCCGTTCTTATCTGGGGGTATTTACCCAATCTGCAAAGTTAAATTGATCGATTCCTTATCAGTAAACTAACGGCATGACAGAATTTAACGAAGACAGTCACATCAGCGATCCCCGGTTGGGAGAGTCAAAAGCCGTTAGTGGGGCAAGAAGATTAAAGATAGACAGCCCCGAATCCTTACGGTTTCAAGCTGAAGCACCCAGCCGGGATGATATAGATATCGATCGGTTAATCGCCAGTTATGACTATGAACTCCCGGCAGAACTGATTGCCCAGAATCCATCTGTGCCAAGGGATAGTGCGCGTTTGCTGGTGGTATCCCCAGATCATCCCAGCCACGCCATTTTTCGGGATTTACCCGACTTCCTCCAGTCCGGAGATTTACTGGTATTAAATAATACTCGTGTCATCCCTGCCCGCCTCCGGGGTCGTAAATCTACGGGTGCCCCCGTGGAGGTGTTGCTGCTGGAGGAACAGCAGAACAACTGCTGGCTAGCTTTGGTGAAACCAGGGCGACGTCTGCAACCGGGGGCACAGATATTCTTTGAACCACAGAAACTAGGGGCTGAGGAAAAATTGAACCCAGCCTCAAGCCCGAATCAATTGAGTGCGACGATTTTGTCTAGGGATGAGGCGACGGGGGGGCGGGTGTTGCAGTTTGATGTTCCAGTGGGGAGTCGGTTTGAAGATTTGTTGGAGGAATACGGTCAAGTGCCGCTACCTCCTTACATTACAGATTCCCAATCCCAGGCGGAACAGTACCAAACTGTGTATGCCCAGGCTCAAGGAGCGATCGCTGCTCCCACGGCTGGGCTACACTTTACCCCAGAGTTACTCCAGCGCTTGCAAGAACGAGGAATTCAGCAGGCTTCGGTGACGCTGCACGTCGGGGTCGGGACGTTTCGCCCGGTGGAAGTAGAAGATATTACCACCCACAAAATGCATGGGGAGTGGGTAGAAGTCCCCAAGTCTACGGTGGAACAAATTCGGGAAACCAAGGCGAGGGGGGGTCGGATTATTGCCGTGGGGACAACGGTGGTGCGATCGCTTGAGTCAGCTGCTATGAATGGGGAATTACACCCCTTTAGGGGCAAGACGGAGTTATTTATCTATCCCGGCTACCAGTGGCGGGTAGTGGAGGGGTTAATTACCAATTTCCACTTACCCCGTTCGAGTTTGCTGATGTTAGTGGGTGCTTTAATCGGGCGTCAGCGGTTGCTGGAATTGTACCAAGTGGCAACAAAGCATCGGTATCGCTTCTATTCTTTTGGGGACGCGATGCTAATCTTGCCGGAAGCCACAATCAGATGACGATGGGACAAGTTAAGGTAATGAGGAATGTCAATCATCGCTGGTCAGTGGTAAATTGCAACTGACAACTAATTACCTTCCCAATTACCTTTTTCCTAAATAGCGAGTGGTGCGGGGTTCTAGATATGCTTAAAAACCACAAACGAATTTATCTCCTTGCGGCTGCTTTGATCGGTCTTGGTTTGACGACTGCCAGCACTGCCTTTGCCGGTGAATCGCGGGCTGGGCGACAAAAGACAACTTCTTTTGAGTCGCCCGTACTCACTAAGCAGATGGTCGAAGGTCTATACACTCAAGATTTTGAGGCAGCGACTTACTTCCAACAAGGAGTGACGCGGTATAATCGCGGAGACTATCGGGGGGCAGAGCTAGCTCTTCGCAAAGCGCTTGAATTCGATTCCAGCATTGCGATGGCTTATTATCTGTTGGGGAATTCTCTAGCCGAGCAAGGACAGCTTGAGAAGGCAACGAATGAGTACCTGCAAGCGCTTCGTCTCGACCCCAATTTGGGAGAAGCTTACTACAATTTGGGAGTTGCTTTATATAAGCAAGGGCAACCCGACGCCGCACTGACTGCGTATGAACGAGCGCTAAGTTTAAATCCCAAGTTGGCAGATGCTTACTATAATGTGGGCTTGGCGATGGAGGCAAAAGGTCAAACACAAGAAGCGATCGCTGCCTATCAGCAGGCGATTCAGAATGACCCGAAATATGCAGTCGCTTACTATAATCTGGGACTGCTGTTAGTCAACCAAAATCAAAATGAAGCCGCGATGGCTCAGTTTCAAAAAGCAGTTGAACTTGACCCAACGCTTGCCGATGCTCAATATCAACTGGGGTTACTTTACGCGCAGCAAAATCAGCCGACACAAGCAATTAACGCCCTGAATGCAGCGGCTTCTAAGAATCCGAACTTGGCAGAGGCTCAGTACCAGATGGGTTTAATTTTTGTTCAGCAAGGCAACTCCAAAGCGGCAGCTAATCGATTCAAGCAGGCGGTGCGTCTCAATCCCAATGATGGCGACGCTTATCAACAATTGGGAGCAATGCTGTTAAAGGAGAACCAGGTCAAAGATGCAGCTGCGGCATTGAGGGAAGCCAAGCGCCTCAACCCAAATGATGCCGTGACTCTCTATAATCTGGGCGTAGCTTTGCAACGGCAAGGTCTGCTAGCGGAAGCGATCGCCAATTACCAAGAAGCGATTGTCCTCAATTCCACCCTAGCAGATGCCTTTTTTAACTTGGGAGTAACGCTGCAACAAACTGGACGACGCGAAGAGGCAATCCCCTTTCTTTTCCAAGCTAAAACGCTATTCAATCAGCAGGGGAATGCAGACAAAATTGACCAGATCAACCAGTATCTACAGCAGTTAGGGGCTTCGTGAATGAAAATTCAAAATTCAAAAACGAGCTTTTGAATTTTGAATTTTTAAATGGGTAGGCGATTAATGTCCTTGTTTGAACCAATCACAACCATTGCGGCTCCCTTATAGAGTCGATGGTTGGGATTGGGATTAATTTCAAACTTGCCATTGTGACTGACTGCTAGCAGATTTAAACCATAGCGGCTGCGAAGTTGTAGTTCAGAGATGGTTTTGCCGTGAAAATCGTCTGGAATAATAATTTCTACAATACTGTTATCAACGTCCAGATCGAATCGATCTAAAATAGCTGGTTTAGTCAGCGATCGCGCTAACGTACACCCCATTTCATGCTCTGGAAATACCACATGATCTGCCCCGACTTTTGTCAGGAGTTTCATATGGATTTCCGAGGATGCTTTTGCTACCACATGAGTCACCCCGCCTTCCTTCAGATTCAGGGTCGTTACCACGCTAGCTTCGAGATAATTCCCAATCGCCACAATGACCGTATCAAAATCAAAAATTCCTCCCTCTTTAAGCGCAGCGGGTTCAGTCGAGTCCAGCTGCAAGGCATGGGAAGCGATTTGATCGGTCAAAACTTGGGCGACTCTCTTTTCCTCGGCGTCAATACCCAGCACTTCGTAGCCCAGATGGTGTAAGGTCGAGCAGACGCCACGACCAAAACGACCTAACCCAATGACTGCGAATTGATTCTTGGTATTAGTGCTGAGACTGCGAAAAAAGTTTAAAGATGATAAGTTCACAAATAAACTCCGAACTGACTCATTGAGTTAGGGATCATTCGTCGAAAACAATTGTCGGTTTAAACCGACCTTTTAACTTTCAACCTTTTAATCTACAAGCTGCAATTGGGTCACAAACAACTGACAAAAAGCTTAAAGATTACTCAGGTTCTAGCTTATCAAGCATCGGGAATGCGATCGCTATCCGACCAACAAATTCTCCTCCGGATAGCGGATAATGCTGGGGCTGGGATTTCCCAGAATCGCTGACATCAGGAGCAAAACTCCCACCCGACCGATGTACATGGTGGCAATCAATACCAGTTTGGCGAAAACTGAAATGCTCGCTGTAATCCCAGTAGAAAGTCCAACAGTAGCGAAGGCTGAAACAACCTCCAATAAAATTTGGATAAACGCCAATTGTGGATCGCTTATCGCAATTAAAGTGGTGGAACCAATGACCACCAGAAGCGAACCAACTGTCACCCCAGTCGCTTTCACAATTAGCGCCTTCGGGATTTGGCGCTGGTAAGAAACTACTTCTTCCTTCCCTTGTAATGCTGAAAAAGTAGAACTCAGTAAGACCCTTGTTGTCGTGGTTTTAATTCCGCCGCCGGTACTGCCAGGATTTGTCCCAATAAACATTAAGGCAACGGTAATAAAAAGAGACGCTTCGGTCAATTTCCCGATATCAATGGTATTAAAACCAGCCGTTCGAGGTGTTACCGATTGAAACCAAGCCGCCATAAGCTTCTCAGGGAAACTAAGTGGGCCAAAGGTTTGTGGATTGTTGAATTCTGTAAACAAAAAGAGAATTGTTCCCAGGATGAGGAGAAAGAGAGTGGTCGTGGTAGCAATCTTAAAGTTGAGAGAAAAGACTACACAAGCTTGACTTTTGGATAAGCGATCGCGCGTCCATAAATACGCTTCCATAATCACTTCATAGCCAATCCCACCCAAAATAATCAAGGCAGTGACAATCAGGTTGAGCAAAGGCGATCGCACATATTGCATCAAATTATCTGAAAACAAGCCAAAGCCTGCATTATTAAAAGCATTCACACTATGAAAAATCGATAGCCAAAGACCGCGATCCAACCCGTAGTCGGGTACAAACACCAGCATCAGTAAAAAGATGCCAGTAATTTCAATAATCAGCGTCGTGGCAATGATTGAGCGTACCAAGTCCACCACACCAGCTAATCCTGGCTTGTCGAGCGATTGTTGAATCGCTATCTTGTCTCGCAGTCCAAACTTGCGTCCTAGCAACAGCAACAGGCACGTCGTTGCCGTCATGTAGCCCAATCCGCCTACCTGAACCAGCAAGACAAGGAACAATTGTCCCCAAAACGAATAAAATTTCCCCACATCGACCACCGATAAACCAGTTACGCAGACCGCAGACGTGGCAGTAAATAGCGCGATTATCGGATTGCTCCAACTGCCGTCACTGGTTGAAAACGGCAGCATCAGTAAAATCGTTCCCAAAGTGACGAGGGCAAGAAATCCCAAGCAAATAGTTCGGGCAACAGTCATGGTCTAGGGGTCTATCAGGAAAAGTCTTTTTAGAGCTTACTGCTTTCCGAGTTCTGGTAGGCTAATTTTCAGCAACACCGCCTGAAAATTTCATGACTTCAACTCTTTATCAGCAAATTCAGCAGTTCTACGACGCTTCCTCTGGTCTGTGGGAACAGATTTGGGGCGAACATATGCACCACGGATACTATGGCGCTGATGGTACTCTGAAAAAAGACCGGCGGCAAGCGCAAATTGACTTAATTGAAGAATTGCTCAAGTGGGGTGAGGTGCAGGTCGGGGCGGATTTGAAACCCGCCCCCGCCAATATCCTCGATGTCGGCTGTGGGATTGGCGGCAGTTCCCTTTACTTGGCGCAAAAATTCAACGCAGCAGCAACGGGAATCACTCTGAGTCCCGTCCAGGCAGCGAGAGCTAAAGAACGGGCAGCCGTTGCTGGATTAAGCGATCGCACATCGTTCCAGGTGGCAGACGCTCTGAATATGCCCTTTGCTGACGATTCCTTTGACTTTGTATGGTCGCTCGAAAGTGGCGAACATATGCCCAATAAGCAGAAGTTCTTGCAGGAGTGCTACCGGGTGCTGAAGCCGGGGGGGACTTTTCTGATGGCAACGTGGTGTCATCGTCCTGTCGGAGGCGCAGATGGGCAGCTGACAGATGATGAGCGGAAACATCTGGCGGAAATTTACCGCGTGTATGCTTTGCCTTACGTGATTTCGCTGCCAGAATATGAAACGCTGGCTCGTAAAGTTTCCTTCGAGAATATTCGCACGGCAGATTGGTCAAAAGCTGTCGCCCCATTTTGGGATATCGTGATTGATTCGACGCTCGATCCCAAAGCCATTCTGGGTTTGCTTTTCTCTGGCTGGACAACGATTCAAGCGGCGCTTTCACTCGGATTAATGAGCCGGGGCTATGAGCAAGGCTTGATTCGATTCGGATTGCTCTGTGCGACTAAGAAATAACGTTTGGGAACAAAAATTGCTTAAAATCAAGCCTGAGTATTCATTCAGGCACGCATGAGCCAGATTTCTCCTGAAAAGTCTTCCCTTCCCAAAACCAGTCCTTCTGAGTCCCACCCGGTGCGGCGTACTGGTTCCTGGCTCTACGCCTTATGGAAGTTCTCCCGCCCTCATACGATTATTGGCACCAGCCTGAGCGTGATGGCGTTGTACGCGATCGCGCTTGCAACAGCTTCCGGGGGCGTCACCAGCGTCGAACAGTTTTTGGGTGCATGGATTGCCTGTCTAGGCGGAAATGTCTACATTGTCGGGCTAAATCAGCTCGAAGATGTGGAAATCGACAAAATTAACAAACCCCATTTGCCCATCGCTGCTGGTGAATTTTCTAGGGCGCAAGCTCAAATTATAGTCGCCATTAGTGGAAGTGTGGCGTTGCTGTTGGCGCTGCTTCTGGGACGATATTTACTGTTTACGGTGGGGGTTAGTTTAGCCATTGGCACAGCCTATTCTCTGCCGCCGATTCGGTTAAAACGATTTCCTTTTTGGGCAGCGCTGTGCATTTTCACCGTGCGCGGAGTCATTGTCAATTTAGGGCTGTTTTTGCACTTCAATTGGGTATTGCAAAAAAGTCAAGCGATTCCGGCATCAGTCTGGGCGCTGACGATGTTTGTGTTGGTATTTACGTTTGCGATCGCTATCTTTAAAGACATCCCCGATATGGAGGGGGATAAGCAATACAACATCAACACATTTACGATTCAACTCGGTAAGCCAGCCGTCTTTAATCTCTCTCTTTGGGTGATTACGGCCTGCTACCTGGGCATGATTGTGGCTGGGATATTATCCCTAAGTGCGGTTAATTCCACATTTTTGATAATTACTCATGTATTCGCACTCTTGTTGCTGTGGTGGCGAAGTAGAAGTGTAGATTTGCAGGATAAGAGCGCGATCGCATCTTTTTACCAATTTATTTGGAAACTCTTTTTCTTGGAATATCTGATTTTCCCCGCTGCCTGTCTTTTAGTATAAGAAAGGTTAAAACCCTCATCAGGGTAAGCTTAAGCAAAATAGAACTGCTAGAAGTGCCGGAGGGCTACCAAGGGTGGAAACAGAAACATCTCAACTAACTTATTTTCTGGCTGTCGCTGTCGTCGGGATTAGTCTGACTCTCCTGGGTTTTTTCTTGGGCAAGACATTCGTCGCTTCAAACTTTTTTAAAAAAGGGGTGGCTCTTTATAAAGAAAAAGATTATGCGGGTGCAGAGGCAGCTTTTCGCCAAGTGATTCAGCGACACCGCACCAATGACATGGCTCGATTGCTGTTGGGAAATGCGCTAATGGCGCAAGATAAGATTGATGAGGCGACACCCATATTCCGGGAATTGATTGAGCGATCGCCCAAAAATGTCGATGCTTATTTAAGGTTGGGAGACACGCTGATTAAACAAGACAAAATCGAGGAAGCGATCGCAATTCTTCAAAAAGCTAGAAACTTATATAAAGCGGGTACAACCGAGCAACAACAACTCGATCAACTCATCCAAGAAATGGACATCCCGAAATAAGCTTCAAATTCATTTGAGCGCAGCCAAATCATGACTGAGCGTACCGGAAAAGTATATCTGGTGGGGGCGGGACCGGGAGATGTTGCTTACCTCACCGTCAAGGCACAACATCTGCTGGTTGAGGCAGAGGTGTTAGTCTACGACGCCCTCGTAGATGCCCAGTTGTTGGAGTTGGTGCCTGAAAGTTGCCTGAAGTTGGATGTCGGCAAACGCGGTGGACAACCCAGCACACCGCAAGCTGAAATTAACCAACTGCTGGTGGAACACTGTCAGCAGGGAAAGCAAGTTGTGCGGCTAAAAAGTGGCGATCCGTTTATTTTCGGGCGTTCTACTTCGGAAATTCAGGCATTAATTGCCGCTGGGTGTCCTTTTGAAGTCGTACCGGGGATTTCTTCAGCACTGGCAGCACCGTTGCTGGCGGGGATTCCGCTAACAGATCCGGTGATGAGCCGAGGTTTCACGGTGATTACTGCCCATGAGCCAGATGTTTTGGACTGGGAAGCGCTGGCGCGGATGGAAACGCTGGTAATCTTGATGGGTGGGCGCAATCTCGGTGAAATTGTCTATCAGTTGCATCGATATGGGCGATCGCTTTCTACTCCCGTCGCCGCGATTCGTTGGGCGGGAACGCCTCAACAACAAGTCTGGACAGCTACGCTGGGCACTATCGTTGAGCAAACTAGGGGCGAATCTCTTTCTCCCAGCGTCATTACCATTGGGGAAGTCGTTGGTTTGAGAGAATACTTGCGATCGCCAGATGCACCAGTCGTCTCAGATCGACGCCTAAATCCGCCCGTACAATCATCAGCATCTTCAACCCAATCCGCAGGGGTGAGTTTATCAGACATACCTATGGGAAGCCACAGTTCTCAGAAAACCTCGTCTCTAACGACTCAAAACTCTTCCCAACCGCTAGCTGGGAAAACTATCCTGGTGACGCGCGCAGCTGGACAATCGGGTGAGTTTTGCTTGCGTCTCCAAGAAGAAGGCGCGACGGTGATTGAGATGCCGACGCTGGAAATTACTCCTCCTTCCAGTTGGGAAGAATTGGATAATGCGATCGCGCACTTATCGGATTTCGACTGGTTAATTCTCACTTCCAGCAACGGGGTTGATTACTTTTTTGAACGGCTGGAAGCGCAAAATCAAGATGCCCGTGCCTTAGCCGGGGTCAAAATTGCCGTCGTCGGCAAGAAAACCGCCCAAAGTCTCAGGCAGAAAGGCTTACAACCCGATTTTATTCCCCCAGATTTTGTTGCAGATTCGCTAGTTGAATACTTTCCAGAATCGTTAGGAGGCAAGAAAATTCTGTTTCCCAGAGTGGAAACGGGGGGAAGAGAAGTCTTGGTGAAGGAATTAACCGCCCAGGGTGCGGAAGTAATCGAAGTGGCGGCTTATCAATCTCAGTGCCCGAAAGCGATCACACCCGCCGCCTTAGATGCCCTCCAGCGACAAGCAGTAGATGTGATTACTTTTGCAAGTTCTAAAACCGTGCAATTTTTTGGTCAATTAGTCGGTGAAATCGACAAATTACCCTTACAAGGTGTCTGTATCGCCTCGATTGGTCCTCAAACTTCTAAAACCTGTCTTTCTCTGCTGGGGCGAGTGGATGTCGAAGCCCCAGAATACACTCTAGACGGCTTAACCCAAGCGATCGTCCAGTGGGCGACATCTGAGGCGAATGTCCGCGATCGCTTGGCTCACAACTCAAATATAGATTGCTAGATAGCTATTCTCGATTGGATGCCGTACATTTTAACCCCACCCCTGCCCCTCCCCGTAAACGAGGAGGGGTTTAATATTCCCGATTCTCCTCGCTGCCTGCCCCGCCTTGCTGCCGCTAGTGTCGCGCCGTCAACGAAGAGGGGTTTAATATTCTCCCCTCTCCGTGAACGGAGAGGGGTTGGGGGTGAGGTTCCATATTCTCCTCTCCATCAACGAAGAGGGGTTTAATATTCTCCCCTCTCCGTGAACGGAGAGGATTTGGGGGCGAGGTTCCAAGTATTACACTCAACTGAAAACCGCGATAATCTCTCTCGAACGCTTTTCCACCTTTCGTCGCGCCCTTAGGGGATAGACGGTTCTAAGATTCTTCCGGATGACAGAGCCGAGAGTAAGTATTTTTAGCTATCATCTATTATTAAGATTGTTAACAGTGACTTGCATTTTGGCAGTCTTACCACTCCACCCAAGGTGGTACGCCAGCTAAGTGCCAGATAGCTGACCCGATGGAGTGACACTTAACTGTACCCACGGGTGTCACGAGAAAAAGCGACTTGCACAACCGTTCATCAGATTGCTTGCATAAAGGTCAAATAAAAGGGTGATAAGTCCCATAGCTACCTAGCAAAAATTGACGCTTGCAAGAACTTTATTTTCACTTCGTATGAGGACTGGTACTGGTGACATCACTAAGACAACTTGCCCAAACCCATGAAGAATCTTTAATTGCAGCGTTTTTTCAGGAATCAGAGGGCAAATGGCACTCTGAAAGACGCTACTATACGCTGCCGGATGGAGAAACCAAGGAGATGGTGAGTCTGATTACCGTCCGGTTTCTGGAACAGGGAAGCTCGGAATTGCTACATTTGGCAGAGTTACACCAGCTGGAAGATCCAGCAGCGCTGATTTGTGGTTCCTATGTAGAGTGGAACAGCACAAACTCAGTCACAAACCGCAAAGAGTCGAAAGGTTCGACACTATTTGGCGCATTAGGAACCACACTCTATCGCGATCGCGGCTTTGCCACTCCGAAACCCGTCACGGCTGAGTATTATTTCCCCAATCCCAAAACTTTGTGCTTGCGGACAGAGTACAGAGACTCTTCATTTGAAGAAGAATTAAAACTGATTGGTCGAAGCTACCGCACCCGGCAAACGATCATCTCCCGTGCCGGAGAACAGCAAATGATCGGTCAATATCTAGAAAAGCGCCTTAGCTAGACTTAGCCTGCACACCCAGCCAGAAGTGCCACCGCCGCCACTAAATCATCAGGCTCGACGGGCTTAGACTGATACATTTGAAACCCTGCCTTCAGGGCGCGGTTTTTGTCTTCCTCCCTAGCGTAGGCGGTCAGCGCTAGGGCTGGAATTTGTTTTCCGGTTTTTTCTTCCAGAGTTCTCACCTTGCCGATGAGGGCGTAGCCATCTTCCTCTGGCATTCCAATATCACTCACCAGCAAATCGGGCTGCCAGCTACGAAGGACTTCTAACGCCTCGGCTACCGATGCGATCGCTTTCACTTTCGCCCCAGACTCTTCAAGCACGAGGGCGATCAATTCGCGTGTATCCGTATCATCATCCACAACTAGAACCTGCAATCCGCTCAGGAGTTGAGGTGCTTGTGCTACCTTCTCCTTAGCTTCCCCGCTCCCCGGCTCCTCTGCCCCCTGGCGCTCCTGCCCCTCGGTTTCTCGACTTTTATCAAAAAGTGGTAGAAGCACTGTAAACGTTGCTCCCTGCCCGATTCCGAGACTGGCAGCACGAACGGTGCCACCGTGCAATTCCACCAAGTGACGCACAATCGCTAATCCGAGTCCTAATCCTCCATGCGATCGCGTGGTACTCGCGTCAGCTTGACGAAAGCGGTCAAACGCATAGGGCAGAAAGTCGGGGCTAATGCCCATGCCTGTGTCGCTAATTTGGATTTGGGCAAAGAAAGTTGAAGGTTGCGGGTTATTAGGTGGAGAGTTCGTGGGTTGCACTTCAACTTTTTGTTCAAGTTTTCCTTCAACCCTCTCCAGCCGCACCTCAATTTGCCCGCCTTCTGATGTGAACTTGATGGCGTTGGAGAGTAGATTCCAAACAACTTGCTGCAAGCGATCTGGATCGGCAGCGACCAAGCCGACTGAGCGGTCTAGTACCGCTTTGACTCGAATCCCCTTGGCATCCGCTGCCGGACGCAAGATATTAATCGCTTCATCAATGATAGGTATCAGCTCGATCGAGCGAATATTCAGGTGTAGCTTGCCCCGAATAATCCGCGAGACATCTAGAATTTCATCGGTGAGTTTTACCTGCGCCTTGGCGTTGCGTTCGATACTCTCAAGGGCACGACTGATAACAGTGGGAGTTAGCTTCTGATTGCGGAGTAGCGTTGCCCATCCGAGGATAGAGTTCAGGGGGGTGCGGAGTTCGTGAGACAGGGTTGCCAGGAACTCGTCCTTGAGGTGGTTGGCTTCCTGAGCTTCCCGGTAGAGTCGGGCATTGTCAATTGCCAAAGCAGCCCGATCCGCGAGGTCTTGCAGAAAGAATTGGTCATCACGAGTATAGGAGTATCCGGGGCGATCGCGCGAAACGAATAAAGTCCCAATCCGCCGACCTCGTACCTCTAAGGGTGCGATCAAAATGCTGTACATCCCAAAGCGCTCTAAGTAGGGCAAATACTTTGACTCGCGCAAAGGTTGTATCTCCTCTGGCGACACGACTGGAATCAGTAGCGTCTCGCCCGTTTTAAAGACCCGACCCGTCAAACCCTCATCAACGCGGTGTGCCTCCGTGGCGAGGGTTTCTTGCAAGCAGGCGAGGGCTTCTGGGTTTGGATGATAAATTGCTACCGGGTTGAGGTACTTTCCATCATCTGATAGGATGCGAACTACGCACAGATTTCCCAGTCGCTGCGCTATTTGCTGACTGACCAGTTCTAGAACTGCTTGAAATTCCGGAATTTTCTCAGCAAAAGCTCGCGATACCTCGCTCAAAGCTTGCCGATGCGCTTCCAGACGAGCGGCTCTTCGCTGAGTTTCGGCTCGTTCTAGGGCTAACTGCACCGCAGCCGGCAGACGGTTGTAATATTTGGGCAACTTCAGAACGTAGTCGGACAGCCCCGCCTTCATCGCTTCTACAGCAATCTCTTCGCTGCCTGTATTAGTAAACATCACCACGGGGCAGTCGGGATACCGATCTTTAACGGCACGCAACACCTGTAGACCATCACTCCAGCGCAGTTGATAGTCAGTGACAACGGCATCGAAGCCATCTGCCGCCAGCGCCTGGTTTAAGCCATTGATTTCTGCAATCTCCTGAATTTGGAGATCGGAAAAGGCTCGGCTGAGCTGACGAGCTGCTAGAAGGCGGTCATCGGGGTTGTCATCGATCAGTAAAATACGTAAGGTCTGGCTCATATCCGCTATTTAGTTGGAAGGTTGAAAGGGTTGAAGATTTAAGCTTTCAGCTTTCAAAGTCTTTCCAACTTTCAACTCTCCTCTAATTTTGGCTTCTGGTTGAAAATGAGCCAATATGAATTCAGTGTTTTCACCATATCCAGCAACGCTTCAAAAGCAACTGGTTTAACCAAGTAAGAGTTGGCTCCCAGGTCATAGGCTTGGTTGATGTCACGATTTTCCTCGGAGGAAGTTAGAACAACAACCGGCAGGCGCTTCAGGTCTGGCTGCTGCCGTAACCATTCCAGCACCTCAAGACCCGACTTGCGAGGGAGTTTCAGGTCTAGCAGGATCAAAACGGGTAGGGGGTAGCGATCGCGATCGGTGTAAGGCGGTTCGCCCGCAAGGTAAAACACGGCTGCCTCCCCATTTTCCACCACTTGCAATGGGTTAAGCAGGTTAGCTTTCCGAAAAGCTCGCTGGATCAGGAAAATGTCATTGGAGTCGTCTTCCACCAGCAAAATAGTATAGTTAGACGCGTTCAACATTCGTCTCTAGCCTTGGGCAGGTCTATCCAAAATCTGCTTCCCTCACCAGCTTGCGACTCGACTCCGGCATGACCTCCCATGCGTTCTAACCCTTTCCGCACAATTGCCAACCCAATGCCGGTGCCGGGGTAACTTTCAATTCCGTGTAGGCGCTCGAAGACGCGAAAAATGCGTTGTTGATGTTCTGGAGCAATGCCGATGCCGTTGTCTTCTATCCACAAGCGTACCCAAAATTGGGAAGTTGCTGAAGGTTGATTACTCTCTGGCTCTTCGGCTCTAGATGCGATCGCTCTTATCTCTACCCTTGCCTCTACAATACCCTGTTCCTCGGCTTCCCCCCTCTCCCTGACTTCTGCCCATACTCGCACCTGCGGTTGGACTCCAGGAGCAACAAATTTTATGGCATTATTTATCAAATTTGTCAAGACTTGAAACAAGGTGGTGCGATGCCCGACGACTTGAGGCAGCGGTGGTTCTACTATCACTTGGACTTGTTTTTGCCGCAGTTCTGGCTCTAGTTGAGCAAGTACCTCCACCACCACCGCTTCTAGGTGAATCGGCTGGAGACGGATCTCCGTGCGGCTGAGGCGACTATAGTCGAGCAGATCCTGGATTAAGGTATCCATGCGCTGGGAAGCCGTAATAATGCGCTGGGCATAATCTTGCCCGATGGCATCTAAGGAGTCGCTATAGTCTTCTAACAAAGCGTGACTGAAACCCTGCATGGCACGCAATGGCGCACGGAGGTCGTGAGAAACGGAATAGGCAAACGCTTCTAATTCAGCATTGGCTTCCTGCAATTGAACGGTGCGATCGCTGACGCGCTGCTCCAGTTGTGCATTGTACTGTTCGAGTTGTTCTCGTAACTCAGCTTGCTGCATCGCGATCGCAAGTTGGTTGGCAACCTCAGTGGCAATCTCTTGGTGTTCCGGATTAAACGTTGCCGGTTCCGTGGCACTTAGAATCAGTTCGCCGAGCAGATTTTCTTCGACCCGCAGGGGTACAGTCATGCAGCTGCTTTGCCCTTCCTCCATTCGCTTCATGGCAGGCGGACAACGATTGAGTGCCGCGTTCTCTAGAGAATAGGTTCTCTGTTGCTCTAAGACAAATCCAGGCACAAACTCGTCAATGGGAAGCGTAGCGCCTTCTTTGAACCACAAATCTCCGTTGACACTTCCGGCTATCACTTGGGCAACGCCAGTCTCAAAGTTAAACAACACTACAAAAGCCTGCTGGCAAGGCACCAAGCGCCGCATCCGGGACAATGCCGCGCGGACAAGTTCTGCCCGTGAATGTGCTGCCAGAATCGCCTGGTCGATCTC
Organism: Trichocoleus sp. DQ-A3; assembly: GCF_039961975.1. Taxonomy (NCBI): domain Bacteria; kingdom Bacillati; phylum Cyanobacteriota; class Cyanophyceae; order Leptolyngbyales; family Trichocoleusaceae; genus Trichocoleus; species Trichocoleus sp. DQ-A3. The sequence goes on along the minus strand of NZ_JAMPKC010000018.1, from coordinate 43,951 downwards.
ATGCAATGCTTCCAACCGCTGGGCAGATCGACGCAGCGCGTTTGTTTGCTCTTGGGCGATCGCGAGGGCGTGTTTGTAGGTTTTTGCTACTGCCATCAACTGACGGTTGGTGAACAATGCCAGCAGGCTTCCCAACCCAATGGTTAAGCCGAGAGTGCTGCCAATTGTCAGTTGGGTTGTTTTTTGAGCGGTGTCGGTGCGAACATCCCGCAGAACCTCCTCGGTTCTGATGAACGAGGCAAGCTGACTCCGCATCGCGTCCATTAGCTGTCTACGAGTGTTAAGCACAGAGAATTGATAATCGCTACTGCGCTGCTTGCGAGCGATCTGGGAGGGGGCATATCGATTCCACTGTTCATAAATTGCCCGCAACTCTTTGAGACGCTGAGTTTGTCGCGGGTTGTCCGAAATTAAAGAACGCAAGTCATTAAAAGCCGGATTGATTAACAAACTTGACTGTCGGTAAGGCGCTAAAAAAGCCGGATTGCCGGTGATCAGATACCCGCGAATCCCGGTTTCCATATCTAATAGCAATCTCTGAGTATAGTTCGCTTGGGCAATAACTCGATTGGTGTGGTCAACCCACCGCGTTACCGAAAGTAGGTGGTTGAGCTGCAAAAATAAGATGCCGGAGAGCGCTAGCATCAAAATCAACGGCAACGCGATCGCACGAGTTAGCCTGTGTCGAAAGTTGTTTTGAGCAGTCTCAAATAGCGCCATTTCAACCCTTCAAGCCTTTCGGCTCTAGCAGTAAGCTTTAGCGATCGCACTTGGCGGAAGCCGTCAGCGCCCCCTATGTTGTCTCCTTTACTTTGAAAAAATACTGAGCCAGCAGATCCAAAGATAGCGATCGCTATCTTCCACGCTAACAACTTACAGCACAATAGCAATGCCCAATTAATTATTAGTTAAAACGTTGTGCAACTTTCGGGATGTCTTCCCCACTCATTCGAGTGAGATTTCCCCCTCCAAACTCCTGATAAATCGGTTGCTCAGAAAAAGTTGCACTGGGCTTTATGCACTGGGCGTTATTTAATAATGGCTACCCGATTTTCGGTGATGAACGGCGGTGACGCCTTCCTGCTGTAACACCTTGCCATTTTCCACCACAGCGTAGACCAACCAGTGATCGCCACATTCCATCCGGTTGCGGGCAGTACATTCCAGATAAGCAAGGGCATCGGTGAGAATCGGACAACCATTTTGGGCGTCTTGCGTAGCGACACCCGCAAATCGGTCTTCACCAGGACCAAAAGGTTTGAGAAAATGCTTCATCAAGCCGATGTGCTTGCCTTCTCCCAAAATATTTAAAACAAATTTTCCGCCAGAATGCATCAGCGATTCAATCGCTCGATCCTTGGCGACAGCAATGGTTAAACCGGGGGGATTAAAAGTTGCCTGAGACACCCAAGAAGCCAACATCGCCCCGCTGAGTTCGCCTTGTTTCGTTGTTACAACGGAAAGAGAGCCAACCAGATGCCCTACCGCTTGTTCGATCCTGGCAGATTGCGAAGGTGAAATCGGTTGCACGCTTAACTGTTGTCGAGCCATTTTGGCTTTTTTAGCTTTTTTCAACCCTTGGGCGAAGTCTGTCCCGGCTTCTTCGCAATATTTCAGCGTCACCTCGGTGGGTTTAAATTTGACTCGAATCGGGTCGAAGCCAAAGCGATATCCAGCATCTTTTAACTTGCCTTCTAGTAGATCGATCGCTTCTCCACTCCAGCCATAAGAACCAAAAACACCCGCCAGCTTGCCTTTGCTCGCGTTGGATAGGACAATGCCCAAGGCAGTTTGAATCGGCGTGGGAGCATGACCGCCGAGGGTAGGAGAACCCATGATAAACCCATCTGATTTTTCTACAGCTTCTTGAATTTCCGAGGGTTCGGCAAATTCGCAGTTAATTGATTCGACAGCAACGCCTGCTTTGGTAATACCACTAGCGATCGCTTGCGCCAAGGTTGCCGTATTTCCATAAGCTGAAGCATAGAGCAGCGCCACGCTTGTTTCAGTTGCCCTTTGCTGCTGGTTCCATTGACGGTAAGCTTGCGTGAGCGGAATCAGACTGTAGCGCACCAAGGGGCCATGACCCGTCCCATAGAGTCTGGCTGGCAAATCCTGTGTGAGTTTGTCTAGCGCTGTTTCGACTTGCCGAGCGTGGGGAGCCATCAGACAATCGTAATAGTAGCGCCGATCTTCGCTAAACACCGTCCATCCTTCATCAAACACCTGATCGCCGCAAACGTGCGCCCCGAAAAGCTTATCCGTATACAAAATTTCGGTTAGGGAGTCGTGGGTGCAAAGGGCGTCAGGCCAACGGGGACTAGGCGTGGGGATAAATTGTAAGTGATGACCTTTGCCTAAATCGAGGGTTTCTTCCCCTCGCATTATGGCAATTTGTAGATTGTGTTCTTGTAAAGTCTCTGGGAAAGTGTTTTCAAAAAGATTTCGCAGCAGAATTGACCCTGGATTCGAGCAAACAAAAGTAATTTGAGGAGCCAGTTTTAGTAAAGCATTCAGCGTAAAAACTCGATTGGGGTTGACGTGTCCTAAAATCACGTAATCCAGCTTGTTTAAGTCAAATCGCTGCTGTAAAGCGGAAAGAAAAATGCCTGTAAATGATTCTCCCGGCGGATCGATGAGCGCTGTTTTATCCGCTTGAATCACATAAGAATTCGCCGTTGTGCCCCGTTGTAGAGCATATTCGATTTCAAACTTAAGTCTGTCCCAAGTGCGCGATCGCAACACAGTTGTATCTGCACCAATCGGGAGAACCTGAACATCGCGGGGTTTTGTGGCTGTCATCATAAGTTAAAACGGTAATTTTTTTAAACGCAAAGGTACACTCTCATACGCAAAGTTAAAGCTGCTTCTTTGCGTACCGAGAGCGCTAACCTTGGCGCATCAAGAGGGTTAATAATAATTTCCGATCTTGCGATGGTGAACCGCTGTGAGGGCGTCGGGTTTGGAGACGCGACCGGATTGAACGGTGCTGTAAACTATCCAATGATCGCTGCATTCCATGCGGCTAGAGACTTCACACTCCATGTATGCGAGGGCTTCCGTCAGAATCGGGGAACCATTCTCCGCAGGCTGAGATTTGATCCCGGCAAATCGATCCGCGCCAGGGGGGAATCGTTTTAAAAAGTGCCGCATCAAATTTTGATAATTTCCTTCTTCTAAGACGTTGAGGACAAAGCGATCGCCTACTTGCATCATGGACTCAATAGCCCGGTCTTTTGCGACAGCGATTGTGAATCCTAGGGGTTGGAAGCTGGCTTGTGCCACCCAGGAAGCTAACATGGCACCTTTGACTTCGCCTTTTTTGGCAGTGATGATGTAGAGTCCACCACTGATGCGTCCCAGGGCTTTTTCTAATTCGGCATCAAGAGATTTAATCTGTTTGATGTTGCGATCGCGGGTGAGCAATTGTCCTAAGTCTGTACCTGCTTCTTCACACAACTGATAGGTGGCTTCTCCGGGTGTATCTTTAATCCGAATTGCTGGAAATGCGACTGTCAGCCCTAACTCTCTAAATTTACTCACCAGCGGATCGACGGGTTCGTCATCTCCTCCGTAGGACTCCAGAATCCCGACTACTTGTTTTTCCTTAGCAGCGGCTAAAACGGTGCCAATCGCAGCTTGGGCGGCGGCAGAGGCGGCTGGGGGTGTGGCAATGACTAAGCCGGATGAACGCCCTACCAGTTCTTGCACCTCCTGAGGATCGGCGGATTTGAGGTCGAGTGTCTCGACGGCGACGCCTGTTTTGGTGATGCCTTTAGCGAGGGATTGGGAAAGGCGATCGCTATACCCGTAATCGGAGACGTAAAATACCGCTACTGTCGTCTCGCCCTTGGTTTGAGCTTGACTCCACTGGCGATAACGTCCCGTCAGTTCCACAACGTTGTGGCGCAGCAGCGGGCCGTGTCCGGTGGCGATGGTGTGTACTTCTGGCAGTTCTCCCATCCGTTTCAGTGCAGACAGCACGGAACGGGCATTCGGAGCCATCAGGCATTCGTAGTAAAACCGATAATCGGCTTCGATGGCGGCTAAATCTTCATCGAAGGTGCTATCCGAGCAATAGTGCAAGCCAAAGGCGTCGCAAGTATACAGGATTTGGGTTTTGTGGTCGAAGGTGAAAATCGTGTCGGGCCAGTGCAAGTTGGGAGCAATCACGAATTCCAATTCGTGTCCGTTGCCTAAATCCAACTTGTCGCCATTTTTGACGATTCGCCGCTCAAACGGCTGATGCACAAAATCTTCGATAAACTGGATTGCGACTTTTGACCCAACCACCGTTACCTGGGGAGCCAGTTTCAAGATGTCTTTGACTAATCCGCTGTGGTCTGGCTCGGTGTGGCTGATAATCAGGTAATCAATTTCTTTTGGGTCGATGAGTCCATGTAATGCATCCAGATATAGCTGGCGGAACTTTTCATGGGAGGTATCCACTAAAGCCGTCTGCTCACCCCGAATGATGAAGGAATTATAGGTGGTGCCGTTTTGCAGCCCAAATTCAATGTCGAAGCGATCGCGATCCCAGTCAAGCGAGCGAATCGTTGTCGTGTCAGGGGCGATTTCGCCGGTCTGCATGGTGAGGCGTTTTTGGGTTCGGTCGGTGAGCGCTACCATCTCTGGTCTCCTTCTGTTGCAACCCATTAGGTATTTTTTCTTCTTTCATTCTGCCACGAGTCTCTTGTAAAGATTTATTAAAAAACCTATGAGTGAGTTAAGAGTTTTAAAAGTGCCGAACGGCTCCAGGCTCAGAGAACGATGAATTGGCTAGCTTTAACGATTGGGAATTCGCGGCTGCACTGGGCGTACTTTGTGGGAGAAATTCTTCAGGATGCCTGGGATAGCAACTATCTGCCAGCGGCAACTGTGAATCGTCTGGCGCAGCGCTTAGCAGCGGGTAAATTTCCACTGGAAATTTTGCCACCCAGTCCGACCAATTCATTATCCAAAATCCACAATCAGCAATCAAAGTTGCCGATTTATCTGGCTTCGGTGGTTCCAGAGCAAACAGCACTTTGGCAAAGTTACCCAGATATCCGTGTCATGACTTTAGACCAATTGCCCCTTGAAGGACTTTATCCCACTCTTGGTATTGACCGGGCTTTAGCGGTGTTGGGTGCTGGCGAAGTTTGGGGCTTGCCTTCTTTAGTGATTGACGCTGGAACTGCTTTAACTTTTACGAGTGCAGATGTCAACCATCGGCTAGTGGGTGGGGCGATTTTGCCTGGGTTAAGATTACAGCTACAGTCTCTAACCCAAAGAACTGCTGCGTTACCACCGATAGAATTGCCCCAGGAAATGCCGCCGCGTTTTGCTGTAAACACACCGGAGGCGATTCAGAGTGGCGTTATCTACACTGTCTTGGCTGGAATCAAAGACTTTATCCAGGCTTGGTGGCAGAAATTTCCAGGTAGTCGGGTGGTTTTGACGGGAGGCGATCGCGCTACTTTATTTGCTTATCTCCAAATCCAGTTTCCTGAAATAGCCAGTCAGATAATTAGCGACCCGAATCTGATATTTATGGGAATGCGGTCAGTCGTCCTTAGTTCTTAGTCCTTAATAAAGCGATTCACATCAAATCCGCTTGATTCTCCACAATTGAGAAAAACCTTACCCCGCCTCCACCTGCGGCTCCGGCTCCCCTCTCCGCTTGCGGAGAGGGGTTGGGGGGTGAGGTTCTTTTATTAACTCCACTACAAGCGCACAGCCTATGCGCCCCTAATGCTTACTAACGAAATCTCGAATATACTGAGCCACGACATCTGGCAACGCTTCGGGTAGATCGTTTCCCACAAAGCTAATAATTTCCAACTGAGCTGATGGAGTTAAGTCCGCGTAGGCTTGACTTTCGGCAATTCTAGAACGACTGTCGCGATCGCCTTGCAAAATCAAAACGGGGACTTTCAGCCACTCCAGTCTTTCTTTCAATAATTCTGCTTGAATTTCGGCGCGGCGGCGTTGAAATAATAGCTTGTCGGTAGTGGGAAACTGCACCGGCTGTTCTTGTCGCCGCTTCTTTTGCCCAGTCTGCTTGCGGGGAAACAGGCGATTGTTGGAGACACGAGCGATCGCATCTATGAGCGATCGCCACCCGGACGATACTACCTTAGACAGCCGCTTAAATAGAGATGTAAATAGAGATGGGCGCGATCGCTCTGTTCTTAATCCCTCCGCTTCCACCCCAATTGGAGCTAACAGCACTAATCCGCGCACCTGTTCCAAATATTTCAGCGCGAAACTTGCCCCAATCCACCCTCCCAGCGAGTGACCAATTAAAAAAACTTCTCGCTGATTCAATGCTTCTAACAATTCAGCAAGACATTCCATCTCCAACTCAATTGAGTAGTGAACATCCGGGCGTTCGGAGTCACCAAAGCCGAGTAAATCCGGGGCAAAGCAGTGGTAATCCCGACTCAAACAATCGATGACAGCTAGCCATTGACTGCTATCGTGAGCCGATCCGTGTAAAAAAACCAAAACTGGCCCTTGACCAACTTCGCGCCAGAAGATTTGTCCTTGAGACAGCTTAATTCGAGAATTGCGTAACGGTAGAGTCATCCTAGATTTTAGATTTTTAGATTTTAGATTTTAGATTGACGATGGATTGACTCATCCAAAATCGAAAATCCTGCTTATGCGAGGGTTGTCAAGCCGTTCAAGTAGTCCTGCAACTGCTGGTCGTGGTCATGGCAGAGTTTCCCTTGAGGCAAGGATGTCACTGAGAAAGCTTTGACTTCCATAATTTCCAGCGTATCCCGAACCTGCATTTCTCCCTGCACTTCTGCTTCTAGCGCTACACAAATCGAATGAATTCTGGGATCGCGGTCTGGCGAAGAATAAACTCCCACTAACCGGCGAACTTTTACTAACTCCAGTCCAGTTTCTTCCGCCAACTCCCGCCGCGCTGATGTTGGAATGTCCTCACCCCAATCAACAATACCGCCAGGAAAACCCCATTCACCTGTGTCTCCGCGTCGAATGAACACAATTCGACCATCTGGCAAAATCGGGATGATAGTTGTGCCGATAATGGGATGGCGGAAAATAATCCCTAGCACTGTTTGTATAAATCGCCATGACCGACGCATAGGCAAAAGAAGCTTTACTTCAACGCAGAAAGGAACTTTTACTTTTAGAGTCAATTTATGAGCAGGAAGTTCTCCGATTACAGATAAAATTTAAAACTTTGCAAAAGGAGGGTTTCCCCAAGGGCTGAATCCGCATAGTTCTGGGGATGCCAGAATTGCTTATTCATCCACCTCTACAAATTAAAATTTTAAATCAGCGAGAATTTCCGCTTTTTGAGATTCAGTCACCTGAAGATAAATCTTCTCAATGTTACCATCCGAGCCGATCGCATTCATGTGCAGCGCTGAAGGCGTATCAACTGCTTGGTGCGGAATTTTTTAGCTTTTTGCTGCGGTTACGGCTGACAATTTTACCCAGCCAAGAAGCAGTATCGCTGAGTTTTAGGGACATGGGGATGTTTTCAACCGCAGCAAGTCAGCGCTTTTTAGTAGGCTGCTGACAGGCTGTTATGATATACGTTACAGATGCAAGTTCGGTCACGTCAGTCTGCGACCCACCGTTTTTAGGCTAGCCTGTTTCGGTGTTTCTTCCACAGGTTTGAAGGCAGAGGCTTCCAGAGCCAAAAAAATGCTCTGGAAGAGCAACACACTCTCTGTGTAGATTCGCTTGGACAAGAGTAGGTTCTGAGAAGTTGCTAGAGACGCTTTAATTTTGCGCTTCTAGGTCGCTCTTCTCTCTCTCGGCTTTCATCTGAATCAACTGTTCGGATGGATATTGTTGGATGACTATTTACATCGAAAGTCTGTCTTCGCAGGTTACTCCAAAAGACTTTAAACAAGTCTCTGCATCTGGTTCAGCCAAAAGTGTGGCGATACCAAGCGACCGGAAGACAGGCAAAGTGCGGGGCTTTGCTTTCGTAGAGAGGGTGGAAGCTCCGCAAAAAAAGACAGCTATTTCGGTGCTGGATGGTGCAAAATGGATGGGGCGTCAGATGCAGATCAACCAAGCCAGACCGAAGGAGAACCCTCGAAAAGAGGGCGATCGCGGTAGATTGGCAGATTCTAGCAACTGTTTTTCCAAGCCTTGGGTGTGACTGACAACACTAACAAGCATCAGGTGCAGGGGAAAACCCAAAGGCACCATTTTTTAGTCGTATATCAAAGAGGTGAACATGGCGAAGCGCCGTAACCCTAAGAAAGAAAAGGCGCAGCGTAATCAAGCATACGCCCGCAAGTTTCGTAAACGTCAAACTACGGGTCGGTTCTCTAAATTCCGGCGTCAAAGATCGCCCGGAGAGAGAACCAATGAGGAGGATGAAGACAAGATGGGAGGAGGAATGGGAGCAATGGGCGGCGCGATGGGTTAGCCATTGCTCGGTTCTGAGGGTTGAGGGCTGAGGATTGAGGACTGAGGAAAAAAAATATTTTTCCTCAGCTACTAACTCTTTTGCGAAATTGAGAAATCCCCTATTTAGCCCTCAGCCCTAACTACTCAGTCCTCAGTCCTAATTACTCAGTCCTAACCACTCAGCCGAGACTGAGCAGCTTGAATCGCTTGTCTCACTTGCTCGAATCCGGTACCGCCGTAGCTGTTACGAGCGGCAACTACTTGTCTTGGAGAGATGGCTTCATAGATGTCTGGCTCAAAAGCTGGGTGCAATTCCTTCCATTCTTCCAAGCTCAAATCCTTGAGAAGTTTACCGGCAGCGAGGGAAGTTTTTACAACCTTACCCACGAGATTGTAAGCTTCCCGGAAGGGGACACCCCGCGCTGCTAGGTAATCAGCAACATCGGTCGCGTTGGAGAAATCTTCCGCGACGGCTTCTGCAAGGCGAGCGGTACGAAATTCTAGCCCTTCGCGAAACAAAATGGTCATTGCTTCTAGGCAGCCTTTAACGGTCTTTACACTGTCAAATAGGCTTTCTTTGTCGTCTTGTAAGTCTTTGTTGTAAGCCAAAGGTAGCCCTTTCATCAGCACTAGCATTCCTTGCAGATGCCCGAAAACACGACCTGTTTTGCCCCGCACGAGTTCAGGCACGTCGGGGTTTTTCTTTTGGGGCATGATGCTGGAGCCGGTGGCGCAGCTATCTTTGAGGGTGACAAAGCCAAATTCTTGCGATGACCAGAGGATGACTTCTTCCGATAGACGGCTGAGGTGAACCATGATCAGGCTGGCGCTACAGAGAAATTCAATCGCAAAGTCGCGATCGCTCACGCCATCCATACTGTTGGCATAGACCCCCTCAAAGTTCAGTAGTTTGGCAGTGTAGTGCCGATCGATGGGAAAAGTGGTTCCGGCAAGTGCGCCACTCCCCAAAGGCGAAATATTGACGCGCTGATAGACTTCTCCTAGGCGCTCCCAGTCCCGCTCCAGCATTTGAAAGTAAGCGAGGAGGTGGTGAGCTAAAGAGACTGGCTGGGCGCGTTGTAGGTGCGTATAGCCGGGAATTAGGGTTTCGACGTGATTTTGGGCAAGGTCGAGGAGAACTCCCTGAAATTCGCGCAACTGGCTGCGAATTTGGGAAATTTGATCTCGCAAGTAGAGGCGGGTGTCAGTACCTACTTGATCGTTGCGCGATCGCGCCGTGTGCAGTTTTTTGCCGACATCTCCAGTAATTTCTGTCAGTCTGCGCTCCACCGCAAAATGAACGTCTTCTGCATCTATCCCCGGATTGAAGTTTCCTTCTCGGTATTCTTGGCGGATTTGTTCTAAGCCTGCGACTAGCTGTTGTGCCTCCGGCTCTGAAATAATGCCGGTGTGAGCGAGCATTTTGGCATGGGCAGTCGAGCCGGTGAGGTCGTATTCAATGAGTTCGATGTCGAAGCCGATACTAGCGTTGAAGCGAGCGATCGCAGGATGCAACGCCGATTCAAACCGTTGGCTCCAAGTTTTTTGTTGAGTCACGAGCTTCTTGGTAACGTTGGATTAACAGATTCAAAGGCGAGCAGCTTGAAAGGCGAGCAGGTTGAAAGTTGGCTCGTCGAGAAGGTTGTAGCTTGCAAAGGCAAGCATCTTACTCTTTAGCAAATTTCAGGACGAGCAAGCTGTATCCAAACATTCAACTTTCAACCTTCAACCTTTAACTTTATTAAACCTTCAAACGCTATCCACTAAGCCGTAATCCCTCGAATCAGGTAGCCAAAAAACAGCCCGATTAACAGCGCCCAGACTTGCCCTGATTTAATGAAGTAGTTAAAGGCATTCTGCATCTGGTCTAACACTTTTGGGTCTCTGATTTCTTGCGCCAAGACGGGCCAATTGACCGGCGAGTGCGAAAACCAAAGCGATACCGTATCGTAACCGTGGGTCAAGTTGGGCAACCAACCGATTATTTCGTGCATTTCATTAAGCACCATGACTCTGATTTCCTCACAACAAAGAGAGATGTTGGCAAAGGTTGCTCGCGCATCCGTTCAGATTGTATTAACACAAAGCTGATGTCTTTGCTAGTGGGGGAGTCAGTGATGGGTAATGAGTCATGGGTATAGGAAATGACCAATGACTCATTACCGATTAACTTTTGACCTGCATCACCACTAGCGTCATATCATCTCCGTTCCGGCTGGATGGACCGATAAACTGCTGTACTTGCTCAAATAGGTAATCTAAAATCGCTTGGGTGCTGTTGCAATGCTGGCAAGCCCACTGGAAGGTGCGGCTCAGCTTTTCTTCGTCAAAGCGATCGCCATTTTGATTTGCCGCATCGGTAAAACCATCGGTGTAATAAATAATCGTGTCCCCAGGATACAGCTGGACTTGGGCATCTTCATACTGGGAATCGGCATCCAGACCAATCAGCATTCCCCAGGTATCCAAGCGCTTGATGGAACGGGTTGATGCCTGCCATAACAAGGGAGGATGGTGGGCGGCATTACTGTAAGACAGAATCCGGGTTTGCGGATCGTATTCGGAATAAAACAGGGTGACAAACCGATGGGAGTTTTCCAAATCGGCATACATTACCCGGTTTAAATGTTGCAGGATCTTCGCCGGTGAGTGCCTGTTTAGCACTTCGGCTCGCAGCATCCCGCGCGTCATCGTCATGATTAGACCGGCGGGGACGCCTTTGCCCATGACATCCCCGATTACCAGGCTCCACGGAACCGATCCTCTTCGGGCAGTTTCCACTTCCGAATCACTGTCTGTTTGGGGGCGCAGCTGGTCATAATTGGCGGGAATAAAATCATAGTAATCTCCGCCGACGCGACTAGCCGTTTGGCACTTTGCCGCTAGTTCGACTCCATAAATATTCGGACATTGTCGCGGTAGTAGGCGCAGCTGGATATCGGCACCAATTTCTAATTCTTTATCTAGGCGTTCTTTTTGGCGTAGTTCGACGGTGAGTTCATCGTTCGCGATCGCAACTGCTGTTTGATCGGCAACTAAGCGCACCAACTTCTGCCGGGTGTCTGTCCAAATATATTTGGGATCGCGGCTGAACACATAAAGACGTCCCCGCTCTGTATTTTTCACCAGAATCGGAGTGCCAAATACCTGAATGTCTGGCCCCAAAAACCGGCTCAGTTGAGAATCCAATGATGGCGGTGTAGCGACCCCCTCTGCCGTTGTCGAGGGATTACTCGCCTGACGGGTTGCGGCGTTAAGCGCCTTGCGAATATCCTGACAAGACTGACCTTCCTGACAGTGCAGGCGTTCTAGCCGCACCTGACCATTCGGCAAAAACCGGATGAGAATGCCGCCATCGGCATCTGTCACCCTCGTTGCCATCAGCGGAATCAACTCCAAAAACTGATTCAAATTATTGAAGCTACGCAGGGCAAACCCTAACGACGAGAGCAAGTCTTGAATCTTGCGCTGTTCTCGATGCAAACGCGCCACCAGTTCTTTGAGCGCAAAAACAGGCGTCGTTTCGGCGGTGGTACCGCCGTCAGGTAAGGGAGATGGCTGGCGAGGAAGGGGCACAGCAGTCATAGCATCAGGAGTTAGAGTTCCGCACAAAAGTTTGTTTTAGCTGTCAGGATATCTTTACAGATTCTGGCTTAAGAATTGCCAGTTTTGGCAACGGTTTGGGGAAAACGCCTTTGATTTAAAAAAAATTAAGAAGGCGTTAGAGCAAAATTGTTCCCGATTACTATCGCAACAGTTGCCAGTTGCAGCTAGCGGTCCGGACGCGATCGCTAAGCAAAAGGAGCCGGCTGTTCTTGAGGTGTAAATATACCCTTAATTGCAGGTTATGCCAATCACCCGGAGGGGCTTTTTGAAAACTTCTGCATAAGTCTATAGACGGAAATCACCATAACTGTCGCTATAGTAAACCCGATCTATACCAAAGCGCCCCTTATTATGTTTGATTGGTTCATCGGCGGCATCGCCTAAGAGTAGCAGACAGCAAACATATACGTGTGGAGTGATTTTACAAGCCAAGACTGTAAATTTTAACCGGATGGCGCGTGTATCCCTAAAGTAAAGATTTCTTCCAAACGAAAGTCTGGAATGGGATCGGGTTGGAAAGCTTTAGCAGCACGGTGTTTCTCAATGGCATCTTTTAAACCCATCGAAGGTTTCATCTAAATCGTCATCTTTGCTCCGATTGCTTCTTGCCGATGTTTCAACAGGGAATTGCCAATTTTAGAAGGGGTTTCTGAGTGAAAAACTTGAATCTCTGATGAAGACCCTAGAGCATCTGGATCGTCCAAAAGTTCAGCCTGAACCGAAGGGTGCAGGTGGGTAATCCCACCTGAATCGGCACTTTAGGCTGCCAAATGGGATGAGCTAGACTGTCTGAGCGTCGAAATCCGATCGTTGAAATCTAAGATCCAAAATTGTTAACCTAAACCGAGTTCGCGCTTGAGCAAGTTAATTGACTTGGTGCCAATATAGTTTTCGCTACATAATAGCTCCGGAGGACGAATAATGTCTTCACGGGCGGCGGCGACTGCGGCTTTGACGGTGGCAAAACTGGCGCGATCGCTAACAATCGTTTGGGCACTGCGAACGATCGCGTTGAGTTTGTAGGTGTCTTTTACCTGGGCTGTCATCACCAGCAAATCATCCCCGCGCAGGCTGTGGATCAGAATTTCTGCAACTCCAAGAATGCCTGAGCTGAGACTCACCAGACCCATACAGCTGTCTTTAGGCAGGCGTTGAACCAGCTGGAGTTCTTGAGCGTAGTCGTAAATATCGACGGGGATGACGCGCACCGCTCGTGGGGCAGCGATCGCTTCCGCATCCCCAATAAAATAGCGGCTAGTCACCACGGTGCCGGAGTGGGTTTGATCGAGTATTTTACTGAGTTCCTCCATCGGCACCAACTGTACGGGTATCCCTAAAGATTTTTCCAGTTCCTGAACCATCAATTCCCCAGCACCGATGTCTCGTGACGGAACCGTGACCAGCACTCGCGCACTACAGCGTAAGCGCCAGTCAACTTCTGCTAGAAATAGTTCTCTGGCTTGGTTGAGGGTGCAACCTTGGTTGAGCAGTTCATCCAGGCTGTGCTGCACCAGCTTGTAGGCATGGGGATATTGTTCGTGTATGGGGCCGCTATGTCCAGTGCCGCCCTCGTTTCCTTGGGCTTTGACATAAATTCCCGATCCGGCTTGGGATTCTACTAATCCAGTGTCTTCTAGCTGCCGGTACACCTTGCTAATGGTATTCCGGTGCAGACCTGTCTGCATTGCTAGCTGCCGAGTGCTGGGCAATCGATGACCTGGGGGAAACTGTCGCGAGGCGATCGCAAACTGCATTTGGTCAAATAGCTGTTTTGACGCTGGAATTTCACTGTCTGGTTGAATATGAAACTGAACCATTTACGAGCCTCCAAGGACTCTGATTCTCATGAAGCCGTGAGAAGGGCAATTCTTTAATAGCATAATGCGCTACAGAAGCTGAGTTATCGCCCTGGTTTTTCAAGATTCTGCCTCCTTCTCACTTGATCTATCTAGTAGAGACGCGATCGCATCAGCACATACGCTCTTAGCGCTACTTGCTGCAAGTCTTCTACAAGCCAGCATCTAAACTCCAAAAAAAGTCTAAAACACTCTCACCCAGGGAAATACTGTTCGGGTTGTTCTCCGGGGGAGTGCGGAAATTCCTCTAATCGAGGGGGAATCTGTGTTTCTGCTTCCCCGCTAGAAACGGAATCAGTAGCGTCTGTTGTCTCTTGCCTCTTTAGTAGTTCCGGCAAGGTGACAAACTGATATCCCTGCTTTTTGAGTTTTTCAACGATCTGGGGTAAAGCTTGAACCGTTGTCGAATGGTTGCCGCCACCATCATGCATCAGCACAATAGAGCCGGGGAAGGCACTCTTGAGAATGTTTGTGACCAATTTGGGCGCGGTGAGGCGGTGGCGGCGACTGTCCGCTGAGTTAATCGACCACATCATCACGGCGTAGTTGTTCTTTTGGGCGTAAGCCGCTAACCCATTTTGCAAGTTGCCGCCGGGAGGGCGGAAGTAAGCGGTTGTGACTCCGGTTATCTTGTAGATGAGTGCGGCTGTATCATCTATTTCCTTTGCCGCCGTAGCCTCGTCCATCTGACGATAGGAGTGATGCCAGGTGTGGTTGCCAATGGCGTGACCTTCAGCAACCACTCGTCGCGCTACGGCTGGATAACTTTGCAGTTGCTCTCCTACCCAAAAAAATGTGGCTTTGATGTCGTTTTTCTTGAGGATGTCCAGCACTTGCAATGTCGTTTTCCCCCAAGGGCCATCATCAAAAGTGAGGGCGATGACTTTTTTCAGATTCTTCGGCTTTATCTGATAAATGGTTTTTCCCTGATACTCGGTAGGCACTGGGAAGGTTTTTTCGGCTGCGGGTGAGAGAGCGATCGCCCAAGGCGTTGTTTCACTGGGCGAATTTTCGGGTGTGGCAATGGGGAGTTGCTGATGAACTGGGTTTGATGGTGCGATCGCCCATACACTTGGCGATTGAGAAGCCTCTGCCGTGTCAGCGGCGCTACTCCCTGGCGGTATTATTTCCCTCGGCGGCGAATTTTCGGGTTTGACACTGGGGAGTTGTTGAGCTTCCGGCTTGTCCTGACGAACCTCTATCGCAAACTGATGCTGAGGGGAAGTTTGAGGTGACGGCTCGATGATTTTATTGACGATGAGCGCCGTTAAGGTAACGATAGCGATGAAGGTAAGTTGCCGAGTGAATAATCCGGCCGGTTTTTCTTTTTCTCTCCAGTCTGCCAAGGTCGAACTCCTTCTCTTACCCCTTGATACTTTTTGATTTTTAAGGATTACAAAAGCTAGTTATCGTTCTCGATCGCTCTCTCCAAAAACCACTTTTTCGGCAGCCAGCAACTCTTCAATAACCGCACAAAACTACACAATAAAATAAGCTAAAATTACAAAATATTTAAAAAAATGATTTTTTTAAATAAAAAAGTTATGGTTTATTTTAAATAATATTTTCTTCATAAAAAAAATCGAGAAGTAGGGCAGCAATTTTATGAATTTCTAAATACTTTATTACAGTAAAAAGTAGGGCAATTTGCTGGTAGACAAAATAGTAGCACTATCTGCTAAAAAAACAGCAGAGGACAGAGAAGAATTATCATGACAGATAGCAAGATTCGGGCAAAAAACCTCAAAATTGCCAATGGCGATCTAGAAATTGCGGCTTACCTGGCAATGCCGGAAGGGGAGGGGCCTTTTCCAGGCATGGTGGTGTTGCAGGAAATTTTTGGAGTGAATGCCCACATCCGGGAGGTAACAGAACGAATTGCCAAAGAAGGCTATGTAGCGATCGCGCCAGCAATCTTTCAACGCCAAGCACCGGGTTTTGAAACCGGCTACACTCCGGAAGACATTCAAATTGGCAGACAGTACAAGGATCAAACCCAAGCCTCAGAACTACTCGGCGATATCCAGGCGGCAATTAATTACCTCAAAACCCTGCCCGAAGTCAAACCTGTCTTTGGCTGCATCGGCTTCTGCTTTGGGGGTCACGTTGCTTACCTCGCCGCGACTTTACCCGATATCAAAGCCACAGCCTCATTCTACGGTGCTGGCGTTGCTACGAACACTCCCGGCGGCGGCGAACCAACGATCGCACGCACAAAAGACATCAAAGGCACGCTTTACGCCTTTTTCGGCATGGAGGACGCCAGCATCCCCGCCGAACAGGTAGATCAAATTGAAGTGGAGCTAGAGAAACACCACATTCCCCATCGTGTCTTCCGCTACGATGGAGCTGAACATGGGTTTTTCTGTGACCATCGCGCCAGTTACAATGACACCACAGCCGCCGATGCCTGGAAGCAGGTAAAACAGCTGTTTGAACAAGAACTTCAAGCGGCATAATTTTTTCCCACACTAGCAATCAGCGAGTTGGGAATTACTTTTTTTCAATCAACTAAGTTGTCATGAATTCCAAATCGACCTCTTCTCAAGATGCAAAATCGTCATTTTCTATGGACGATTTTGCCAAAGCTCTCGAACAACACGACTACCAGTTTCAAAAGGGACAAGTCGTGCGCGGTAAAGTGGAAACCCACGAAAGTGATGGTGCCTATGTAGACATTGGCGGCAAGTCTTTGGCTTTTTTACCTGTTGATGAGGCGTCGTTGAGACGGGTAACAGATTTATCCATTGTGCTGCCGTTGCAGGAAGAACGGGATTTCCTGATTATCCGAGAGCAAGATGCAGATGGTCAGGTGACGCTTTCAGTGCGGCAGATGGAGATCAAGCAGGCGTGGGATAACCTGGCTGATATGCAGGAAGCAAGCCAAACAGTACAAGCCCGTGTCACTGGTATCAATAAGGGGGGCGTTACGGTGGAAGTGCAGGGGTTGCGGGGATTTATTCCGCGATCGCACTTGGTGGAACGCGACAACCTGGAGTCGCTGGTTGGTGAGAAGCTAACTGCTAGCTTTTTGGAAGTTTCTGCCGACACTAACAAACTGGTGCTTTCTCAACGGCAAGCGACTCGTTCTGTTGCCATCACTCAGCTAGAAGTCGGGCAGTTAGTCGAGGGGAAAATTACTGGTGTGAAGCCCTTCGGTGTGTTTGTTGATTTGGATGGAATTACTGGTTTGCTGCATATTAAGCAAGTAAGCCAAACTTACATCGAATCTCTAGCATCGTTGTTTCAGGTGGGTCAAGTAATCAAAGCGCTGATTGTTGACATTGATGAAGGCAAAGGTCGAGTTTCTTTGTCTACGAGAGTTTTAGAAAATCATCCAGGAGAAGTGCTGGAAAATATGGCTGATGTAATGGAATCAGCTGAAGCGCGTTCCGAACGGGCGAGGAAAAATCTCACCAGATAGGTGTTTGGAAGATAGAAAGCGATCGCACTTGGTAATAAAGAGTGCGATCGCTTTTGATTTGAAGGGTGCGCTCGCCGCCCTGCGCCTAGACGCATCTCCGCGTACCCGATTTATTCGCTAAGTGTTTCCTCACCTTAATCTTGATTTGATGAAGACGAAAATCTTCAGCAACCGTCTTTCTTGCCTTGATTTTATCGAAAAATAGCTTCGACTCCCTCAACAGTCAGCAACTGAACCCTTAGTTATCGATTTATTTGCTGGGTGTGGAGGGCTGGCTCTCGGTTTTACTGATAAAAGCGATATGTGCTAGCTTATGCTTCGGGCAAGCTTCGCCTGTGACAATACTTATTGCTAACGCTCGCGCACTTGCGATCGCGTCCTGAAATCTACTATTGAAGTAGTTTAGGTATAAATATGCTCAAATTGTATCAATTTTTCTCTTCTGGTAATTGTTACAAAATTCGTCTTTTACTGACACAACTGCAAATTCCCTTTGAGAGCATAGAACTGAATATTCTCAAAGGTGAAACTCGGACTCCTGAATTTTTAAGCAAGAATCCCAACGGGCGAATTCCAGTATTAGAAACAGAATCAGGTCAATTCCTGGCGGAATCCAACGCAATTCTTTTTTATCTGAGCGAAGGAACTGATTTTTTGCCAAACGACCGTTTTGAACGCGCAAAAGTATTGCAATGGTTATTCTTTGAACAGTATAGCCATGAGCCTTATATTGCTACTTCCCGCTTTTGGATTTCTATCCTTGGCAAGGCGGAGGAATATAAGGAGGCACTGAATCAAAAGCGCGAACCCGGTTATGCAGCGCTAACGGTTATGGAAAAACATTTAACAAATTGTAATTTTTTTGTGGGAGAACGCTATTCGATTGCTGATATCGGCTTGTTTGCTTACACTCATGTGGCGGATGAAGGTGGATTCGATTTAACAAGATTTCCAGCAATCCAAGATTGGATAGAACGAGTTAAAGCTCAGCCTCAGCACATTAGTATCACGCAATTATAATAGAGTTCGGTATGGGGAGGTAGGATAAGCGATCGCTTCATTCGCATCTCGTAATTTAGGTAACTGTACCTAAACAAACCTATCTGTAAAACTATTGATTAGCAGCGCCTACTCTAGAACATCTAGTGATGAGTTTGAAACCCGCCTACGCGGGTTTTGTCTGTGTAGGCGCGGTTTCTAACCGCCAGCATATATTTGTAAAAATGGGATGGTTTCCACCCTGATTTAAGTAGCTGATAAGCTATACTGGCTGAAGTTAACTTTAAATATTAAAACAATGATAAAACTTAAAAAAATTAACCGCTTTTTGGCTAATTTAAGCCTTAGCGTCTTAGTGATTCTTGCCTTATCATTTTTCCTCCTACCCGTTAGTTCAAAACTTCAAGAATCACCGACATTAGCTGTATTTGAAGAAGTTTGGCAAACAGTCAATGACAACTTTTTTGACCCAAAGTTTAATGGGGTTGACTGGAAAGCCATGCGAGAGAAGTATAAACCTTCAGTCAAACAGGCAAAATCTATTGATGAAGCATCCGTTGTCATCAATCAAATGCTAGCTGAGTTGCATACTTCTCATCTAGGCTTTTATCCGAAGTCACAACCCGCTTACTACCAACTTTTGGGTATATTTAATCAAGGTCATTTCTTAGAAAAAATACAAAAGTTATTTCCCAAAGGCTTAGAGTACACCGGAATTGGAGCTTTCACTAAAGAGATCGATGGGAAGACCTTTATCACTGCTATTCTTGATAACAGTTCTGCTGCTCAAGCGGGACTCAAAGTAGGCGACCAAATATTAGCAGTTGATGGCAATCCGTATCAGCCAATCGAATCTTTTGTTAATAAGACAGGGAAACAAGTCAGTATATCAATTCAACGAACTCCAGATTCAAATAGCAATAAGAATGTAACTGTAGTTCCAAAAATAATAAAACCTACTACAGTTTTCTTAGACGCAATGCGGTCGAGTATCGAAATAATCGAAAGCAATGGAAGAAAACTCGGTTATGTTCATATTTGGTCGTATGCTGGCGATCAATATCAGGAATTACTGGAAGAAGAAATTGCTTATGGACGGCTTAAAGACGCGGATGGGTTGATTTTAGACTTAAGAGATGGCTGGGGTGGAGCTACTCCGAATTATCTAAGTATTTTTTCCGAAAAAGTTCCAGTATTAACCCAAATTCCTAGAGATGGAATAAAAACTACCTTGGATTATCAATGGAGAAAACCCGTTGTGATGCTGGTGAATAAGGGAACCAGAAGCGGAAAGGAAATTTTAGCTTACGGTTTTGAGCAGTATGGAATTGGAAAAGTCGTTGGGAGTCAAACAGCAGGCGCAGTTGTTGCGGCTCGTCCTTTCTTGCTCAAAGATGGAAACCTTCTTTATCTTGCGGTTGTTGATATCTACGTGAATGGAGAACGCTTAGAAGGTAAGGGAGTGAAACCCGATATTGAAGTGCCGTTTCAGTTAGAATATGCTCAAGGAAAAGACCCTCAAAAAGCGAAAGCTGTAGAGGTTCTGGCTGAAGCTGTTAAGAATCAGAATCGAGGGGCATAATTGCATTGATAACCTCTAGTAGAAACGCGATTAATCGCGTTTCTACTAGAGCAATCCTATTTGATTTGCGAACATATTTTTTTAAACGAACCGCAAAGACGCCCTAGCGGAGCCATGCGCGTTAGCGCTATAGAGCGCGAAGAAAAGATAGAAAGAGAGAGTTTACAACTTATTTAGGATTGCTATATCTCTTTCTACTATCTCAAAATACGCTCAATCATCCCATTGGCTTGCGAACTATAGCCGCCGCCAAACAAATTAAAGTGGTTGAGGATGTGATAGAGATTGTAGAGGGTTTTCCGGCGCTCGTAGCCTGGATCTAGAGGAAATACTTCGTTATAGCCGCGATAAAAGGCTGCGGGGAAGCCACCGAAAAGTTCTGTCATGGCGATATCAACCTCGCGATCGCCATAATACGCCGCCGGATCGAAAATGAGGGGTTCTCCCGATGCCGTAAAGCCTGCATTTCCCCCCCACAAATCGCCGTGAACTAGAGATGGTTGAGGATGATAATCCGCTAGCAGTTTGGGAATTGCTGCCAGCAATTGCTCCTGTTGGGGAAAATGACCGCCGCGACGCTTTGCTAGCTGAAACTGATAGCCGAGACGATGCTTGGCATAGAATTCCGCCCAATCTGCTGTCCAAGTGTTAATTTGTGGCGTGGAACCAATGGTGTTATTTCTATCCCAGCCAAAGGCGTCTTTTCCAGCGCATTTGTGCATCGCCGCTAACTTCCGCCCCATTTCTTCCCAAGAATGGGTGTCGCCGCGCCCCATTTCCAGCCACTCCAGCACGATATAGGCAGAATTGCCTCCAGTGCCCCAGCCAATCGGTTTTGGAACCCGAATTGTGTGAGTTTCCAGCATTTGCTGGAGTCCCAGCGCCTCTGCCTCAAACATATCAACCAAAGACGCTTGGTTGATTTTGATGAAGTAGGTGCGTTGTCCATCGCTGGCAGCATAGCCTTGATTGATGCAGCCACCACTAACCGACTGCCGCTGCTGACTTTGAAACTTTTCACCCGTTAGGCGAGTAATTTGAGCGTCTATTTCTGTCCACATGGGAGAAATTTTAACGCAGAGTCATGCCAAGGAAAGCACAAAGGTACGCAAAACCAGATTGATTTCTTTGCGTATCTTTGCGTTAACCTTTGCGTACCTTTGCGTTAAAAAACCTAGCTAGCTGGCTTGATCGCAACCACACCATAAGCATCACAAGAGAGATACTGTTGAGCCGCTGATTGGAGATCCGCCGCTTCCAACGCTTGAATCCGAGCCGGATAATTCAAGGCTGGAGCCAAATCACCCATCATGGTTTGATAGTAGCCGTATAAGTTGGCGCGATCGCTCGGCGTTTCATTCCCAAAGACAAACCGATTCGCTACTTGCGTCCGGAAACGAGAAATCTCTGCCTCACTCGCGGGTTCTGTCTGGAGGGTGCGAATATGAGCAAGAATCGCCGCTTCCACCTCTGCCAAATTCTCTACCGGCAACTGCGCGCCAATATAGAAGACACCTTGATGCCGATGGCTCATATTGCTCACCCCAATATTCGTCACCAGGTGCCTGTCTTCCCGCAAATCTCGGAACAGCCGCGACATCCGACCTTGTCCCAGAATCACGCTCAACACATCCAGCGCGTAAGTATCGGATAAGTGCGTCATTCCAGGCACTCGCCACATCATCACTAACCGCGCTTGCTGCAAGCTTTCATCAACATACTCGCGGCGGACAATTTCCCTAAAAGCAGGTTCGGGAGTGAGGGTTGAAGCGATCGCTTCTTGAGTTTTGACTTCTGGCTCTTGAGTGCTGACGCCTATCTCCGTCAATCCCGCTGCCACAATTTCAATTAATTCCTCAACCGGCAAATTGCCCACAACTGCCGCTGTTATCGATTTGGGTTGATACTGACTGGCGTGGAAATCGCGCATCTGTTGCGCCGTCAGCTGCTCAATTACCGCTGCTGGCCCAAGTACCTGACGCCGGTAAGGCAGGGTGTCAAATGCCACCTCCATCGCCCGCTGGTAAGTCCGGCGGCGAGGATTGTCTTCCGAGCGGCGAATTTCTTCTAAAACGACCAATCGCTCTCTTTGAAAGGCATCCTCTGGAATGCTGGGATTTAGCACCACATCTAGTTGCAATGGTGCCAAATGGGCAAAATCTTTAGGAGCTGTTGTGATGTAGTAGTGGGTATAGTCCTGACTGGTTGCTGCGTTTGTTACGGCACCCCGCTCTTCAATCAGTCGCTCGAATTCTCCACTGTTGAGCCTTGGCGTCCCCTTAAACACCATGTGTTCTAGAAAGTGAGCCATGCCGTTGATGGGGTCTGGCTCATCGGATGAGCCGACATTAATCCACACGTTTAGGTTAACGGCTTCGACGGGCATCTGCTCCGCCACAATCGTTAAACCGTTAGGTAGGCGGTGGAGAGTCGGGGCGTTGAGTGGCGTAGATTTGAGCAGAGTTGAGGTCATGTGTTCTTCGGCGCTGGACTATTTCTCCTTTTATCTTACTCAGTCTGCACCTGTCTCCTCAGCCAGCTCCCCAGCATTGCGCGATCGCTCTCTAGATGTTTTTAAAAAGTTTCCCGCTCCTTTCGCCTTTAACACATATTTCCTTTCCGTGCCATTTTTTAAAGTTAATTAAGAAAGTCAATCATTCTTTAGAATTTGGCTTATTGATTAAACTTTGTTTATTTATGTATTGGGAAATACCTTTATTATGAAAGATTCATTTTAAATTTTTAAAAGTTTGAAATAAAGTCTGTAAGTTTAGATAAATTTAAGAATTTAAGAGGCTTTATCAGTCTAGAGACAGATACTATGGTTTAGTCTGATAGACCAAACTAAAGCTTCATTTAACGGGAGTCAGTTGTACTCATGCTGAGTGGATTTTCAGGAAGTACAAATACCATCATTGCAGCTGGTTATTATACAACTGCGTTTTTGATTTATCGCGGTTTTCTTCGAGGGCAGCATCTACTCAGCAATCCATTAGTACTCGTAACTGTAGCAATCTTCTTGAGCTGTGCTTTAGAACATTCAGTGCAGCTTTTAACATTAGTCTTTGGTGGGCAAAACGGCTCCCTAATGATACTGAGAATTCAGGGAGGCATGGTTCCAATCATGGCTTTAGTTGTGGGAGCTTTCATGGCTCTGAGGCGTTACTACTCGCTCCTGGTTGAAAACTTCCGAATCCAAAAAAACACTAAAAATCAACTGGCTCAGGCTAAGGCTGAGTTGGAAAGAGCGAACGCCAATTTGGAAGTTTTGGCAGCTCGTGCTAAAAACTTATTGCAGACAAATCAACAATTAGAAAGGGAAATTATTGAACGCAAACAGGCAGAAAAAGCAACGGCACATACTCATGATTTATTGAATTCCATCGTAGAAAATCTGCCAATTGGAATTTTTATTAAAGAAGTGAATGAATTGCGATTTGTATTCTGGAACAAAGCCAACGAGGAACTCACTGGTTATTCTCAGGAAGAAGCGTTAGGCAAGAACGACTATGGCATTTTCCCGCCAGAGCAAGCTGATTTCTTCACAAGTCGCGATCGCGAAGTGTTGGCATCTGGGAAACTTCTGGACATTCCGGAAGAGCCAATCCAGACAAAACATCAAGGTTTGAGGATTCTGCACACTAAAAAAATCCCGATTTTCGACGAAGCGGGAACTCCCCAATATTTGTTGGGCATTTCCGAAGATATCACCGAGCGCAAGCAAGCACTGGAGACTTTAGGAGAATCGGAAGCTGCACAAAGCAGCGCGATCGCGTCTCTGCAACAACAAGTAATCCAGATGAAAAAAGCGATGCAGACGCTGCAAAGCAGCCAATCCCAACTGGTTCAGAACGAAAAAATGTCCAGTCTGGGGCAGTTAGTTGCGGGTGTTGCTCACGAAATCAATAATCCAGTCAGCTTTATTTACGGCAATCTCGCTTACGCAGATCAGTACACCCAAAATTTGCTGCACCTGCTACAACTCTACCAGCGTTATTATCCCGATCCAGTCCTAGAAATCGAAGCGTATAAGGAAAATATCGATCTGACTTTTGTCATAGAAGACCTATCGAAGATACTCTCTTCCATGAAGCTAGGAGCAGACCGCATTCGCCAGATTGTTCTGAGTTTGCGGAATTTTTCTCGGCTCGATCAAGCAGAAATGAAGGCGGTCGATATTCATGAAGGGTTAGATAGTACGCTGCTGATTTTACAGCATCGAATGAAAGCAAAGGTGGGAAATCGAGGAATTGAGCTGATTAAAGAGTACGGCGATCTCCCCCTTGTGGAGTGTCATGCTGGACAGATGAACCAAGTGTTTATGAATATCCTCAACAATGCGATTGATGTTTTGGAGGAGTACAGCTATCAGCATTTAGCGATCGCAACCATCGAGAATTTGCATGCACACTCTCTTGAGTTAGGTCAAACTCCCCCCATTTCCAATACTCAAGTGCCAGTTGCTTCGATTAGAATTCGCACTGAGGTTGTCGAAATTAATGACTGTCCTCAGGTGGTAATTCGGATTCGAGATAATGGCTCTGGCATCCCTCCAGAGGCGATGACACGGCTGTTTGACCCTTTCTTCACCACGAAACCTGTTGGTAAGGGGACAGGCTTGGGTTTATCCATTAGCCATCAAATTGTGGTCGAGAAGCACGGCGGGGTTCTAACGTGTTCCTCAGAACCCGGACAAGGAACAGAGTTTTACATTGAAATCCCGATTGTTCATCGTCGAGCGCGAACCTGTCAGGAAGCCGAAACTTAATGTAACGTAATATTAAGTCTCGGAAGAGGGAATCCTCGTTCTCAATTCATGCCAAGCTGTCATGTTGTCGTTATCGGTGCTGGAATTGGTGGTCTCACGGCTGGGGCATTACTCGCTCGTCGAGGCTACTCAGTCTTAGTTTTGGATCAAGCTCTGGTGCCTGGGGGATGTGCTTCCACGTTCAAACGCAAAGGATTTACCTTTGATGTGGGAGCGACTCAGGTGGCTGGACTGGAACCGGGGGGGATTCATCACCGGATTTTTCAGGAACTAGAAATTGAAATCCCAGCAGCGACGCCTTGCGATCCAGCTTGTGCCGTGTATCTACCGGGAGAAACCGAACCGATTAACGTCTGGCGCGACCCCCAAAAGTGGCAGGCGGAGCGAAGTCGGCAGTTTCCCGGAAGCGAACCATTTTGGGAGTTGTTGGCGACTTTATTCCGAGCCAGCTTTGCATTTCAATCGCGCGATCCGGTGCTACCGCCGCGAAATTTGTGGGACTTATGGCAGATGGTATCAGCGGTTCGTCCCGATACGTTGATTACTTTGCCCTACACTTTTTTGACGGTGGGAGACGCTTTGCGGGGGTATGGATTGGGCGATAATCAGCGTCTGAGAACGTTTCTGGATTTGCAGCTCAAGCTTTATTCTCAGGTAGATGCTGAAGAAACGGCTCTGCTTTATGCAGCGACTGCTTTGAGTGTGTCCCAAGAGCCACAGGGACTATTTCATCTCCAAGGCAGTATGCAGGTGTTGAGCGATCGCCTAGTCTCCTCTTTAGAGAGAGATGCTGGCAAGCTGTTGATGCGCCACACCGTTGAACGCATCCACACCACAAATGGCAAAGCCACTGGTGTCGTTATTCGCAATCAAAAAACTGGCGCTGTCTGGACAGAACCCGCTGACCATGTCGTTGCCAATGTCACCGCCCAAAATTTGGTGCAACTTTTGGAAGCAGAGACACCAGAGGGAATTCCTAGTTCGGAACCCAAAACCCAAAATCGCTATCGTCGTCGAGTCGATAAACTTCCCCCATCGTCGGGAGCATTTGTGGTGTATCTCGGTGTCGATCGAAGCGCGATTTCCTCAGGATGCCCGCCTCATTTGCAGTTTCTCTACGATTATGACGGCCCGATTGGAGAAAATAACTCCCTATTTGTCTCAGTGAGCCACCCTAAAGATGGTCGCGCCCCAGAAGGTAAAGCAACTATCATTGCGTCTTCCTTCGTTGACACTCGGAATTGGTGGCAATCTGAGGATTATGAACAGTTAAAGCAACAATATACCGAGGAAGCGATCGCTCGTCTGAGCCAATTTTTTCACTTGACACCAGAAACCATCGTCCATCAAGAAGCCGCTACACCCCGCACCTTTGCCCGCTTCACAGCACGCGATCGCGGCATTGTCGGCGGAATTGGTCAGCGAGTTTCTACCTTTGGCCCCTTTGGCTTTGCCAATCGCACACCCGTGAATCATTTGTGGCTAGTGGGAGATTCCACCCATCCCGGCGAAGGAACCGCAGGCGTCAGCTACTCCGCCCTCACCGTGGTGCGCCAAATCGAAAATACCAAGAATTGATTCAGATGCAAGTGTTACAAATATAGCAATCCTATTTGAGTTGTGAGCCAGCCTTTCAGATCCCCGACTTCTTTCTCGAAGTCGGGGATCTTGCGTTTACGAATCATTTAGGACTGGATCTAAGTGTTATTAATATGCGCGGTAATTACGTTTAAAGCTTACAGAAAACCAGAATACCTCGGCTAAGGTAAAGGCATACTGATTTTCTGTAAGGCAATCAGCGACGTAAAACTCAATCGGATTCGACAATCGACCCGCTATTAAACGCTACCCTTTTTTAGCCCTCGTTACGAGTACCGCCCTGTTGTGGCGTGCTTAGCTCCAACAAATCCGGTGTAGCAAAAAAGCCAAAGTACACCGCGATCGCGGCGGTGACTGCATGAAGCCAGACATCGTTGCCAAAGATTGGGATCAAGCCCAAGGTTGACTGGGTAGCCGGAAAAAGCCCCATTAGCGTTAGCACCCCATAGAAAATTCCCAAAACTCCACTATAGAGACGAGAACTGTCTAAGGCGATGGATGCAAAAATTCCCAGAAGTCCTACGACAAGGTGAACAACATTATGTAAGACATTGATGGGGAATAACCCCAGTAAGTAACCGTATCCACTTGTGTATCCAAGACCCGCCATATCAGGCGTAACCGTAGGCGCTTTCACAAAGGCGGGAATAAATCCCATTACACCACAAAGGAAAAAGAAAATGCCGATAATTAACGCAAATTTTTGCGCTGGGTTCATGCCTTTCATCATTAACTTCCCGTACAAATTTGTATTTAATCTAAGCAGGATTATCAGCTCATTCGCCTTTCCTAAGGAAGAGGTCTTGAATCTACCTAGAGAAAGGGTTTATGTTAAAGGCGAATGTAGTCGATCGTACAACTGTAGCCAACTTAGACTACTAACCTACACTGATCGCTTGTCCCGTCTTAATTTCAGTAGTTGTTTATAAATTAGATTTGTAAATTCGATGGGTACAAAGAGGAGCTGTTAGCAATTAATTCACGCGAATTAGATAGCAGTGTAACTTCAGCATAATTAGGTAATGCTCGCTATTGAGGCGGTTGAGGTAAGGCAAAAAATCACTATTGCAAACGATTAAACTTACTCCGAAGGTCAAAAGAATATGCGTAGATTGGGAAGGCAAGTGCGCTCTGTGCAGGCTGTGCTAAAACCACAATTAATCCGGAAACTCAAAGCAGAAAAAGCTAAACTACTGCGCCAATATCATAATTGGCTGGCTAACCCATTGATCGCAGACATTGTTGTTAATTCCCGCGATATCACCAAACGCAAAGCTGCTGAAGCTGTACTGAATCAGGCGAACGAAGCCTTAGAAATTCGAGTTGAGGGTACTACTGCATTAACAGAAACCAACCATCAATTGCGGCAAGAAATTATCGAAGGCAAAAAAGCTCTGGATGAGTTGCGAGAAAGTGAAGAACGGTTCCGTTGTTTGAGTAGCTACTCGCCAGTGGGGATTTTTTTGGCAAATATGGAGGGGTGTTGCATCTACACAAATCTCCGCTGTCAAGCCATCTGTGGCTTTACCTTGGAGGAGAGTTTGCAAGAAGGGTGGTTGCAGGTGGTTCACCCAAGCGATCGCGATCGCGTCTTTGCAGATTGGTTAACACATACTCGTGAACGGAGAGAATACTCTGACGAGTTTCGCTTTCAAACTAAGGAAGGAATTGTGCGTTGGGTTCGCGTTCAGTCTTCACCGATGTTCTCCGATCGAGGAGAATTTATCGGTCATGTTGGAATTTTAGAAGACATTAGTGAAAGCCTGCGACACGCTACGCTACGCCAGCAAGCAGAGGAACAGCTAACACAGCAACGCAGCCAGCAGAAAGCCATCCTCGATAATATTCCCCATTTAGCTTGGTTAAAAGACAAAGAAAGCAGATTCATTGCCGTCAACGAAGCATTTGGCAAAGCCTGCGGACTCGAACCAGAAGACTTAATTGGGAAGACAGATTTAGATATTTGGCATCCAGATTTAGCCGAAAGATATCGAGAGGACGATCGAGAGGTGATGAAAATCGGCAAGCGCAAGCGTGTCGAAGAACCCGCAGTCTACCAAGAAGGAAAGATGCTATGGACAGAAACAATTAAAACCCCAATTTTTAATAACACCGGGGAGGTAATCGGAACAACCGGGATTGCAGTCGATATCACCGAGCGCAAGCAGTCAGAGGAAGCACTCCACCGCCGCGAACAAGAGTTTAAAGCACTGGCTGACAATTCCCCTGATATCATTTCCCGATTTGGCAAACAATTGCAACATTTATATGTCAATTCCGCTGTAGAACGAGCAATCGGAATATCCCCACAAATCTTTATCGGCAAAACTCATCCAGAGTTAGGAATCCAACCAGAAATTTATATTCCTTTTCAACAAATTCTTCAAGATGTGTTTACAACAGGTCAGCCACACGTTTTTGAAAGCAAGTCCTCAGTCAGCGGAAAATGCTATCAAGCTCGTATCGTCCCGGAATTTGCTTTAGATGGGTCAGTGGAGTCTGTGTTAAGTGTCGCTCGTGACATTACTGAGCAAAAGCAGACAGAGGAAGCGCTCCGGGATGCACTTCAGAGACTAAACTTTCATTTTGAAAACTCACCCCTAGCGGTCATAGAGTGGGATTGTAATTTTCGGGTGTCGCGTTGGTCGTCGGAAGCAGAAAAAATCTTCGGGTGGAAAGCGGAGGAAGTCATTGGCAAACATCCCGCTGAGTGGCAGTTTGTCTTTTCTGAAGACGTGCCAACTGTCGATAGCGTTATTCAGCGGCTAATCGATAGCAGCGAACAGCGTAATGTTTCTCGCAACCGCAATTACACTAAGAATGGTTCGGTTGTTTATTGCGAATGGTACAACTCGGCATTATTAGATAAATCGGGCAATTTAGTATCAGTGCTGTCTCTAACTCTGGATGTAACTAAGCGCAAACAGATGGAGGAAGCGTTGCGGGAAAGCGAAACCCGCTTCCGGATTATGGCTGACAACGTGCCTGCCTTGATTTGGATGTCAGACCTTAATTACAAGGGAACATTTTTCAACAAAGCTTGGTTAGATTTTACAGGACGCAATCTTGAACAAGAACTGGGCAACGGTTGGTTAGAAAGTGTACATCCTGATGATTTACGATGTTGCTTGGACACCTATAAATCAGCCTTCAATACTCGCCAACCAGTGCGAGTGGAATACCGCCTCAAGCGTGCTGATGGGAATTATCGCTGGGTTTTAGATACGGGGATTCCGCGCTTCACACCTGATGGCAGCTTTGCGGGTTACATCGGCTCGTGCATAGATATTACGGAGCGCAAACAGGCAGAAGAAGAGATTTTGAATGCTTTGGCAAAAGAGAAAGAACTGAGCGAACTGAAATCTCGCTTTGTCTCTATGACTTCTCACGAGTTCCGCACGCCTTTAAGCATTATTCTGTCTTCTTCCGAATTACTAGAATATTATGGCGATCGCTGGACTCAAGAGGAAAGATTAGAACAACTTCATCTCATTCAATCCTCTGTTAACCACATGACCCATCTGTTAAATGATGTGCTGACATTAGGGAGAGCCGACGCAGCAAGATTAAACTTTAATCCGGTATCCCTTGACCTAATTGAATTTTGTCGGACAATTATTGCCGAAATACAACTTACCGCGAGCCGTGGGCATAAGATTATCTTTACCGGTCGATACCAATTTCTGAGTGTTGGTATGGATAGAAAGTTGCTGCGACAAATTTTAAATAATTTGCTCTCGAACGCTATTAATTATTCACCAAATAACAGCAATATTTATTTTGAAGTTACTTCCCAAGACGGAGAGGCTATTTTAGAAATACAAGATGAAGGAATCGGGATTCCTCTAGCAGATCGATCCCGATTGTTTGAACCGTTTCACCGGGGCACAAATGTTAGTAACATCAATGGTACGGGATTAGGACTGGCAATTGTTAAAAGGTGTGTAGACTTACATCAGGGTAGGATAATAGTAGCTAGTAAAATTGGGCTTGGCACGACATTTAAAGTCGTTCTTCCTTTAAATAACAGATTGACGAGTCAGACCTGTGAAAAAGATTCTGGTGATTGAAGATGAGCCAGCAGTTAGAAGCAACCTTCTCAAACTCCTCAAGGCTGAGGAGTTTGATGCCATTGGTGCGGAAAACGGTTTGGTGGGAGTGCAGTTAGCGAGGGAACACGAACCCGATTTAATTATTTGTGATATCATGATGCCTGATTTTGATGGTTACAGCGTGCTAACTCAATTGCGCCAAGACCAGGTAACGGCAATGATTCCGTTCATTTTTCTTACCGCTAAAACGGAGAGAGAAGACTTGCGCCAAGGGATGCAACTGGGAGCCGATGATTATCTGACGAAGCCGTTTACCAGAGCAGAATTGCTAGGTGCGATCGCTACTCGGCTGAAAAAACAAGAAGCTGTGACACTCCTGCAAGGGAAAATCCAAGAACTCCAGCAGCTCAATATTCAAAAAGATGATTTGCTTGCTAGAGCTTCTCACGATTTGCGAACCCCTCTAGCCAACATGAAGCTGATTATTCAAATGTTGGAAATCATTTCTAATGAAGAACAACAGCAACACTATAGAGCGCTATTAGAAGCTGAATGTATTCGAGAAATAGAACTAGTTAATAATATCTTAGATTTGCATCGTTTAGAATCGGAAAAAAAATTAATTTCTCCAGAAACTTTAATTCTAAAATACTGGCTTCCGACTTTAATTGAGCCATTTAAACCTGGAATAGCTCAGCGCCAGCAAATTTTAAATATTGATTGTTCTCCCGATCTTCCTCCACTGATTTCAGACCGGATTTGTCTGGAGCAAATATTAATAGAGTTGATTGGAAATGCTTGTAAATATACCCCCTCTTTTGGTGAAATATCCATTAGTGTCTATGTGGATTATTCAATAAATATTAATTTAAACTCAAATTCAAGAGTAAACTTTAAAATTACCAATCAAGCAGAAATTTTAAATACAGAATTACCTCGAATTTTTGAAAAATTTTACCGCATTCCTAAGGGTGATATCTGGAAAGAGGGAGGAAGTGGATTAGGGCTATATCTAGTGCAAAATTTGGTCGAAAAAATAGGAGGAACCATTCAGGCTCAAAGCACACAAGGATGGACTACATTTACCGTGCAACTACCCATTCAGACAAGTGCTTAAGTAGAAAAATGTAATTAAATACCAATTGACATAGGTACTAGGATATCGGTGATTTCTCCTTTCCTGGCTCACCCTGGAAGGTTTGTCATTACCTTAAGCATAAGGACATATTGCACCATTCACAGGAAGCTGAGAGTCTGCTTTGAAATTCAGTCCAAAGCTCATAGCTTAAGTTCATTGAAATGGGCTTAAATTTCTACTTAGTCTTCTAAGAGAAAACTTGCTTCTGTTAGCAAGGGGTTGAAACTAGAGACAGGTAATGCGAGTAGTACAAAATGTAAGTTGAAACAGACTAATTTTATAAAAATTCAGTTTTTTAAACCATTCTCTGAGCAATTAGAAGGGAAATTTTATTCTCTGGCGGGATTGAAACAAAGCTCAAGTTTCAACACAAGTGGATAATGACACGACCTGGAAGGATAGGCAAATTAGAACTATTTGAGGCAAAAACTGCGATTCTGTGTAAGATGTAACAAAAATTCTACACAGCAATTTCTCTACTGCATAACAATAAGTAATAGTGGCTTCAGCCTGTTTTTTTCAGAAACAGCTACAGACAAGTTTATGTACATCTATCGCACCTCCCAATTTAACCGAAAGACTCTGTGCTATGGTGTTCAGGCTCAAGTAGATAAATTATGCAACGAACTTGAGCCTTTGAGTATTGATGAGTCACAGGCACGTTTTGAGAGGGTTTATCCCTACTTAAAGCGGAGAGGGGAAAACAATTTACGCCTCATTGCCAGAATTCGACCCGTACAGGACGACCTGGTGCTGTGCCTACTAGACATTTTTCTCCGTGGCTCTAAAGAATACAAAAAGTTCCTGCGAACCCCAGAAGAGTACGGCAAAAAGAATCTCGACTGCCAATTAGATGAGGAAGCGCTAACTGGTTGGCTTCAACAACAGCAACCGTCAGCTAGCAACGTGTCTTCAAGACGCGAACCGCTTCCAGACGATTTGCTTCCCTGGCTAGAGCCTCCAGGCTGGGAGATAGAAAAGGATAAAGACTCTTGGGCAATCCTCTACGAAAGTGATGAGTGGATTGCCAAGTTCAAGAGTCCAGAAATCGGAGAAGACTGGGAAATTTACTATCAAATTATCTCTGGAATAGAAGAAAAATCGAGGAACGCTGAGAAAATTGCTGCATGGCCTGGTGTGTATTTGTGCGGTGAAAATAATTGCTATGTGCTATTTAGCCAACTTGAGACCGCCGATAAACCGCCTCGAAAAGTATTATTTCTCCTAGCATCTTTTGCTCATCGACCTTCTACAGAAGAAATAGCCCAAATAGGGGATGCAACTAATTTATTTAATGGTTCTAAAAATGTTTTATCTAAGCCTTTAACGCTGGATGAACTCACTCCCTTTGCGCGACGGTCTTATCCGAGTTACTTAGTAACAGATAAACAAAGTTGGCTGGCAATTCAAAGAGGAGCAGAAGTAAATCTAGCTCTTTCGGCAGAAGAAGAGGCAATTCTTAACTCGGTGTCAACAACATCAGCACGGGGAAATAATTGTCTGCCGCTTTTCTTAAATGGAAGGGCGGGTAGCGGTAAATCCACCATGCTGCTGTATTTGTTTGCAGATTATTGCTATCGAAAATATTACTACGAACCGGGAAAAGAACTTCCAGGAAAGCCGCTTTTTCTTACTTATAATAAGCGGCTATTAGAGGTTGCGAAAGAGTTTGTGCGCTGTCTGCATACATTCCATCACCGCTTTGTGGCAGATCGAACAGAAGGTTCGGAAATCCCCGATGTCAGTGGCTTCTTTCAGCCGTTTGGGACATTTCTCTTAAACTTACTCCCTTTAGAAGCAGACGATGCGTCACTGGCTAACCGGATGAGCCAGCAACCTTACTCTGCGGGAAACCCTACCGGCTACCGGCATACACTCCAGGAACGTTTCGATTCTCAGAAATACATTTCTTTCCATCGCTTTCGACAGCTTTACCGAGACTCAAAGCTGCCACAAGCACAGGTGTATTCCCCAGAACTTTCCTGGCACGTTATTAGAACTTTCATCAAGGGGTACAGTCTCCGGTACATGACTCCAGAAGACTACCAGGATGAAGTGCCGACTCAGGAACGCACTGTTCCAGCCGCTCAGTTCCAAGAAATTTATAAAACCATCTGGGGACGTTGGTATAAGCGGCTAACAACCGAGCTGGGGTACTGGGACGATCAAGACTTGATTAGATTGGTGCTGGAGCTCAAGTGTTACCGTGCTGAGTACACTGCTATTTTCTGTGATGAGGCGCAAGATTTTACGCGGCTGGAGCTTCAGTTAATTATGCGGCTGTCTGCATTCTCTCAGTGCGATCTGGGATACCAGCCTATGCGTAATTTGCCTTTTGCTTTTGCTGGAGATCCTTTCCAAACCTTGAACCCGACGGGATTTCGTTGGGAGAGCGTACAGGCAGCATTTTACAATGAAGCGATCGCAGCACTCGATCCCACCCAGCGATTAAATCTGCGGATGAACTTCCCGGAGCTGAAGTCTAACTATCGCTCTTGTACTGCGGTGGTGCAAGTGATTAACCTGATTCAATTGTGTCGTCAGGTTCTGTTTAAAATTCCGGCACTTCAGCCGCAAACTGCCTGGAAACAAGGTCAATTTCCCACTCCGCAAAAATTTATTATTGGTCGGAATATTCAAATTGAGCAACTCAAACGCTACCTAAGAGACACGATTATTATCGTGCCTTGTGAGGAAGGAGGAGAGCTTGCCTATGCTCAAAACGATGCAATTCTTTCTCAAATTTTGGCAGAGATTCCAGAGTCAGAACCGCTCAAAAATGTATTGAGTGCTAGTGCAGTTAAAGGATTGGAATTTAAACGAGTCGTTCTCTACAAATTTGGCGAGGAATGTAACAAAGCTGTCTGGAATCTAGTCAATCGACGGGAAGTGTCAAAAGACCTTTTGGCAGACCGCTTATATGAATTTGAATTTTTCTTTAATAAACTCTATGTGGCTGCTTCCAGAGCCAAAGAACGTCTATTTGTTGTTGATTCTCAAATCGGAGACCAGCGGCTTTGGGGGGTCACAGAAACTTATTTAGAAGTGCTTTTACAGCATTCACAAAATCCTGCTTGGCGAGAAAACGTTCAACCCATCCGTTTGGGAAAACCTGAAAGCGCACGGGATCTGCAAGAAGATGACTGGCACTCGATCGCGCAGGAGTTCGAGAGTCGGGGAATGAACTCGGAAGATCCAGATTTCATGAGACGTGCCAGACAGTGTTACAGCGATCGCGCCTACGCTAAAAAAGCAGAAATTTGTGAAGCTTGGGCACTCAAATTTGAGCAGAAATTTAGCGAAGCTGGTCAACGTTTTCTTGTGCTTGGCAAAACAGAAGACGCTTGGGATTGTTTTTGGCAGGGGATGTGTTGGTCAGCATTGTTGAAGCAGTTTGACAAGGCTCCGCCAGGTCGGGAATCAGAGCGGCAAATTGCCCAATTTATGGACAAAAAATTGAGCCAACCTTCTTTAAAGGAGTTCACTCACTTCCTCCAATACTGCATCAAAAGCAACCAGTTGGAGATTCACCGCAACAGCCGACAGTGGAAACTAGCCTTGGAGGAATATGCGACGGGAATTGGGACTTTAATTGCCGGGACAAACCTCCACCCGAATGAGTGGCAGCGATTTGGAGAGGTTCTCGAAGCTTTAGGAGAAGGCTGGAATGGGATGCTCTACCGTGCGGGAACTTGTTTCTACCGCGCCAAGAACTATGAACGTGCCGCGCAATGTTGGGAACGGTGCGATTCTACTCAACAGCGTAAATATTATCTGGCAAAAGCTTCTGTTCTTGGTGTGCCAAATGGTTTGGAGTATTTAGAAAAAGCCGGGGAATCCGAGCAGATTGTTAAGGAGTGGAATCAGGCTGGCAGACCTCATACTCAATTGTGGTTAAAGTATGTTGCGCCAATACTAGAAAAAGGAAAAAGAAAGAGCGGTACGGCAACAAAGGCGAAACAGAAAAAGCGGTAATGAGCGATTAGTTTTTAGATTTTGGCAAAACACCGAATAATCAACTAATGACTAAAAAGAAGGTGAGTTCTCCAGGGACTGAGGTTCTAGACTTTGTTTCCAACCTTGGATTGCCCGTTGAGCGTCGGTGTAGGCAGATGAACCATCGGGGATGTTTTGGGCGATCGCGATCGCTCTTTGTACATCATTCCGCGCCTGATCTTGTGCCATCGCCAACAGTTGATAGCTCCAGCGATTAATCACCTCTCTAGCTTCAGCACCGACTCGCGTCGAGTTACGCACCTGACGAGCCGTTTGAACTGCTTGCGCGATCGCATCCGGTGTTCCTGGATTCGCTAACTGATAAGCGGACTGCAAAATCTCTTGCGATCGCAGTTCTGTCCGCCAACTTTTAATTTTTTCCTGAGCTTCCCCGTAGAGCGCTCGTCCCGATCGAATTTGTCCCGCTGCGGTAATTGCCCCCGGAAGATTACCCGAACTCGCCAAAGCTTGCGCTTGATCCAAATAAGGCTGGTCTTGTACCCGCTCAACTCTGTCTTGCCACCGTCGAATCTTGCCTTGAGCTTCACCGTAGAGCGCTCGTCCCGCTTGAATCTGTCCCGCTGCCGCGATCGCGCCGGAAAGATCCCCTGCATTCGCTAAACCAGTCGCTTGATCCAAATAAGGCTGGTCTTGCATTCGCTCGATTTTGTCAGTCCACTGTCGGATTTTGCGCCTCGCTTCTGTATAAAGAGCGCGTCCTTGACCCACTTGACTCGCTTCGTTAATGGCTTCTTGCAGAGAACTCATATCCCCCAAACTTGCCAGTTGATCGGCGCGAGCGAGATAGGGACGATCTTCTACCGTCTCTATTTGACTCGTCCAGTTATTGACGAGAGATTTTGCTTCTGAGGAGCGGGGATTGGTGCTGGGAACCAGTTGTGCTTCCGCGATCGCTGCACTTAAGTCACCGACCGTTCCGCCTTTTGCCAGTTCCCGCGCCCGATCTAAATGGGCGACATCTTCAATTTCTCGCTGCCAGCGAACAATTAAATCCTGGGCTTTATCGTATAGAGGGCGTCCGGGATTTAGCTTTTGGGCAAGGGCGATCGCATCTTCCAAATCTGAAACCGTTCCCTTCTGAGCGCGAGACTGGGCACTTGCCAGGTCGTTCAAATCTTGCGCTTCGCTTTGTAAATTCAGACTTTCGGGAATTTTACTGGTAATGAGGATGACCGTTTGCCAGTCTTTTCGATCGAGCGCCTCTTGAGCCATATCGATTAATTTGCGCCCAAATTCTGTCACCGCGCCTTGAGCTTCCTTGTATGCCAAACTGCTGGGCGGAATTGCTTGTGCCAGTTTGATCGCCTCCAACAGATTATCTAATCCTCCGCTCTTAGAAAGTTGGAACGCTTTATCCAACTTGGCGCTTTCTTCCCGCGCCGACTGAATTAGATTCACCAGTTGGTCGTACTTGGTTGTTGCCCAGTAGTTATTGCCGATATAGACCAGTTGCACCGCATCGCGAAAAGCCTGAGTCCAGTTAGACTCGCGCACCTCGTCCTCGGCTTTTTTGTAAAGGCCTTCTGCCTTCGACCAGATGGATTGCCAGCGATTTACGCGCTCATCCACCAACTTGTACGCTGGTACGCCCGTGGGGATTTTGCGAGCCATTGCGATCGCTTCGGACAATTGACCCGCTTGGAAGGATTCCTCTCCCAATTTCAAAATCTCCCGCGACCACTCTTCCAGATGCTTGTCAATTTCTGGGCGTAGCGGGTGATCTTCTGGCAAACCGTTCACCAGCGCGATCGCTTCTAGCAAATCTTTTGCCGTCTGCTTAGAAGCTGCTATCTGAGCGCAGCTGAGGCGCAGCGATGCCGAAGCCGTAGGCCAAAAAATGGCTGGGCAGTTGGGAAGCGCTGGCAGGTTAAACAACAGCGCTACCGCTGTAAAACCCAGCCCCCCAGAGAGCAGCACCACCAAGATGCCCCAGAATGCCCAGCTAGTCGGCAAGCGTAAAAAACGTTTAGGTCGAGGTGGCTTGGGTGCTTCTGACGGAGAGTTCGGCAGTGTAGCCGGAATTTGCTGACCCCCCTCTGCTGGTGCAGTACTACCCGCCGGACGCTGAGGACGATCCGTTGGTGGAGGAAGTGGCTGTTTCCCCGGACGCGGTGCTTTTCTGGGGACGGGCTGAGAAGAGTTCTCGCTCGTGTGTGGTTTGCGATCGCTCGGACGCCCAGACGCAGGCACTCGTTTTTGGGATGTCCACCCAGCCGAATTTGAAGACTTGCCGCTCCGCCCGCCATCTGGAATTTCGGGATTTCTAGTCATAGCTTAT
This sequence comes from Trichocoleus sp. DQ-A3, assembly GCF_039961975.1. NCBI lineage: Bacteria > Bacillati > Cyanobacteriota > Cyanophyceae > Leptolyngbyales > Trichocoleusaceae > Trichocoleus > Trichocoleus sp. DQ-A3. The sequence goes on along the minus strand of NZ_JAMPKC010000018.1, from coordinate 6,244 downwards.
TCACACCACAACGCGCTTCGCCTGGGACGAATGCTTTTTAGCACAGGCAGTAGTTGCAATCCTACTCCCCTCAGCCGCAAAAAGCTATATTCTCATCCAGAAGTCAAAATCTATAATTCATCATTCACAAGGAAATTTTCAATTCAGCTACAGAATCTAGAATTTTTTCTTACCTTGTGACTTCTAACTTCTGATTCCTAAACAGACTCGGCACGTAAATCCTCAATTAGCGCCGCCAATTCGTCACTGCTGGCGTTGTAAACCTCTCCACAAAAATGGCAAGTCGCTTCGGCACCATCATCTTTTTCAATCATGTCTTGCAGTTCGGCTTCGCCTAGCATCTTCAAAGCACCCAAGACACGGCTCATCGAGCAACCACAGTGAAATTGCAGCATCTGGACTTCTGGTAGGATGACCAGACCCATATCTCCTAGTAGTTGTTCCAAAATCTCCGGCAACGTCTTGCCTGCCTGTAACAAGGGTGTAAAGCCCGCCAGTGCTTCCATTCGAGATTCCAAAAGTTGCACTAAGCTCTCGTCGCTCGCCGCCTTGGGCAGGACTTGCACCAGTAACCCACCAGAAGCCCGGACTGTACCCGCTTCTATAAATACACCCACCGCTAGCGCTGAGGGCGTTTGTTCGGAAGTCACCAGATAGTGGGCAACGTCATCCCCAATTTCACCCGACACCAGCTCAACGGTACTCGAATACGGGTAGCCGTATCCCACATCGCGCACGACATAGAGGTATCCCTCCCGACCGATTGCTCCCCCGACATCTAGTTTTCCTTTGGCATTTGGGGGCAGTTCCACGCTTGGGTTATCTACATACCCTCGTGCGGTTCCGTCCAATCCGGCGTCAACGAGAAGCCCGCCGAGTGGCCCATTTCCTTTTATGCGAATGTTGACCCTTGACCCCTCTCGCTTCATGCTAGAGGCAAGTAATAGCCCAGATGACAGGGTGCGTCCCAGTGCAGCGGTTGCCACGTATGAAAGATTATGACGCTGTCTGGCTTCTTGTGTGAGGCGTGTGGTAATGACCCCAACGGCGCGAATTCCACCCTCTGCCGCCGTGGCACGGATTAACTGATCAGCCATGAAAAGACCTTACATTTCTTAACACACTATACTTTTATTGTAGGCATGGCAGTTAATAGTGAGGTGGTATTTGCGGTGCTAATTATCAGAACCGCCAAAAACAGCTAGTTTTTCAAATAAGAGATAAGAACCTGAATCTTCTATCAGGCACAGATGGATAAACAGGCTAAAAATAAGGATTGAAATATAATTAACATTTTTAAAAATCATTTTTTATGTTGTTTTAGCTAATTTAAAAACAGATATTATATTAAAATTAATTTTTTGTTGTTGATGCAAATCTGAATTTAGAGTATGCATGATAATTCTTAGCTGCCAGGACTATTTAGCCACTACTCTCAAGAAAAACGATTACATTAAGATTAGGAACAGTAAATAGAAACTTCTGTACCAGTAACAACTAATAACAAAGAAACCGCAACTGTTTATGCTAGGAAACTTTCAACAAAGCCATCTTAGAATAGAAGTAAATTCCCCCGCAGCAGCCATCGGCGACAGTCTGCTTCGCCCCAGCCAGCAAAGCCAGTGGTTGTGGCCCCTGCGCCTTTCCGCAGGGCTACCGGAACAACTGTCTGAGGGGTTAATTTACACCAGTTGGGTGGGGCCAGTGGCGATACAACACCAAGTGGAAGTGGCTCAACCCAACTGTCTGCGCCTGCTCTTGAGTCAAGGAATTGACGGTTATCACGAGTGGTACTGGGGAGAACATTGGGTACAGTCACGTCTAGAAGGAGTATCTCTACTGTCGCTGAGTTTGGGGCAAACACTCAGTTTGCTGCGCTTGCGAGAATTTCTAGCATCCCGATCTTAGAACTGAGGGATGAGGACTGAGGACTGAGGGCTGAAGGGTGGCTAGAAGAACGATTTTCATGTTTGGGAATCGCGCGATCGCTATTAAAGACTAACACGAACACAAACTGAGTAAGAGAGACAGAGAAGGTAGATTCTTCAGTGGCTTATTTACAAACACTTTTGCCTTCACTCTGTGGAATAAAAGAAACCCGTTTTCTACCAGAAAACGGGTTTTTATTCAGGCAAAGACAATTTTAAATTTATGTTGGTGACCTAGCTACTGCCTTACCAACCGTTGTTGTTCTTGCTCTTTCACCTCTGTCAGTCCAATTTGCTCTAAGAGCGATAGAAACTCCTGGCGGATCAACCGATCCTTGGGGGAAGTAGCATGGGCAGCTAAAATTACGCCTAGAGTGTCATACCAGTATGCCGATCGAGCATAGATTGCTGCCTTGCCAATCTGCGATCGCGCAGCTGCCAGTTGTTTCTCTAGAGCAGGTGTTGCGGGTACGTGCTTAATCCAGCCTTGAGCAATCTGATCTTCAGAACGTCGTTTCGGATTGCACTTCAGAGTGACTGTCCATAGATATTCCCGTCCTGGAACCAGTTCTGGCAACTCTTTGGACATCTGGAGTTGATTAATCCCTGCCTTGGGTGTTTGAATTGTTTGCTCAATAATTGGCTTAGATACTCCTGGATCAACCAGTGTAAAAGCAAGCGGTACCGATTGGGTGCCCGACAAGTACCAGTAAAAGATGGGATGACCTGATGCAGTCAATCCGGTATGAGTCGTAGGAGCCAACAAAGTCACAGATGTAGGCTGAGACTCAGAGCATTCTATTGGCGATTCGTCAACGCCTCTGGTACCGCCTCTGGGAATCATTCCATCATCGGGTGGCTGATAACGAACTCGCGTTCCCGTTCCAATGGTGCCTCCGGGAGCACCCACATCACCCGGCTCGTAACCAGAACCTGTTGGCGTTTTCGGCACAACATCTGCATAAGCGGTTGAGCTAAAGCCTAAATCAATTGATAGGCGGCTCAATAGAGAATTGAGGGGAAATTCTATTAAACCGAGAAACTGTATCAAAATCAGTGATGCACTTCCTGCTACCTTCGTCCCTAATTTACGGGAAATCACCATAAATCTACAAATGATGTAATGCCAATAAATTTTTAGACGACCATTTGGCGATCGCAGTTTCCAGATCCCGTACTGCAATCCGGGTATTTGTTGTAATTTTTATTACTCTATCAAAACTTGATAAACTTCGGTCTACTGTTGGTACTCTTTGAGCATGACGCTACCAAGCCTATTTGTCGGAAATTTGCCCAGTTCTTCAGCACTAGCAGTTGCTACCAGTTGAGAAGCGGTACCGACAAATTTGGATTGCTGTTGCTGACTTTTGACTTCTCAAAGATTGGATGTTGACAAGAGGGTTGCGATCGCCTGCGAACAAAGAAAGAGCGATCGCACTTGTGTTTTCCTCAAATTTCAGAAATTGAGTGTCAATAGTCATGGGATAGGTTTTGTCAGTAAGCTGTACTTGCGCCGGAATATTAGTAAGTTAGTTTTCTACGCCTTGAACTGAGCAACGTTCACCATGCCAAGCCTTATAAAACTCTGGGTAAGTCATATTTTGGGTACAGTGCCAAATAACATCATATAAATAGTCAAAATACTCAGTTTCCTCAAGTTTAATGTCTACGTATTCCTTAATTTTTTTTACAATTAAACGCAAATGCTTATCTTGTAATACTTTTTTAAAAGCCTCGACAATGATTTCATTATTTGTATTTTTATCCATGAGCTGAACTAGAAAATTGATCGTAGCACCAGGTTCTGCTTGTATTCTACCAAGCATAGATTCAATTGTTCTTGATCGCTCATTCAAGGCTTGCTCTATTATACTTTCATACTCCTTAAGCTGATCTTTCTGCTCTTCAGTTAGTGGAGGCAACTCCGAAATACTGTGCAATGGTTGATTGCGTATTCCCATCTTTTCCAAAATGTAAGTAGCTTCCTCGCTAATATATCTATTCTGGCTATTGTCTCTATAGTAAATCAGTTGATTGATTGCCCTAGGATGATCTATTTCTAGAATTATCTCCCTAGCAGCTTCGGCTATTGGATCAAAATTCGGGTCTTCCCACTTCTCAAAACCCCAATAAAAAATTAGCAGAATTAAATCAGCCAACTTACAGTTTCTGAATTCTGCTGTACCTGCTGCTGCAAGAAAACACGTTCGATACCAATATAAGTTCTTGCAACCATCCATAAAATTCACTAAAGCTTTAATAAAATTATCCTTATGCTTTCTAAATTCTTCATCTTTTTCTATTCCAATCCACAGTAAAATCACCTCTTTCCACTGAGGCTCAAAAATGCGGTAAACACAATCTTTATTCTTATATTGTAAGAATGGGTTAGGGTTATCGTTGTTGTGGTTTAGGAAATAATCCCAATCATCAATCACACAAGCTGCAAAATATTCTTGAAACGTGGGATGGAAGAAGGCATATACTTTTTCATCTGTTTCTGCATCCTTGTAGACAAAATTCAGCCAATGCAACTTTTCAGTTGCTAACTTAAACAAGTCTTCCCCCATGACATCGATCGCAAAACTCTCTCGTATTGCAAACCGTGATTTTTCTTTATCAATTGCTTTCCTTGCCAACAGTCCCAGAGCCGTGTTTAACTCCTTACGCTTTATCCCAGTTGTGGAAAATTGTTCTTGTTTCCAATCATAGAAAGCTTGCGTAAATTGCTCGTAAAGTGCGGCTTTAGTTTTTGGTAAATCGCCTTGGCGAAAATACCAGCTTTGGCACAGTAACGACAACCGCAGTGGGTTTTTGACTAAATCTCGGATGCGCTGATGTCTGTCTTCATCTAGCTTTTCCCGTAACCGTTCCCCTAGTTCTGGTTTTTCAGCTTTGGAAAACCACTCGCAGATAAATTGTCTCACCTGATCTGGTTTATTGCTTTCCCCATAGCTAAAGTCCAAGGTGCGATAAGTATCAAAACCCGGTAAAGCATTAACACTTGCATCCCAGACATTTTGCCGACAAGTCAGCACAGTTCGCGCATCAGCAACCCAGCCTGTGAGTTCTTCCCTGAGTTTGGCTAAAGCTTCGACGGGTGAAGATGCTGGCATTTCATCCACTCCATCCAACAGCAGCAACACTTGACCGCTTTTGAACAGATTTTCTAGTTCTTTCTGCTGTTCCGTGACATCTGAAGTTTTAAGCGCGTCTTTTAGCCACTTCTGACGCAGGTATTCTTCTAAACTTTTATCTCTCAAACTACCCAGAGACACCCAAATTGGGAAACCTGGTGTTTTTGGAGAGAATGCGATCGCTTCTAGCAGAGTAGTTTTCCCGGCTCCCGGTTCGCCAATGATGGCTATGCGTCTCCCTTGGCTCTTTTTGCTTTGTCCCTGCTTAATGACCTGCTCTAGAAACTCTTCATGCTCATAGGTTTGGGTGATTTCTTCCTCATGTAGCTGGAAAAAACCCGATCCTTGCTCTGGTGAAACAGAGAAATCGCCGCTACGTCTGGGTTGGTGTTTGCGCTCGACTAATCCCAGCTCTACATAAAATGCTTTAGAAACTACCTCGGTAGCTTGTCGTCTGATGTTTAGTTTCTGAGACTCCAGCATATCGCGGCAAATTTTTGTCCAGTCATGAGACGCGATCGCACTACCAGCCTCAGTATCTTTGTTTTGCTGTTGTTCTAAATACGCTTTTTCCAGGTAAGCTTGCACTCTCTTAACCTTGCCTTTATCCTCAGACTTAACTTCAGGAAAACTCTCTGCAAGCTTACCGAATATGTCCTTCATACGCTTGTCATAGGCTCGAAGAGCCTTTGCAGGTTCACCTCCTATAACTTCATCTGCAACATCCTGATTTTTCTTATCGATGTTCTGCCGAGCAAATCTGACCAAGAAAACCGCTTTTTGCTCCACAGTCAGGTTGTGGTCAGAGGCTATGACTTTTAGAAAATTATCCCAACCATCCCAGAATTCCATAACGCGATCGCAGTCTCGACAGGTTCTCAGCTTCTTGATTACGAAACTAACCTATTACTTAGCCAACCTCAACTAGAAGAATTCTTCTAGTTTACTAGCGGTGCTTAAACGAAAAACAAGACTCTAAAAAGGTATAATACAGGCATGGCAACCATTTCACGTTATGGTGTGATAAATGAAAGAGACAACTCCCGCCGCCATGCCCCCTTGCTTCAATAGATGGTGCAAACGCTTTGATGATATATTGACGCATCAAGCCCAAAAACGGGAGTTTAGGAACTATATAAGCGGATTATTGGGGGAAAGTGAACGAAAAAACCTGTCTCA